>JASFRG010000053.1:0-27672 GCA_050115035.1 Anaerolineales bacterium | reverse complement strand
CATATATGTTTCCTAAAAATATTACTCCGTTGGTCGAGTAGGGCTGGCGGTTGAGTAGCGAGCGATCTTTGCAAGCGTATCGAAACCCAGCCCATATCGAGACCAAAATTTGAATAGGAACAAATGATTTCTAGTTACTGGTGGTCTCGATACGCCCCTCAAAGAACATTCAGGGCTACTCGACCATCGGCTACTCATTCCACGGACAACCCTTCTCATCAATATGCCGCTCAAAATCCTCGTGGAAAAACTGTAAGGCGCTCTGAAGGGGCTCCATTGCACCGGGCGCCAGCGCGCAAAAGGTGTGGCCCGGGCCGAGCAGTTTGGTATGAGAAGCCAGCATGTCCAGATCCTCGGGCTGACCCTGCCCGTCTTCAATGGCCTGTAATGTGCGTGCCACCCAGGGCAGTCCTTCACGACAGGGTGTGCACCAGCCGCAGGATTCCTGGGCGAAGAAATGTTCCAGGTTCTGGACCATCCCCACCGGGCAGGTCTGGTCATCCAGCACGATCAGCGTGCCGGTCCCCAGGCGGCTGCCCGCATTTTGTACATGTTCGTAATCCATTGGCACATCCAGATGCTCCTCCACCAGGAAATCGGTCGAGGCCCCACCCGGAAGTGCACCCCGGAATTGCAATCCATCTTGCATGCCGCCGGCATGTTCGTAAAGCAACTCGCGCAGAGGGGTGCCCATTGGCAGTTCCCACAAACCCGGGCGTTTGACCCGTCCGCTGGCACCGTAAAGCTTGGTACCAGCGTCAGAGGTGTGGCTCAGGCTTTTAAACCAGTCCGCACCTTTGCGGATGATGTGCGGCACGTTGCTGAGCGTCTCGACATTGTTGACAATCGTCGGCTGGCCCCACAATCCGCTGATCTGCGGGAAGGGCGGTTTGGCGCGCGGAATGGCGCGTTTGCCTTCCAGGCTATTGAGCAAGCCGGTCTCCTCGCCGCACATATAACGCCCGGCACTGACGTGCAGGTACAACTCGAAGTCAAAGCCCGAGCCGAGGATGTTCTTTCCAAGGTAGCCTTCGTCGTAGGCTTCCGCAAGCGCTTTGCGCAATTTGCGCTCGGCCTCCTTGTAGGCCCAACGCAGGAAGATGTACCCAACTTCAGCTTGGATGGCGTAGGCGCTGATGATCGCCCCTTCAATCAACTGGTGCGGATCGCCTTCTAGAAGCAGACGGTCCTTGAACGTGCCGGGCTCCATCTCATCGGCGTTGACCACCAGATACTTCGGACACGGCGCATCCTCGCCCATGGGGACGAAACTCCATTTCATACCAGTTGGGAACCCAGCCCCCCCGCGTCCTTTCAAGTCGGACTTTTTGACTGCTTCCGTTACTTCGCCAGGAGCCAACTCTTTGAGCGCTTTCCGCAGTCCCTGATAGCCGTCAGCGCGTTCGTAGGCTTTGACGTCCAGGGGCGTGCGATCGGGTTGGATGTTTTGGGTCAGCGGTGTTTCCATCACGCTTCTTTCCGATAGGAATCAAGGATGCGGTCGATCTTTTCGACATCGAGATCGTGATGGGTGTCTTCGTCCACCATCATGACCGGTGCATGATCACAGTCGCCCAGGCAGACCATCGGGAGCAGGGTGAACTGTCCGTCTTCGGTAGTACCACCCAACTCGATTCCCAGGCTTTCCTTCATATGCTGGCGGATCTTTTCATAACCCGTCAGCCAGCAGGAAACACTATCACACAACAGAATGACATGTTCGCCTACCGGCTGTCTGTAGATCAGGTTATAAAACGTAGCCACGTTGTCAAGCTCATCGGGGGTCATCTCCAACAGGGCGGCGACATCTTTCAAGTGCTCGTCAGAAACCCACTTGTGATGCCTCTGGACGATCTTAAGCGCTTCGATACTGGCAGCGCGCTTGTATGGGTATTCGCCCAGATGGCTTTCGATTTCCTGTCGTATTGTGTCTGTCAGCATAAATAATTCCTTTTGGTCCTGAGCGGAGGGTTGAGTAGACGGCGTTTTTCTGCCGTATCGCCCGTCCTGGAAGGTTGGGCCAGGGAAACCCGAAGTCGAAGGAAAAAACTCAAAATAATTACTATTTACTCATTACCCAACATTTACCCTTCGGCTGCACCGCAAAAAACACGCGGCTCCGCTCACATCATCCCGATGTCCTTCGGGAGGAACACTATTACCGATCCACATCTGCCAGTACAAAATCGATACTGCCCAGAATCGCCAGCAAGTCCGGGATCATCAGGCCACGGGCGATCTCGGGAACCATCTGCATATGCGGAAAGGATGGCGTGCGGATGCGGGTACGGTACGACTCGGTCCCGCCATCGCTGACCAGGTAATATCCGTTGATACCTTTGGTCGCTTCGATACTGACACTGACCTCCCCATGCGGGATGACCGGCCCCCAACTGACGTTCAGGAAGTGGTTGATCAGCGTTTCGATGTCGACCATGGTGCGTTCCTTGCGCGGCGGGGTGGTCAACGGGTGATCGGATTTGTAGTGCCCGGCAGGCATATTCTTCATACACTGCTCGATAATTCGCAGGCTCTGGCGCATCTCTTCGACGCGTACGAGGGCGCGGTCGTAGCAATCGCCATGGGTCGCGGTCGGGATATCGAATTCAAAATTTTCGTAACCCGAATAAGGCCGCATTTTGCGGAAGTCCCATTCCAGACCGGTGGCACGCAGGCCGGGGCCGGTCACGCCCCATTCGATGGCTTCGTCCAGGGTGTAGTCACCCACGCCCACTGTACGAGCCTTGAAGATGCCATTCTGCATGATCATCCGGTCATATTCGTTCAGACGGGGCGGGAAGTAATCGATGAATTCACGCACCATTTTCTCCCACCCATTGGGCAGATCCTGTGCCACGCCGCCGATGCGGAACCAGCTTGGGTGCATGCGCCCGCCTGTCACGGCGGCCACAATGTCGAACAGGCGCTCGCGGTCAGAGAAAGTGTAAAAAACCGGCGAAAGCTGTCCCACATCCTGGGCGAAGGTCCCATACCAGACCAGGTGACTCGAGATGCGAAAGAACTCGGCCATCATAATACGGATTACTTGCGCTCGTTCGGGGACCTCGATACCAGCCAGCTTCTCGACAGCCAGCACATAGGGCAAATTGTTCATAACACCGCCGAGATAGTCCACCCGGTCAGTGTAGGGAATGTAGGAATGCCAGGTTTGGCGCTCGCCCATCTTTTCCGCACCGCGATGATGGAATCCGATCTGGGGGATGGCGTCCAGGATGACCTCGCCGTCCAGTTGCAGGATCAGGCGCAGCACACCATGCGCGCCGGGATGCTGCGGACCCAGGTTCAGGAACATGAAGTCGGTATCCTCGCCGTGCCGTTTCAGGCCATATTGCTCGGGGTGGAACTGTAAGGCTTCCATCTCGCGCTCCTGCTTCTCTAACGGCAGTTCAAAAGGACCCAGTTCTGTGCCGCGCGCGGGATGTTCCTTGCGAAGCGGATGACCTTCCCAGGTAGGCGGCATCAGGATGCGTTCCATATGTGGATGGCCTGCGAAATCGATCCCGAACATATCCCAGACTTCGCGTTCGTACCAGTTGGCGTTCGCCCAAACATCTGAGATCGAGGGGAGCGAGGGATATTCACCTTTAAGCGGTACTTTGATGCGGATATCATCATTGCGGTCGAAAGACAGCAGATGATAGACAACCGTAAAATCGGCGTCCGGTTGGCCGTCACGATGCTCGCGTGTGCGCTCGTCGATGGCGGTCAGGTCGTAGAGCATCTTGAAAGGCTGGGAAATGCTGTTTTTGAGGTAAGCAAGCACATCGGGAGTCCGAGCCGGAGAAACCCAAATTGTAAGGATCCCATCCTTAGTCTGTTGGGTTCCTAAAATGGCCTCGCCGAAAAACCTGTCCTTTAATTCCTGAAAAATATCGTGCACCTTTACACCTGATCGGGCGGGCGCAACGTGGTCACTTTTTTGCGCGCTTCCCGTTTCTTGTCTCGGTATGGAGTTTTCTCCGGCTTGACCACACCTTGCGGACCAATCGTCCAGCTCAGTGGGCGCTTCTCATTCCCCACTCTCTCTGAGAGCAGGACCAATCCCTCCATAAAAGCATCCGGGCGGGGCGGGCAGCCGGGCACATACATGTCGACCGGGATGATCTTATCGACCCCCTGCACCACGCTGTAGATGTCGTACATGCCACCGGAGTTGGCGCACGAGCCCATCGAAATGACCCAGCGCGGTTCCATCATCTGCTCGTACAGGCGCTTGATGATAGGCGCCATCTTGAGGAAGGGCGTACCGGCGATGATCATCACGTCGGCTTCACGCGGCGTGCCACGGATGACTTCCGCACCGAAGCGGGCGATGTCGTAACGGCTGGTGATGGCGGTTGCCATCTCGACGTAACAACAGGATAAGCCGAAGTTGAAAGGCCACATCGAATTCCTGCGGCCCCAGGCCAGCAGGTCTTGCAGACGCGCCATCATAAATAAACGGCTCATTAACTCGCCGAATGTCTGCTGGCCGTTTTCTGTGGGAGTCTCGTCTTCAGGTTTACTGAACCACCAACGCATAGATCAATCCCTTGTACCCCAATCGAGCGCACCCAGCCGCCACAGGTAAACCAGGGCAGCCATCAGCACGCCAATAAAAATAAAAATTTCGATATATCCGGCCCAGCCCAGCGGACGCGCCGCTAAGGCCCAGGCGATGACAAATACAGCCTCGAGGTCGAAGATGACGAAGAACATGGCCACCAGGTAGAACTTGGCGGTCAGTCTCTGCCGCGCTGTCCCGATGATGGGCATGCCTGATTCATAGGGTTCGTCGGTGGCATGCTCCTTATGGCGCTCCCCCAGGATATAAGATATAACCAACATTCCGACCAGCAGCACCACCACCGCAATAAAGTAGACACCCAACGGCCATAAACCAACAGTCTGCATAAGCCTCCTCAACTATCTTAGAATAATCCCCAGGCAATTTCTTTATTGGTAACTAACAACCATCTTAAGAAAACATTATGTTGAAAGACAGTTGCCCGACGAAAAAAGCAACCTACCCTTCAAGCTCGGCAATCGAGACCTCGGTCAATCCAAGCCAGAGAGAGTAATCCTGCTGGCCGTCAAATTCATGTTTGCAATTGCTACAGATACAGTGACAATGTGCAAACCCACATTTTACGACCACAGCCTGTTTCGGAATTTCATTCTTAGTTCCACAATTTGGACAGGTAAGAATCCAGTTCTTCATTTAATTATCCTTTTCCTCTAGCGGATAATCCTCATCTTTCCACGCTTTCAGGCCGCCTTTAATGGCGTGAGCCTGATATCCATTCTTTCTAAGGAAGAACGCCGCACGGACGCTCGTTTCTGCATTCGGTCAAGTTCAATAAGCCAGAACGGGCTGTTCTTCGGGCAACTGTTGATATTCGTCAGCGATGGCTTCCGGATTGATGCGTTCTGCCCCCTCGATTTTGTAATCAAGTTTTTCGAATGTTTCCGAATCAACTACGTCTAAAACGGTAACATTTTCCTCGTCATAAAGATCTTTGGCTTTGTCAAGTGCGATGCGAACGGGACCATTGTTTTGCCCTTCGCTCATTTATTTATCCTTTCTTTGTACCCCTGAATTGGACATCTTTTGTATCAATTATAGCATGTTAGGGTTGGGCTCGAAAACATCAACTTCTGTTATATTCGAATTATTATTTCAATGTAAATAGCGAAAATCGCTCTCGAACCCATTTAGCAAATCCAGGTAATTTTCCAGCAAACTAGTCATCAAAAAATTCTCGCGAACACTTTCTCTGCCTTTCTCACCCATACTTGCACGCAGCTCTTCATCTCTAACCAACTGGACGATACGTTTAGCCGCCTGCTCTGGTGACGAGACCAGGAAACCGTTCTCTCCATCTTTGATTTGTTTTTTGATTCCGCCCACATTTCCACCAATGACCGGTGTTCCCTTCCACATGGCTTCTGTCACGGTCAGGCCGAATCCCTCGCGAATTGACTTTTGGAGCACGACATCTGCGCGTCGCTGCAAAGCATTGACCAGGGCGGTATCTTCCTTCGAGAGAATAATGATGCGTTCTTCACGCTCATCCAATAGTGAGTGGTAGACCTGTTCACCCTCCGGATCGTCGGTGGCGACATTCCCCAAAAGCACCAACGTGGCATCGATATCCTGACGTGCAAGTTTGAAAGCCTCGATCACACCTTCAGGGTCCTTCCATGAATCAAAGCGGGATATCTGAGTGATAATCGGCAGATCGGTTGGGATATTGTAGTGATCCAAGCGTTCCTGGATTTGCTTCTGGTCCATCTCCCTGTTTTTTATGTTGAAGGGATCCAGCGCTGGCGTAAAGAACACCTGGGGGGTGTCCAATTCCTGCTTGTACTCGCTCAAGCTGAAAACAACCGCATCATATCCTTCGATAAACTTGCGCAGATAATGCCAGAGTTCTTCGTCACGGTCTGTGGGGTCGATGTGACAATGCCATATCCAGGGACCTCGCTTGCGATAATGTCTGATCATCGGGAGCGGTTGCGGGTCATGGATGATGACGCGGTCATGATCAAGGTGATTACGCACCACGTTCTCATAAACCACGTCTTCATAAATATTTTTCTTGAGATCGCTCAGGTTGATATCATCCCCTTGAATGGCATTATGAAACTTCTTTGTCACGCTGAAATAGTCCGGGCTGCCCTGGATCACACGCCAGCCGGTGAGAATATCGAGCGAGTTCATGAGCAGCGTAAGAGAGCCCAGTAATTCAGCCACCCCCCCACCATAATAGGTGGAATTGACATGCGTAACGTGCAAAGACTGCACCTCGCGAGCCTTTTCCTTGATCCGCTCGATCACATGCGTATCGACATATTTTTTATAGTCATCAATGTGCACCATTTTGTGATGTGTCATATTTTCCAGCAACTCTCCCAACAGTTAGCTTTTACAGATGATCAACCATATCATGTCAGAATTTTCAGGGGTATGTATCAAGGCATACGGGAAAGGTACAAGTTTGGATATATCTATGGAATTCATTATTAGCGCTGTATTGGGTATATCCAAACTTGTACCCCTTGCATGTATCCTTATCTATCAACATAACTTCCCATCCGTGTTATGTTTAAGGTTGTAAAGTAGGATTTTCGGGGGTAATTATTTACGTTTGCGCGGGATAACCGCATCGTATCCTCCCCGGACCTGCTCACGAAAAAAATACAAAAACCAGACCCTAACGAACTACCGTTTGGTCTTTTGATGACAGACAACAGATAAATAAAAAAAGAAAAAACTCGCTTTAGGAAGGAAGATATGCAAAAGAGAATCAACAAAGATAAAGTCCAGGTATTGGGGATCGCAGGCAGCCTGCGCCAAGGTTCATACAATCGCGCCTTGTTGCGCGCGGCTCAGGAATTGGCACCTGAAGAAATGGAAATTCAAATTTTTGACAATGAAACATTGATCCAGATTCCACCCTACAACGAAGACATCCGTCAGCAGGGTGAACCCGAAACAGTAGAGATTTTGAAGCGCGAAATCGAATGGGCAGATGCCCTGCTCTTTGCAGTCCCGGAATACAACCATTCGATCAGCGGCGTCTTGAAGAATGCCATCGATTGGACTTCACGCCCTCCAAGCGAGTCTCCTCTGGATGGAAAACCTATCGCAATCATGGGTGCGGCGATCGGCAGGAGTGGGACAGTCCGGGCGCAAATGCACTTTCGACAGGTGTGCGTGTTCACCAACATGCTGCCACTCAACAAACCCGTGGTGCAGGTCACCAATGCTGCTGACAAATTCAACGCGGATGGACAATTAACCGATGAAAACACGCGACTTTATGTCCACCGTCTCACCGCAGCCCTGCTTGATTGGTCTCGTGTCATCCATTATGGCAGGCTCATGCTCGAAATCGGAAAACATAACATGCCCGCCCTGGAAAATTTACAAACAGCATAAACTTAGAAATATAGAAAGGTAAAGGATGAATACAGTATTGAAAAACATGAAAATCGCCATTCTGGCAGAAGATCAATATGAAGATTTAGAGTTATGGTACCCGCTCTTGCGGATGAAAGAAGCCGGAGCCGAAGTCCTTGTCGTTGGGATGCCAGACTTTCGAACCTATGAAAGCAAACACGGCTATCCGGTCAATGTGAGCGCCGTAGCCAGCGAAGTTTCTCCCGATGAGTTTGCCGCAATCATCATCCCCGGCGGTTACGCCCCAGACAAAATGCGCCGACATCAGGCCATACTCGATCTGGTTCGAGGTATCTACGATCAGGGCAAAACCGTGGCGATGATCTGCCATGCCGGTTGGGTTGGCATTTCCGCGGACATCGTAGATGGGAAACGGCTCACATCCACCACTGCAATCCGTGACGACCTGGTCAATGCAGGAGCGGAATGGGTCGATGAAGAAGTGGTACAGGATGGAAACTTAATCACATCACGCAGTCCAAAAGACCTGCCTGCGTTCTGTAAAAAAATCATCGAAACCATGCGAGAACCTTTTCTTGCATAAAATCCGGTAATTTTATTGAAAACAGGTAGATAGAAAGGAGTGACATTCCATGGGAAAAGAAAAAGAACGACAGAAAAATGAAGCAATTGACCCTTACACGGGAGAAAAAAGACCGCTTGCGGAGGATGCTGACAAGGTTGACGAAGTCGTCCCAGTGGATACAGGCGACCGTTCGGGCGAGGATTATTTGCTCGAAGAGGAAACCAGCATGGACAGTATTGCCGCGGACGAAGATGCTGATGCCGTAGCTGAAGAGTCTGCGCAGTACACCGAAGATGATGAGATTGAAACAGTTTTTGAAGACCGTCAACACCTCGCTGCTGGTGGACGTCAAGAACTACAAGAAGAATTGGAAGAACATCATTCGAAGTCACCGGAACTTTCAGGCGGCGATCTGGATGCCGATTGGCAGTCCGCCGATGTAGCCGGGGAAGAAGCCGTAGGCGGGTCCGTCCCGACGCCCGACCAGGATGAGGTCGATGAATTAGGCCGGGCTTTGGGCGTAACGTATGAAGATGAAGAACCCTTGGACGGGGAGAAAATACGCGATCGTGACCGCAACCGTTGGGAATTAGACCCCGAATCCCCGAGAGAGGATGCAAAACCAGATGAGCAATAAAATTCCCTTCAACAAAGAGGACTTACAGAAATATCTGAAGACCTTATATAAAACAGCAGTCGATGTAGTCGAAATCAGAGAATTTACCCACCCGGATGAAGAAATCAAAGAATTCGGTTATGGTATCCCCTTGTTGATCGATGTCGACGTCAAAGGCACGCGTGAGAGATTGGTGCTGCATACTGTCCGCCCGGATAAGTATGGTCACGAGAGAAGGTCAGATCGCGCGCAAAGCATATTGTTGGATTTTGATTCGTTCAACCAACTCCCGAAGCACGTCAATGCGCTGGGAGTGGGCGCATTCACGCGCGAGGGCGATCTAAAATCACTGGATGACACGGAAGAATTTTTCCTGGTCACCAAGTTCGAGGCGGGCAGGCTGTTTGCGGAAGACCTCAAGAAATTGAGCTCCGCCGAAAAACTGCTGCCAGAGACCCGAGAACGCGTACTGGCACTTGCCGATTATCTGGTAAATATCCATTCGACCAAAAAGGATAGCCCCAACCTGTACCGACGCTGCATCCGGGATCTACTGGGGCATGGTGAGGGCATTATGGGGCTGATCGACAGCTATCCATCTGATTTTGATGTCGCGCCACCGGAGCGGTTGAAAGCTATCGAGGAAAAATTGATCGATTGGCGCTGGCAGCTCAAAGGGCGTACGAACCGTTTAAGTCAGGTTCACGGGGACTTCCATCCCTGGAATATTTTGTTCGACACGAACAACGAGTTCGTCGTCCTGGATCGCAGCCGCGGTCAATTCGGGGAACCCGCCGATGACGTCAGCGCGCTGAGCATCAACTTCCTATTTTTCTCATTACAACAGGATGGCGCATTGCACGGCGCCTATCGTGTGCTCTTCGAACTGTTT
This sequence comes from Anaerolineales bacterium, assembly GCA_050115035.1. Lineage (GTDB taxonomy): Bacteria > Chloroflexota > Anaerolineae > Anaerolineales > Villigracilaceae > JAABUE01. The sequence continues at coordinate 17,672 of JASFRG010000053.1, read as the reverse complement.
TGGGAACAGTATCTCCAAAATACGCAGGATTTGGAAATAAATGAGGTCGTCCAACCGTTCTTTGTCTGGCGCGCACTCGTGCTGGCTCACCCGGTCTGGTATCCCGAACTGGAGGCCAAAACCCGCCAGCAGTTGTTCGAGTTTATCGAAACGATTCTGGATGTGGATTGGTTCGATCCTCAGCAGGTAAACCAGTACCTAGGAGTGCTTGCATAATGGATGCTTTCGCGCTCTGGCTGACCGGTCTGCCTGCCTGCGGTAAAACGACACTGGCAAATCTCCTGGCAGAAGAACTCAATCGACGAAATATGCAAGTGCAGGTACTGGATTCAGATCAAATACGAAAAGTCCTGACGCCGGATCCCACTTACAGCGCTGAGGAACGCGATTGGTTCTATGAGACCTTGGCATATATTGGCAAGTTATTGGTACAGAACAGTGTCAATACAATTATTGCTGCAACCGCGCATCGCCTGGATTACCGCCAACGAGCTCGTGAATATTTGCCTAACTTCATCGAGGTCTATGTGCAGTGTTCAATAGACACTTGTATGAAACGCGATCAAAAGGGAATTTACAAAAAAGCGTTGGGATCAAAAAACATGCACGTTCCGGGTGTACAGGAGTTGTATGAGGAACCGGACGCACCAGCCATTATCGTAGATACCGAAGAGAATTCTGCGTTGGAATGCGTGCAAAAAATCCTTGCTTATCTGGAGCATTTTGGAAGCATCCCAGATGAGGGCGGGCTTTTATCCAACAACTAAAAATTTGGGAGTCTGGCTGTCCAGTGTTGAAAACACAATCGATAAGTAATTAGCCACAGAGGAGTGTAAAAGTTTTAGATCAACATTCAAGGCTTTGGAAAAATACGTAAGATATCTACGCAATCTGCGGGACTCCTGGAATTGAAAAAATATTAATGAAATAGAAAGGAAAAAATAATGGGTTTTGATCAATATCACGAACCACCTGAAGAATTATCCGAAGAAACGCGCACGTTTGCACGCCTAATGCAGTCCATGATCGAAGAAGCTGAAGCGATCGGCTGGTATGCTCAACGACTTGAAGTTGAGAAAGATGCTGAAGCGCGCGCCGTCATGGCGCATGCGCAGAAGGAAGAATTTATTCATTTTGGCATGGACCTTGAATTTCTACTGCGTCGCACGCCGAAATGGCGAAACATCCTGAAAAACATGCTATTCATGGATGGAGATTTGACCGAACTAGCTGAACATGCTGAAGATACTGTGTTAGAAGGTTAAGTAAGACACAGATGCCGCCAATCATTGAAGTGTTTTCAAACCTGAATCCTTTAATTCAGGCCTTGTTGGCTACCCTGTTCACGTGGTTCATGACTGCTCTGGGTGCAGCCACTGTCTTCGTGGGCAAGGAACTCAATCAAAAGATTCTGGATTGGACCCTGGGATTTGCTGGCGGTGTGATGATTGCGGCCAGTTATTGGTCCCTGCTTGCACCCGCAATTGAAATCAGTGAAAGTCAGAGTGTACCGGCCTGGCTGCCGGCTCTGGCAGGTTTTCTGTTTGGCGGCATCTTTTTACGTGGTGTCGATTATCTCCTGCCACACATGCACATCGGGGAAGATAAACCGGAAGGCATCAAGACCACCTGGCAGCGGACTACATTGTTGATCATCGCAATTACATTACATAACTTTCCAGAAGGATTGGCTGTAGGGGTTGCCTTTGGCGCAGCCGTCCAGGGACTTGAAACTGCTACCGTTGCCGGAGCAATTGCTCTGGCAATAGGCATCGGAATCCAGAATTTCCCTGAAGGGATCGCCGTTTCCATGCCGCTGCGCCGCATTGGAACTTCTCCGCTAAAGAGTTTCTGGTACGGTCAACTCTCAGCCATCGTGGAACCGATTGCCGGCGTGTTGGGAGCGGCTGTGGTTATATTGGCACGTGCGATGCTGCCCTATGCGCTGGCGTTTGCAGCCGGCGCGATGATTTTCGTGGTCGTGGAAGACCTGATTCCCGAATCCCATCGCGAAGGTCACATCGACCTGGCGACAACAGGTGTAATGGTCGGCTTTGCCGTTATGATGGTGCTGGATGTTGCTTTTGGATAACGAGCATAAAAGCTAATCGGAAACGGCGAGCCGCTCACAGCTAGATGAACCGATCGCTGAATCTATTTCTCTTTTCGAGAGGCCACACGAAATTCAAGGTAACTCAGAACGCGCAATGTGAACAACGCCAGGATTGTGACACCAACCGCCAACACAAATTTTGACAAAACCACACTGATTCCAACTCCTGAAGCTACCAATAAGGAGGCCGCTGTGGTCAGGCCTTCCACTTCGCCGCCCTCCCTGCTGCGGATAATGGTTCCAGCTCCTACAAAACTTATCCCAATGATGACGGCTTCCATAATGCGGGTGGGGTCTGCCTGGATGATTTGTTGTCCCAAATCGATCTCAAACTGAGTTGCAATAACATCTCCAAGCGCGACAAGCAAAGCGGAAGAACCCGCCACCAGGATATGGGTACGCAAACCGGCGGGTTTATCTTTGAACTCACGCTCGAGGCCAATCACCGCGCCTAAGACCATTGCTAGAGCGACATAAGCCAAAATTTGTAATTCGGTTCCATATAACTCTAAGAATTGCAAAATATGTACCTCCGTAAAAACAGAAATTTTCAATCAATCCACAACTTACCCTTCGGCATTGAATTGAATAGATTTATAGATCTGCCCCAAGATATACGGCAAAAAGCTGGCACCCAACACAAGCCCCCAACCCGTAAGACCCGGGTCGACTACCTTGAGTACGGTATTCAGTCCCGGTAGGTAGACAGCCGCCACCAACAAAACTGTGCATAATACCAGTGCACCCCAGACCCAGGGATTGTGTACAATTTCATTATCGATGAATCCGGTTCCCCGGTCACGCATATTGAATACATGCCAAAGTTGAGCAAAGGCCAGTGTCAGGAACGAAATCGTCACGGCGCGCTCGCGTACCATCCCCAGGCTGGTGAGAGCAACCGCCATCACGCCCAGCACCGAAAACGTGATCAGGGCGCTGAAACCGCCCATCTCGACCCAATGACGGCGGGTCAGGATCGGTTCCTTGGGATTGCGAGGCGGACGGTGCATGATGGCCTCTTCGCCTTCCCCCACGCCCAATGCCAGAGCCGGGAACACGTCTGTGACCAGGTTCAGGAACAGAATCTGGAGCGGCTGCAAAGGCAGCGGCGCGTTGACCAACGAGGCCAGGGAAATTACAGCTATTTCGCTGATGTTGCAGGACATCAGGTAAAACACGAACTTGCGGATATTATCGAAAATCACCCGGCCCTGTTCCACCGCAGTTACGATGCTCGAGAAGCGGTCATCCTGCAACACCATATCCGCCGCTTCCTTGGCAACCTGTGTGCCCCGCTCTCCCATGGCCACACCGATATCGGCTTTTTTCAAGGCAGGCGCATCGTTGACGCCATCGCCGGTCATCGCCACGGCGTGGCCCTCAGCCTGATATATAGCGATCAGGTCCAGTTTCTGCGCGGGGCTGACCCGCGCGAAGATCGGGACCTCTAAAACGCGCCGACGTTCCCCCTCCGACAAATCATCCCTTTGACCCAGATCGCGACCATGAATGACATCCACATCCTGATTCTCGACCAGCCCGACAGCCTGAGCGATCCTATGCGCTGTGACCGGGTGATCGCCGGTCACCATCACCACACGGATACCGGCTTCCACACAGGCCTCCAGGGAGGGGCGCACCTCCTCGCGGGGTGGGTCGAGCAGGCCGACCAACCCAAGGAAAGTCAGACCATCATAAGGATCGACTTCATCGTCATCTGTTGTCCGAGTGGCCAGCGCCAGTACACGCAAGCCTGCCTCCGCCATTTTTTCATTGCGCTCGATCCATGACTGACGCTCCTCATCGTCCAGTTTTTTCTCTCCATCTTTTGTCAAAATTTGGGTGCAGGTCTCCAGCACGGGTTCGGGAGCACCCTTGGCAGCCACGCGATAGCTACCGTTTATCTGGTGGAACGTGGCCATCATCTTGGTGTCAGGATCGAAGGCGTCTTCTCGGGTTTCAGGCCACTTCTCTAAAAGCTCGCCCCGTGCGATTCCGGCCTTCAAGCCTACGACGAGTAAAGCCACCTCCAGCGGTTCGCCTATGGCTTCAGTGTCATCCCCCGATTTATTGTTAATCTCAGCATTGTTACATAGCGCGCCTACTTGCAGAATCCTGTGCAGCATCTCATGCTCACGTGGATGGACATCATTCCCATCCTGTGAAAACTTACCCTCCATCTGCAAGCCCTCCCCGCTGACCTTAATGTCCGTTCCCGCCAGAGTGATCTCCACCACGGTCATCTGGTTTTCAGTTAAGGTTCCAGTTTTGTCGGTGCAGATTACGTTGGTGGCACCCAGCGCCTCGACCGCGGAAAGACGGTTGATAAGCGCATTGCGACGGGCCATGCGCTGCATGCCGCGCGCCAGGGCGATGGTCGCCACGATAGGCAGACCTTCGGGAACGGTAGCCACCGCCAGGGCGATTGCCGTTTCGATCATCAGCAAGATATCTCTTCCAGCCAGGATACCGGAAATTGCGACCACAACGGCGATCACAAGGGTGATCCAGACCAGTCTGCGTCCAAGTTCGTTCAACCGTTTTTCAAGGGGGGTTAATTGCTCTTCAGCTTCCTCGACCAGCGAAGAAATATGTCCCAGCTCCGTATCTGTCCCGGTGGCAACCACCACACCCTGACCAGAACCGCGTGTGACGGCTGTACCCTTGAAAAGCATGTTAGCCCGTTCAGCGAGAGGCGCCTCCTCTTCCAGCGCCTCAACCTGCTTGCTCACCGGAAGCGACTCCCCAGTCAGGGCTGATTCGTCTGCCTGGAGTTTGGAGGCCTCTGTCAGACGCAGATCAGCGGTCACAACGTCACCGCCCTCCAGCACAATGATGTCGCCCGGCACAATGTCTTCAGCTGGGATTCTGTTTACCTGGCCTTTGCGCCGGACCTTTGCCTCGACGCTTCCCAGGTTTTGCAGGGCTTCCATTGAACGTACCGCACGCAGTTCGGTCACGAACCCAATGACGGCGTTGATGAGGATGACAGCCATAATGGCAACACCTTCAATCAGCTCGCCAAAGATCAGCGACAGAACGGCTGCCACAGCCAGCAGGACGACCAGCAGGCTCTTGAACTGTTCAGCCAGGATTGCCCAGGCGCTTTTCGTCTTAGCACTGCGCAGGCGATTTTGGCCATATTTCTCACGCCTGTTCTTGACCTCCGGCTCGCTAAGCCCATCAGTTTCTGATACGTCCAGAACGTCAAGAATTTTCTCATGCGAGTGCGCCCACGGGATATGGATATCTGTCTCGTTCATGCGTCCTTCTTGTTTATATCGGCGTCTGCTGGTGAAGTGCCAGCTTCCATCCCTCATCACTCAGGATGTACAGGCTGCTGATCAGGGCAATGTAAGTGGCGCTGCCCTTTCTCCGGGCGGTAACTTTATAAACGACGGCACCTGCATTCTCCGCTAAAGTGACTGTGTGGGTTTCTTCGAAATGGAAGGTGTTCCAGGGTTGCAAGCCGATCGATTCTAGAATCTCTTCTTTGCCTCTCAGCAGGATTCCTCCCGGAAACAGCATGACAGCTTCGTCCGTGAGCAGCGAGCGATAGAATTCCTGCGCCGCATCTTTGCCTGTAGAAAGCGCCTGCCAGCCCTGCGTTTCAAGCTCAATAAGATTTTGCAAGATTATCTCCTCTCAATATGTTTAACAACGTGGGCAGTGTCCTCGCCGACGCCGATGAACAGCCCTGATTTGAGCGTATACATCCAGTGCAATCCAGCAAAATACAAACCGGGCACCTGTGTGACTCCGCGCTCCTGCACGGGATAGCCAAACTCGTCCCAGATTGGGAACCTGACCCAGCTGTAATCATAGTCATAACCGGTAGCCCAGATGATCGTTTTAATACCAGCAGCTTTCAGGTCCAGATCAGTGGTGCGCTCGGAATCATACCCGACGCACAGTTCCGGCTGGTCTTCCTCTGGGGCGTCCATGCCGGTTTTTTCGACAAACTTATCCACACCGTTTCTCAGTTGGGTCGCGAACTTGTCTGCCCTGGTCAGGTTATCTTTCAAGTCATCCGCTAACTTGACCTGGGAACCTCCAGCATCCTTCAAGCCTCCCAGCAAAGTGACACCGTCACGCGCAAACCGGTGCAGGTTCAGCGTGTGGCCTCCGTCTTTGCCAGTTACATACGGGTTTGGATCGAAGCGCTCATTCGGGGAATCGAGGTCATCCACCGTGTTGTCGATCACGCCCATTTTGTCCAGCCACCAGGTGAAATCCTTCCCGCGATAGCGTCTGGGAGCCCGTCTGGTGTTGCTGGTACACAGGTAAACTTTTCTGCCGCTCTGGTACAGTTCCTCGGCAATCTGGCAACCCGACTGTCCGCCGCCGACCACCAGGACAGCGCCCGGGGGGCAAAGCTTCGGGATTGCGATACCAACTGGAATGCATCTGGACCACATCCGGTGAGATTCGCTGGCTGAAGTCCGGGATGTTGGGTTGTTGGAATGTGCCGGTCGCGACCACGACATTATCTGCTTGCAGCTTACCAGCATTGGTCTCAACCCTGAACCCATCTCCGTTATTCCCCTCTTCGACAGAGGTGGCTTCAACCCCAATTCGGACGGGAGGGTTGAACTGGTTGGCATAATCGTCCACGTATTGAGCAACTTCGTCGTGGGTCAGGAAACCATCCGGGTCATCTCCATCATAGGCGAAACCGGGCAGGCGTAACTGCCAGTTGGGCGTTACCAGGGTGAAGGAGTCCCATTTCTTGCTCTTCCAGGATTCGCCAATCCGGTCCTTTTCCAGGACGACATGCTCACGATTTTGTCTGGTCAGGTGATAACTGGAGGACAACCCTGCCTGTCCTCCACCGACCACAACTGTATTCACTTTCTCTTTCATCGATTCTCCTTTTTATCGTTCAATTAACACCCCCCATAAAATACTTCTTCTAATTATCAACATAGCATAAAGAAAAGTGAGCGTCCATGTGCAGGTATATACATCTCAGATACATATCCGGTTATATTGCCCCACTTGAAATAATTCGAAAGTTGCCGGAGATATTTCAGAATAAAATTTTCAACCTGATCACCCCCCAGATCATGTGCCAAAAGGAATACGTTCCCAGCCGCATGACAAACATGGGGGCAAATCCATTGCGTCTGAAAATATATAATTGAAACAGATTGATCCCATAAATCATCAGAGCACCCACTGCATAGAACACGGGCGGATAACCGCTGAAGAACGGACCTCCCAGTTGGGAGATTGGTTCGAGCGCCGCTACGATGAGCGCTCCGATCCAGAAAATAATCTGCTGATAATTCCCCCTGAACATTAACTGACCGAAAATCCCCAGCCAGATCACCAGGGGAATAGTGTGTTGGATGACTTCTACCAGAAAAGCGCCGGCTGTATAAAAAGGCAATGCGGTTACCCCGAGAACGTTCATATTTCTTGGAAGCACAAAAATGACATCCCAGACAACGAGCAGGATTCTAAGTAGTGCGCCGCCAAGGAATGTTTTCAACAGTACGTCCGGTGACGAACTTTCGCCCAACTCTTCTGGCAATACTCCCCAGGTCTCAGCAAAATGGACGGCAGGAAAACCCAGGAGAAGAATTACAAGAAAGACAGGTCATCGCAGTAATGCGGATTGGGATGCATGCACCGCCTCAACCGGCCAAACCTCAAGCAAGATTCTGCTGATGAGGGCCAACCCGGCTACGGGGAAATACCGTTTAATTGAAATTATTTTCAAGCACCTGATATTGAGCGAATCAACAACAAAGGTCGATCTACACGTTGCAAAATTCCGGCAGCTACGCTTCCATAGAAAACCTGCGCCAGACCACTATTTCCGTGACTGGCCAGGGCGATCAAATCCGCATCATGCCGCATCGCCGCATTGACAATGGCTTCCACAACAGGACCCTTTCCGAGATCCCTGCGTGCATCTATACCTTTCTCTTCAAATTCGCCTTGAATGCCCTTTAAGTACAGTTCGGCTTCTTCCGTGCGCTGTTCCAGTTCGCTCTTATAGATCGTCACATCTGGCTGCCCCGGCGGAATGACAAGCGGCGGCGGCTCGACAATCCGGGTAAACACCACTCGGGCTTTATAACGTTGTGCCAATTCCTCAACATGGGGCAAGATGGCCTCTGCCCTTTTTGAGCCATCCAGGGGAACTAAAATCGTTTTGTACATTTGTAATTCCTTTACCGTTCCTTCTTCTCGTTTTCACGCGCCAAATTTATCAAGCCGCAGGGCGTTTGCCAGCGCCAATGGCATCAGGTCAGTAGCGGGAATACGCGGTCCCAATCCGCCACTCATACAGGCGCGCTCTCCGAAGCTATTCACACTGTCCGCGCGGCAATATCTGGACCACAACATCACAGGCACCGGATGCCAACTGTGATACTTGAGCAGGGAAGGCGTGGAGTGATCTCCGGTTACCAACAGAACGTCCGGTTCAAGCTCCAGCAAGCGAGGCATGAAGGAATCGACCTGCTCGATCAACTGGGTTTTGCGTTCATAGTCTCCATCTTCCCCGGCGCTATCGATCGGTTTCATGTGCAGGAAGAAAAAGTCGTAATCGTTCCAGCGCTCTTCCAGCGTACTGACTTCTTCTTCAAATTGCGTACCCATTTCGAGCACATCCATGCCGACCAGTTTGGCCACGCCCCGATACATTGGATACGCGGCAATGGCCGCTGCACGCAACCCAAAAGTATCTTCAAATTGCGGCCAGTCGGGTATCTTCGAAAAGCCACGCAGCAAAACCATATTGGCGGGCTGGTGATCGGCCAGAATATCCCCCACCTGGTCGACGAATTTTTGTACCAGTTCCGCCGTCTTCTCCGCATTATCAGATAAGGCTTGCGGGGCCAGGAGTTTTTCCCCGACCTCCAACGGGTCGGTGTCAGCCAATTCGCCAGAAAGACCTTCACCGCGCAAGACCAACAAAAAGCGATATTCTTTTACCGGTTGGATGAAAACGTCAACACCGGGCAAATCGATTTTCTGACGCAGCAGGTCGCACAATTCTTGATTCTTCTCTGTGGGGATGCGGCCCGCACGTCGGTCGGTCACGACACCAGCTTCATCCACCGTGCAGAAGTTACCGCGTGCAGCCACATCATTGGCCTGCAAGTCAAAGCCAATCCCCAGTCCAGAAAGAACACCTCGTCCTACCTGATATTTAAGGGGATCGTATCCAAACAAGGCCAGGTGCGCCGGGCCGCTGCCCGGTGTGACACCCGGAGCGATAGGCTGGTGTAACCCACATACCGACTGAGCGGCCAACCGGTCCAGGTTAGGGGTGTTTGCAGCCTCCAACTCGGTCTGACCGGCAGACTTCATCGGCAAACCGCCCAGCCCGTCCATAACAAGAAGCACGATTTTTGACTTTTCCCGCTTAACCAGTTTCTTGAGCAAAGCTCTATCCATATCTCTTATTCCGATCCCCCGTTCGATGAGAAGGAAAAAGATTTGACCTTTTCAGCCAGTTCTTTCAGCCGGGATTGAACCGCGAAATTAACTGTATCCTGTGGATATTTACCCGCCTCATTCCGCTCCCCAGCCTGTACGCCGGTCAACAGCTCGATGCCTTCATCGATGGTCGACACCGGATAAATATGGAATTTGCCCGCCTCCACGGCTTCGACCACCTCGTCGCGCAGCATCAGGTGCTCGATATTGCTCTTTGGAATCATGACACCCTGCTCACCCGTCAAGCCCTTCATCTTGCAGATTTTGAAAAAACCTTCGATCTTTTCGTTCACGCCACCGATGGCCTGGACCTGTCCACGCTGATTTACGGAACCGGTCACGGCCAGGTCCTGTCGCAGCGGATACCCGGACAGGCTGGACAACAGTGTATACAACTCCGCGGACGAAGCGCTGTCACCGTCCACTTCATCATATAACTGTTCGAAGGTCAGGCTGGCGGAGAAAGCCATCGGCATATTCTGGCCGTATTTTCCACCCAGGTAACCGGTCAGGATCATGACGCCCTTGTTATGGATGCGCCCGCCCAGTTCGGTCTCACGGTCGATATTGACCACGCCGGCTTTACCGACATGCGTACGGGCTGTTATACGGGAGGGTTTCCCGAAAGCGTAATCGCCTAACGGCAAGACCGAGAGTCCGTTCACCTGCCCGATGGTCTCTTCGTCCGTGTCGATCAGGATAACGCCCTCGTCTATCATTTCCTGTAAGCGTTCTTCCAACTGGTTCGAACGATAGATTTTCTCCTCAACAGCTCGTCGGACATCATCAGCTTCAACCTGTCCATTGCCGTTCTCTCCTGCCCAATAACTGGCCTCGCGGATCAAGTCCACGATGTCGCCGAATTTGGTCGCCAGTTTTTTCTGGTGCCCGACCATGCGGGCGCTTTCCTCAACGATTTTGGCTACCCCAGAAGGAGCAAAGTCCAGCAATTTTTCTTTCTTGCAAATTGTGCCGATAAAATGCGCATATTGCTGCAAGGCATCATCCGTCCACTCCATCTGGACCGAAAAATCAACCTTGACTTTGAAGAGTTCCTGGAAATCCTGATCCATGCTGTAGAGCAGGTAGTAGACCATGGGATCACCGATCACGATTACCTTGATGTCTAACGGAATCGGCTCGGGATCCAAGCTGCGCGTCGAAATGGCGCCCAGCGATTCGTACATCGATTCGATGCGTACTTCGTGGTCCTTCAGGGCGCGCTTCATCCCTTCCCAGGCCATCGGCTTGGTCAGGATGTCGCGTGCGTTCACGATCAGATAACCGCCGTTCGCGCGATGGAGTGCGCCGCCTTTGATCATCTGGAAATTGGTGGTCAGCGCGCCAAAACGAGCCTGGTGTTCAATGCGCCCCAGCAAGTTGGGATACGTCGGGTTGCTTTCGATGATGACCGGCGCTCCCTCCGTGTCGCAATTATCGACCAGCAGGTTGACCTTGTAACGGTTGAAATTCGGCTTCCGGCTCATCCGCCCCATCTGGAACGGAAGTTGCTGTTGTGCTTCTTCTTGTTCTTTGGCCTGTTTGTACGCGTCCACATTCTTCAAAAGGTCGGTTCGCACGTTGTGCAGAAAATCGACGATTGCTTCCAGATCGCTGTATTTTTCTGCCATCTTTTCAATCAGATGTTCGACAGCATAGCCGACGACTTCTTGATCAAGCTTGCGAATCTCCTCTTTGGCTTCCTCCTGCAAGTCTTGGATGCGACGGATAGTGTCGCGCATTTTTCCCTGCAGTTCAGTCTGACGCTTCTCGAATTTTTCGCGCGTACCTTTTTCCAGCTTATTGAAGTCATCTTGGGTAACTACATCGCCGTCGATAACCGGCGCAATGACGAGCCCACGCGGCGTCTGTAACAGGGTGAACTCTCTGGATTCTGCTTCTTTTTCGAGTTCCTTGAACTGCGCCTGCCGTTTCTCCTGAAAGTCGGCCTCGATTTTTTCCTGTTCTTTTTCGTAATCTTCAGTTTCAAAAGCGCTGGGGATCTCATTGCTCAAATCTTCCACCAGTCGATCCATGTCCTCCTTGAATTTACAGCCTTTACCAGCCGGTAAGCGCAGGGCATGTGGTTTGTCATCCTCTTCGAAATTGTTGACGTAACACCAATCATCCGGAACCGGTTGGTCTTCGCTTTTGCGATCCAACAAGTCCTCGATCATCGAGGTTTTGCCCGTCCCGGTTGGGCCAAGCGCGAACATATGATAGCCCGGGCTTTCGATGTCGATCCCAAACGAAGTAGCTCGCACCGCTCGTTCCTGCCCGATGATGTTATCCAAAACCGATAAGTCGGCTGTGCTCTTAAAATCAAATACCCCCGGATCACAGATCCGGCGTAACTGTTCGACCTGCAATTCCTGTTTTTCTTTCACTGCAATCATTTGTATTCCTATTCTGTTTATAGTCGGGTTGACAATTCGATATATCCCACAATAACACGCAAAACATCTTCAGAAAATATATCTGTATCCAATAAAGAGATACAAGTTTAGATACATCCTGAAATCTACAATCAAACTTTTACTTTTTCAGCCACCTCTTCCCGGTCGACATCAAGCAACTCAAGAACCTCTTCGCCAGATATTTCCTCTTTCTCTATCAGCACACCTACCAGTTGATCGAGCTCATCTCTGTGCTCATCGAGAATTTGTCGGGCGCGTTCGTAGGCATCGGAAAGAATCTTCTTGACTTCCTCGTCGATTTCGCGGGCGGTGGTTTCGCTATACTTGCGGCGATGGGAGAGTTCTTCCCCCAGGAAGACTTGCTGACTTTCCCCTCCAAAGGCAACCTGCTTCAGGTTCTCGCCCATACCCCAATCCAGGATCATCTTGCGCGCCAGATTTGTCGCCTGTTTCAGATCGTTTTCTGCACCGCTGGTGTTTGTGTCCAGGACCATTTCCTCCGCGGCTCGTCCGCCCATCATAACTGCCAGCCGATCTAAAATATATTCTCGGGGATAGATGTACTTCTCCTTTTCCGGCAGCTGCTGGGTGACGCCCATTGCCTTTCCGCGCGGGACAATGGTCACTTTATGGATTGGATCAGCATGCGGTGCAAAGACAGCCACAAGGGCATGCCCGCCTTCGTGGTAGGCAATCAATTCGCATTCATCTTCAGAGAGCGCCATATTGGCGCGTTCCAGGCCGAGCATGATTTTGTCCCGGGCATTTTCAAAATCCGCCAGTTCGATCGCGTCTTTGTCCTGGCGTGCTGCCAGAAGCGCGGCCTCATTGAGCAGGTTTTCCAGATCAGCGCCGCTGAATCCTGGGGTACCTCGCGCGATACGCTCCAGGTCAATATCAGGAGCCAGCGGTTTGTTCCTGGAATGGATTTTTAGGATTTCGACGCGGTCTTTCATGGTTGGCAGGTCAACGGTGATGCGGCGGTCGAAGCGTCCGGGGCGCAGCAGGGCCGGGTCGAGGATATCGGGGCGGTTGGTAGCGGCCATGATGATGACATCCGTGTTCGGTTCGAAGCCGTCCATTTCGGAGAGCAACTGGTTCAAGGTCTGCTCGCGCTCGTCGTGCCCGCCCCCCAGGCCCGCTCCACGCGTACGACCGATGGAATCCAGTTCGTCGATGAAAATGATCGATGGGGAGGCTTTTTTAGCATCCTCGAACAGGTCCCGCACTCTGGAAGCGCCAACACCGACGAACATCTCCATGAAATCGGAGCCAGTGATGTTGAAGAACGGTACATCAGCTTCCCCGGCTACGGCGCGGGCCAGTAGAGTCTTGCCCGTCCCCGGCGGGCCCACCAGCAGAACACCCCTGGGGATTTCACCACCCAGCTTTTCAAAACGAGACGGGGCACGTAAAAACTCAATGATTTCTTCGAGTTCATTCTTTGCTCCATGTGTGCCAGCGACATCCTCAAAGGTCACCACTTCCTGGCGCTTGTCGTACAGGCGCGCCTTGCTCTTGCCGATCGACATGATGTTGCTGCCCTGGCTGCGCATACGGCTTATGAAGAAATATCCAACGGCGCCCAGGAGAATAAAAGGCAAGAGGGAGAACAAAATGTTGATCCAGGAGAAATTCTGCACGGCGCGAGTTTCTACGGTTACGTCATTTGTTTCCAGCAAATTCAGCAGTTCATCATCTCCAAAGGATGGGATGACCGTTGTGAATTGGTCCACTGTAATCGTCTGTTCGTCTGCAGTTTGTTTGACAGGTTCATCAAATGTCCCACTGATTTGCTCCCCTTGAACCGTGACAGTGGTGACGTTCCCGTCCTGGACCTGCTGGCGAAACTCACTGTAACTGATCATGGTGGGGCCACCGAGGATGTTTGAATCTCCAAAAGCCCAGAACGCAAAGCCAATCGTTATGAGCAACCAGAACAAGGATGACCAGATACTACAACCACTTCGCTGCAGAATCTTTTGGGCGCTTGACTTGTCTTTTTTATCCATTTCTTTTTGATCGGTTTCCGGCATTTTCAAATTTTTCATGTGTGTACTTTTATCTTTTCTCCCGTTTTCCAATCTTGATATGTGTTCAAATTCAAAGGTGTTTTTTCGTTGGTGAAGACATCATGTCTGATAAGGCAGAAGCGATACCAACCAACAATTTATACGATAATACAAAGCTTTTCTGCTGAGTATGCATCGTTACATAGGAAATAGATACATATATAGATACATCTCCACGAGCAAAGCAATTGAGTACTCAATTGCTTTGCTCGTTTCTTTCTGTTAAACCCCGGTCGAATGCGGGTGGATTAAATATCTTTTCGCCTTCCGTCAAAAATCCCGGTTTAACGATAGATTACCTGACAGAGTTTCAAACCAAAAGTTTTTATCGATCGCTATGCTATGGCCTTACGATGCGTGGTACGAACCAGAAACCTTGCGCAGAACTGACATCCTCTGAGCTTGCCTCCATACCCAATATGAATTGCACGGACTGCCCGGCCAGACTACTCAGGTCCAGATCGATCATGGTGACCTGGTTGTCATACACTTCGTGCCATCTATCCACTGTAAAGGTATGGTTGTCTTCGTCCGTGTAGGCAAGATAGAATGTGACATCGCAGAGATCATAGCCTTCCAGACATCCTACCCAGGCCTCGAAAGAATCTCCTGATTGAATATCAATTGCCGGATAACTTCCTTCTATCCAGCCATCGTTTGACGCGTTAGGATGCACCCAGATCGTAGGCTCATTTTCATGACGGTTTTCAAAGTTTGGAGAGATCAAGAATTGCACTGACCCATTGCTGGGGGTAGCTGCATTTCCGCATGGAATTCGGCCAGTTTCACTGCGCCAGATTGCATTGCAGTAATCTAGGGCAAAATCATAGTAATAGTCGCTCACATTTCCGACAACCTGGATATCGACCCAGAAACTATCGTCCGCGTCATCGCCAATCCCGAAGAGATCACCTCTTGCATTACGGAGCATCCAGAAACCACGATAATCACCTGGAGTTCTCGGCGCAACCATGTAAACACCTAACTCCACCGATTCGCCAGGTCTGACGGATTCAGACAGGGGGATGGCACGCTGCGCGCTCAATCGGTTTCCACCGACATAGACAAGATCATAATCGGTCGTCCAGGTGCAGGTGCCCGCATTTCTCAAACGCCATTCTTTTAAGAAGCGTGTATTAGGCGTATAGGTTGTACCATCCGGAACGGTTGCATCTTCAAGAAAGGTTGCATCGAGACAGCTTGCAGGTAGAGGCGTTACCGTGGGTGGAACCGTTGTAGGAGTGGGTAACGCGGTAATTATAGATATTGGGGTGGATGTAGGAATCACAGGAGTGGCTTGCCAACTTCTCATCCTTACGATCTTTCCAGAGCTGTTGACCAGCCCGGCCCATTTGAAATTCTGTTCATCGTTTTGAACAACAACTGTAAAGACCCTATTTTCGGGAGCCACATCCGGCGAAACTACCGATACCATCCAATCTCGAAATGAATAGAGGAAGTTGTTCGTAGCAACAACCTCATCAGATGAGATTTTTTCTCTAGCCCAACTGACATTGGAGGAGGGAACAGATGAGTAGCCATCCTTGTTATTTAGGTAAGTAAGCGTTACATCCCGGGCCATTTCTGGCGAAGAAACTACCAGTCTGTTTTCCGATCCGCGTATATTTGATGGATCGTCCGCATTTGCCTGGGTCGGACTACAACTTGATATAACGATCGAACCCATTAATAATATAGAAACGATACTCAGTATCAATTTCCTGTCTAAACTCATCTCTCTCTCCTTCTATTAATCTCATATATTCTGAGCTATGTTTGTCTGGACCAATCTTTTTAGGTTTTCTCCGGCGATTTAATTCTTATGAACGACCACGCTTTGATCTACGGATGAACAATCCGATTAACAACATCAATCCAGCCCAGCCAATCCAGTAGTCCAGCGGACCAAAAAACTTTCTGGCGTCGGATTCTGTCGTTTCTTTGCGTTCTTCCAGTTCATCTACAAACGCTTCAGCAGCATCCTCATTGTCAACCTGTCCCATATCGAGTCGGACAGGCGCCAAGCGCAATCCAGCTACTCGCGGCCATAGCATCACCTGAAGTTGGTCATCTTCCATCCTGGCTTTGATATCACTGACATGGATAGGGCCAGAAACGCCCTCTTTGATTTTCAGCAAAGCCGGTTTGGCTTGTATTGACATTTGCTGTTTCAACTCTCCGGATTTCTCTTCAGCGCTGGCAACAGTATTGGCCTGATCCAGCAATCCGGTCAGGTTGACGCGCATATGTCCGTCATAAAGTGTGAATGTCACGACTTTATCTGGATTAGTGATATTCCGTGCAGTATAGGTGTAGGTTTTGTGTTCGGTGTTCATTAGCTCTTTCTCCTTTCTTCCCCTTGAGCATTGTTTTTTATCTAATTGACTGCTTCACCGTTTGAAAATCGGAACATAACTTATCGAACGATTAGCAGATAACTTACTTCTTTAGCATAATAGATTACCAACTTAATATCTACGGATAGGGATATACAAACGGGATACATGTTTCGATACAAATCGATTCATTATGGAATCGCACCTTTGAATTTCTACAAATGTGAACATAAATGCACCTAAATCTGTGTCTTTAGGATGTGTAACGAAATATAGAAACGGGTAAATTCCTATATATTACGGTATTAAGCAGTGGGTTTTTGAATAACAAATTCGGAACGGGAAACATTGATGGCGTACAATATAGATTGCATTGAGACTAAACGGTAGTATTCGTTATTGCCGTGCCGGTTACACTTCACGAATAACTCTTTCTGCGATTGTTGGTCTTCAGTTTCGACATCGTTTCATCATATCTCCCTTGGATGTTCAACCTGTAGAACAACGGCAAGACCAGCGCTTAATAATTTCCGCGAAGAGAGAACTTCCTTTTTTTGAGACCTATGGACATCACTTACACTTTGCAATCTGAATTAAAGTCAACCTGGCGATTTTTTCTAAGGCCGGTGACTATTTTGCGTAATTATCGGTTTGAGTATCTGCGACCAGACCTTCTGGCTGCTTTGACGGTTGCAATCATCATGCTGCCGCAAGCCATCGCCTTTGCCCTGATCGCCGAGCTTCCTCCAGAAATGGGACTGTATACTGCAATCTTTGGATCAATCATCGCTGGGCTATGGGGGGCTTCTCATCATCTGCAGACAGGTCCAACCAATACAATCTCCCTCCTGACCCTCTCAGCCTTATTGGCAGTTGCCAAGCCCGATTCATCTGAGTATCTTGTTGCAGCTGGGATATTGGCAATGTTAGTTGGTTTATTCCACCTAGTGATGGGTCTCGCGAGGCTGGGGATTTTAGTGAATTTTGTATCCGATTCAGTCATTGTCGGGTTTACAGCAGGTGCAGGAATACTGATCTTCGTCAATCAATTGCGTAATTTATTGCGGTTAGATATTCAATCAACCCCCGGGTTAACGGAAACCTTGAAACTGGTAGCCAGTCACATTCAGGAAACCCACCTGATCAGCCTGGGGTTGGGACTGGGTGCCGTGGTTCTAATCGTTCTTCTCAAACAGATTAAGGAAAATCTGCCTGGCCCCTTACTAGCGATTTTGCTTACATCGATTTTAGTAGCGGTTCTAAAACTGGACCAGTCAGG
>JASFRG010000052.1:0-27810 GCA_050115035.1 Anaerolineales bacterium | reverse complement strand
CGGTGAAGTGGTTGATTAACTGCGAAATGCCGCTCACACCACCCGATGCCAGATTTGCAGGAACAAGAAAGAGACGCAAGCCAATCGCCTGCGCCAGTGAACCGATGATGATCAAGCCCAGGTCACGGATCCAGGGCCAGGAACGTTTGAGAGAATTCATTCAAACTCCAGTATTACAAAGGTGGTTGAGTGTCCGAAGCGTTAGCTGAGGGTGTATCGCCCGTCCTGTGCCCAGCGGGCCAGGGAAACCACGAATTGAACTTTCCAAACGCTTTTTGGTTTCGATACGGGCTTCGCCCTACTCAACCAACGTGCATCAATCCAACAACCCCACCCCCGCCAACTTCTCGATCACCCCGATGACCGCCGAATTGTCCAGTTCGGACATATCCATTTGCAGCATGGCGTTGAAAAGCTGGGTACTTTCGGCCGTCAACGGCAGCGGGATGCCATATTCGCGGGCAGTGTCCATCACGATGCCCAGATCCTTGGCCTGCATGTAGGCTTTGAATCCCGGCTGGCGGTTGCCTTCGAACAAACGCGGCGGCTTGACATCCAACGACCAGCACTGGGCAGCACCGGCTTTGATGGCGTCTACTACCTTCTGTGGATCGACACCGGCCTTTTTCGAAAAGACCAGCAACTCGCCCATCGCCACCATCTGCGCCGCGACCATGATCTGGTTGGCGGCCTTGGCCACCTGCCCTGCACCCGCTTCGCCGACATGGGTGATGGTCTTGCCCATGGCTTCGAAGACAGGCATCACTTTTTCAAGGGCGTCCGCATCGCCGCCGACCATGATGGTCAGCGTGCCGTTTTTGGCACCGATGTCACCACCCGAGACAGGCGCGTCCAAAGACTGGACTCCCTTCTCAGCTAGTTTCTCCGCAATTGCTCGTGCCGCGCCCGGTTTGATGGTGGAATTGTCCACGAAAATTAGCCCCTCGTGCGTGCCTTCAATAATCCCTTTTTCGCCTAGCGCGACCAATTCTACATCGGGTGTATCCGGCAGGTTGGTGAAGACCACGTCCACCTGTGAAGCAACTTCGGCGGGGGTAGATGCGGGAGTCGCTCCTTCAGCAGCCAGTTCATCCACAGCAGCACGCGAACGGTTGTGTACTACCACCGGGAAACCGGCTTTCAAGATATTGCGGGCCATGGATTTTCCCATCAATCCAAGACCAATGTATCCGACTTTTAACATAAAATAATCCTCCAAGCAATTTTGGGGGATTATAACCCTACCTCCACCCGCCTATCGGCACCCTCCCCCGTTTCCGCTGAAGTTCGCGGAAAACGGGGGAGGGCCTGGGAGGGGCCTATTTGATCTCGTAGCTCATGCTGACATTGACTGTCAATGTTAACTGTCCGGGCTGGATGGGCACAGCAGCCGCTTCAGAGGCAACAGCGCCGCCACCACCCTTGCCATAGGAGTTCAGATACGGAACGGCACCTGAGTCCTGGAAGCCGATGGACTGGACTTCGCCCAGTTTCATGCCTGCGGCATCAGCCAGTTCTTGGGCCTGTTCCTTGGCGTCCTTGACAGCTTCTTCACGGGCTTTCTTGAGCGCTTCGGTCTTGTCGGCCACATCGAACTGGATGCTGTTGACGCTGTTGGCGCCAGCACCGATGGCTGAGTCAAGCAGGTCACCCAAGTTATCGAGCTCGCGTACGGTCACGAAGACTGAGTTGTCGACCACATAGCGCGTACTGGTCGGCTGGCCGTCCGGGCCGTATTGCTGGTTGGGCCAGATGCTGAAGTTGGTGGTGCGGATATCCTTGGCATCGATACCCGCTTCCTTCAGAGCTTCGATGACCTTTTGGGTCTCGCCATTATTGGCCGTTACCGCCTCTGCCGCCGTGGCTTCTTCGGAATGAACGCCAATATAGATATAGGCAATATCAGGCGACAGGAAGACCTGCCCGGTGCCGTTTACGTTTAGCGTGCGCACGGGAGGTGCAGCATCGGCCATAATGGTGGGACTGCACGCGCCCAGGGTCAACGCCACGAGCACGATTGCAGAAATCAGTAAAGTTTTGTTAGACATAGTATTTTCTCCTTTGAGAATTAATTTCGAACCAATCTATAGACGACAGCGCTTCAAAAAAGTTCCCGAGTACGCTTGAATTGTGCTCCGGTTATGGGGTAAAATAATTGCACATTTGTTCTAGACTTTGAGTGAGATTATGGCTATCGATTTCCAACAAATATATGAAAAAATTCGATTAATAGGAAAAGGTGCACGTGAGCGCAAGGAGCACATCGAGAATCTGCGAAAACATGCACGAAATTTGCTGGAAAAAAATGCGGATGAATTGGACTATTTAAAACGGATCGTTGAAATCACTAAAGAGACGGACCCCAACATCCGTTGCGCACTACCGATCAACGAGTCGCTCGCGTCGCACATGCCCAAACCTGACACCGTTAAAGATGTCACACTCATCGCCGCGGATGGATCGCAGATCAACCCGGACAGGCATGCTTCGGTTCAGTTTTGCCTGGTCAATGTGGGAGCCATCTCCATGTGCCTGAACTCGCAAGAGACTCCGCTCATCTATACGGATAGTGAACTTCTCTATGGGGAAGATCTAGATACCACAACCGGTACGATGACCGAAGGCATGCTGGCCTTGCGCCGCGACCTGAACGAGCGCGCCAAGCTTGAAGAAATGTCCAGAGAGATCGAAGGTCCAGTGGTGACCTTTACCGACGGGCCTTTAGAACTTTGGGGCGCGAGGGATGGGGAAGAAGCCAGCGTTTACAAAGAGAGTCTGGACAAATATCGATCCGTCCTTTCCCGTTTACAGGAGAATGATATTATCACGGCCGGGTACGTGGACAAACCTGGTGCGAACCTGGTCTTGCGCCTGCTGGAGTTAATTCTGGCCCAGCGAGAAGAGATAAAGAACTTTCGTGATTATCATCCTTTGCGCGGTGTCACTGACCGTTGGTTGTACGGCGAAAAAGCATATCCCCTGCTGGGGCCCGGCGAACGTTCAGCGGTTTTCGCTATTCAATCCAAATCTGGCAAAGACTACCAGGGTGTGATTTCCCCCCATTTCTTCTACCTCAACGTTGGCACCGAAGGACATCCATGGCCCGTGCGCGTTGAGATTCCAAAATGGGTGGCTGACGATCCAGAAAAGCTCAACCTGTTGCATGCCGTTCTGGTCAACCAGTGTCGAATGATGGGCAGCAAGCCCTATCCGTATCTGCTACATCGCGCCCATGAAGTGGCGGTTGTTAAACGGGAAGAGAAATACCAGGTCGAGCAAATGCTGATCCAGGAACTGCGCCGTCAGGATGAAGAGCTGGATGATGGCTCGAACAAGCAATCGGCGAAGGATTTGCCGGGAAGAACACGCAGGTAAGGCGGATTGCCAATCCGACCCACGATGGAGGACTCATGACTCAAATCGAAATCGGACGCTTACTTCGCGCAGGCACGACCGGCTTTATCGCCGGCTGCCGCGTCTCGCAACTGACCGTCCCGGCCTTTGGCGCGCTGGTGCGTGCCCCGCTGGGTGACGGCTACCAGGTTTACGGCCTGATCCACGACATCCACATCGACGACGACGGCCTGGTGCGCCAACTGGTGACCGCTGACAACGTCAGCGACGAGGTCATGCGTGACAACCGCGAGCGCCGTATCGTTCCGGTCGAGATGTCCGTGTTAGCGGTGGGTTACGAGCAGGATGGGGGGATCTCTCATCTCCTCCCACCGCGTCCGCCGTTGAGCCTGGATGTGATTTATTTATGTGATGAAAAAGATCTGGCACAATTCGTAAAATCCGGTCGTTTCGGATATTTCCGGCATATTCTCAGGGCCAAAGATATCCCGGTCGGAGATGTAATCAGCGCCCATATCCAGCAAGTCCGCGAGAAGACAGGCGATCAGGCCTGGGTAGAGGCCGCGACGCATGAAGTCATCACTCAACTCAGAGACGACTATCCCACGCTCATGTCCGTGTTAGGCGCGTTGAGCGATGTGGTGCAGGAGTAAATCATGGCAGAAGTACAGCGAACAAAGATCGGCTATCTGGTTGGCGGTGGGCTCAAAGAGAGTTTCCGCGTACGTCTAACCGTTTCCCCGCAGGAAATCCAGGAAGGCGCCTTTGTCATTCTCAAGAGCGGCCACTGGCATTACTACGGAATCGTCACCGACATCCAACTCGGCTCCACCGATCCGCGCTTTGCGGATGAGCAAATGGAGGGGCGCTTTCCAATCCATGTTTCGCGTGCCCTGCATGGACAAACCCTGTATGCCAACCTTGAAGTCCTGCCCAATTTAATGCTGGAGGTTGGGCCGGACGAGACCGACCCCGATTATGCCCAATGGCATTCAGCCATTGATGCCGGGCTAAAAGACAGGCCGCACCCCTTACCTGTCAAGAATGTTCCTCCGCATCACTCCGAAGTTTTTATGGCTTCCGAAGGCGATATCGCCGAGATCTTCGGTGACCCGTCCGATAAATCCAATTTCGTCATCGGCTATACGCGCGAGCAAGGACACCCGGTCTGCATCGACATGGACAAGTTCGTCCAGCGCTCAGCAGGTGTATTTGGTGCTACTGGAACGGGTAAATCTTTTCTAACGCGTCTAACGTTAGCCGGACTAATCCATTATGACAAAGCATCAGTGCTGGTTTTCGATATGCACAATGAATATGGTTTCAATGACACAGCATCTGACACAAAAAAGCCTGTAGTTGGTCTAAAAACCAAATTCTCATCAAAAGTCCGTGTTGTTGGTTTAGGAAAAGGCGCAATGATTCGCAACATGAATCCGGACTTCAACCTGGAGATCGCTACGAGCGACGTCCTGCCCTCTGACGTGGAGCTGCTGACACGCGAACTGAACCTGCGTGAGACTACGCCCACCACGCTGGAGGCGCTCATCACGACCTTTGGCGCGAAAAACTGGTTCAGCCGTTTCAAAGCTATGAACCGCCAAATGGTTGAGCAAGAAGACGAGAGAACTGGCAAGGTTAAAATGGTTCCACACCCAGATAGCGTGGCTTACTGGGCCAACGAGCACGGCGTGAACTTGGCCGCCGCCGAGGGCTTGCACGACAAGCTGCGCCGCCTGTTCAACAAACCCTACATCGTGGACAAACCCGCAGCGGACGCAGTCGGCGAGGTCATTAAGGCGCTGGAGATCGGGCAGCACGTGGTACTCTCGTTTGGCGAGTTCGAATCCGACCTGGACTACCTGTTCGTCAGCAACTTCCTGACGCGCCAGATCCGCCGTGTGTGGGAGCACAAGACCAACGAATTCCGCACGTCGGGCAAGGCCGAGCCGCGCCAACTGGTGATCGTGGTGGAGGAAGCCCACAAACTGCTCAACCGCGAGATGGCCGCCCAGACCACTTTCGCCACCATCGCGCGCGAACTGCGCAAATACTATGTCACTCTGCTGATCATCGACCAGCGCCCTTCGCAGATCTACGACGAAGTCATGTCGCAGCTAGGGACGCGCATCAGCGGCTGGCTGGGCGACGAGGACGATGTGCATGCTGTGCTTTCGGGGCTTTCAGGTCGCGATGCTCTGCGCGGCATGTTGGCGCGCTTGCAGCCCAAGGAAGAAGTGCTGCTGCTCGGCTGGGGCGTCCCCATGCCTCTGCCGGTCAAATCGCGGCGCTATGATGATAATTTCTGGAAGGAATTGCTCGGTGGCGGGAAGAAGCGCTCCGAGGCGCAGAATTTGAAGGAGTTGGGATTTTAAGCTACCCTGGCAGTATAATTTGAGAAGGACTCTTGTATGGAAGATGTCGAATTTGAATGGGACGATGTAAAAGCAGAGAGCAATCTCAAAAAGCATAGTGTGAGTTTTGAGGAAGGTGCGACCATCTTCAATGATCCTGAGATTGCTACGGTTTTCGATCCTGATCATTCAAAAGATGAAGAGAGATATATTTCAATAGGCACCTCCATCCAAGGAAATTTGTTGGTGATCGTCCATACGGAACGTGAAGAACGGATTCGTGTGATCAGTTGTAGAAAAGCAACCAAAGCTGAAAGAAAAGCCTATGAAAACAGATAAAAAGAAACCCGATGACGAAATGCGCGCTGAATACGATTTCAGCAAGGCCGAACGCGGCAAGTTCTATCGTCCTTTAGACAAAGGGTATAAGGTACACGTTCAGCAGGATGACGGGACTGTTGTGGTCAATCATTTCACTCTGGCTGAGGGGACGGTTTTGCTCGCGCCTGATGTGCGTGAATATTTTTCGGATTCGCAATCGGTCAATGATGCCTTACGTTCTCTGATCGAGCTAACAGAAAAAGTACCTGCGAGAAAATATGGGGCACAAAGCTCAGGTTCCCACCAGGTGGCCGATAAAGATGAATAAATTGATAACGGGGGAATTGCTCGGCGGAGTGAGAAAGCGCTCGGTGGCACAGGATTTAATGGAGCTTGAATTCTAGGAGATATACGATGGCCGAAGAAAAAGAAGACCTTCTGAAGCTTGTGAATGCATCCGGCTTTCTATTCCAGCTTCGAGTCGAAGATGAGGTGAATAAAACATCTTCAAAACATCACAAAACCGTATTAGCAAGAGAACATAGGTAGGTTGATCCGGTCACTCAAAATGAGGGCTTTATTGATCTAATTCTGACAACAGGAACTAATGGAAGAATGGTATTAGAGTGCAAAAGAGTCATTAACGCAAATTGGATCTTCCCAGTTCCTGTTTGGGCTAAGTCCGTTACATATGCAAATATATTGTGGTCATATAAAGTTGATGAAAACCGTCAATTAGCAGCTTGGGACAAGCTAAAGCTATATCCAGAATCTTTAGAATCATCATTTTGTATTGTGCGAGGTCAAGGTGAGAAAGATAAACCAATGCTTGAGAGAATTGCAAGTATTCTCCTACGATCAACAGAGTGCTTAGCTGAAGAAGAAGAACTATATCCCCGCCCCGTTGGATTACACGGAATAAGATTTTATTTTCCAATTATCGTCACTACAGCCAAGTTATTGGTTTTTCGTTATTCTCCCTCAAATATTGATTTATCGTTGGGTCAAATTCCTGACGGTGAATTTCAGGAGGTACCATTTTTACGATTCACAAAAAGCATGTCAACCAGATTATCGAGTTCTAAATCACCCAGTACGTTATCCGAATCGGCGCAGGAGAGTCAACGGACTGTGTTTATTATGAATGCTGATAATCTATCGACTTCTTTACTTGGTTTATGGGAATTTGATCAAGAATACAGTACATTTCCTTGGGAATTGCTTGAATAAATGTAGTAGCGGCTATTCTGCCGCCCGCGGATACCCATTTGGGGCATGCATAAATCCAGCGGGCTAAATGCATAAGGACGGAGAACCGCCCTCACCTACCAGCTCCAGCTGAGCTTTAACTACTCGCCTTGCCATTCATGACCGGGCGAGTAGAATTGACAAGAAAACAGAACTTCATCCACATATTCGCCCGACGGTCAACCATCGGGCTCAATACTGAAATAGATATGAGCACAAAATCCGAAACTACCAAACAAGAACTCCTCCCCGCCGTCATCGAGACCCGCACTGCCATCCTTCAAGCTGCCTCGCAACTATCCCATGAAGAACAGAATACCGTCTTCCTCGGCGTCTGGTCAGTGAAAGATTTGATCGCCCACCTGATTGGCTGGGACTACGCCAACCTGGCCGCCGCAAAGGATATCCAGGCCGGGAAGCTACCCGGGTTTTATGCCCATCAGGACAAGGACTGGAAAACCTTCAACGCCGAACTGGTGGCGAAATACAAACGTGATGATTTCGAGGAATTGTCCGCGCTGTCGCGTGACTCTCAGGGTCAACTGATCGAATATTTGGAATCTATCCCACCGGAGAACATCGAGAAGGATTTCGGCGTGCGGACTGCGAGGAATTACAAGGTCACGATTGAGCGTTTGATGCAGGCCGAATTAAAGGATGGGCAGGAGCATTTGAAGCAGATTCAAGATTTTGCGGCAACGTTGTAAGTTGTAAGCAGACCGCCCGTGGGTACCCCATTCGGTTCATACATACCCCACTCAGGGCATGTATGAACCCAGAACGCACACCCCCAAAGGTGACTGTCCAATTGAAATCATGTAAAATAAGGCTATGGCAACTTCTTATCCGTTCGATGTCCCCCGTCTGATCGATATTTGCCGCCAAAATGATGTTTCGATGGTGGGCATTTTTGGTTCCATGGCACGTGGGGATGCCAAGAAAAAAAGCGACATCGATCTGATCGTCCGTTTTTCGAAACGCAAGAGTTTGCTGTCACTTGTTCGCCTGGAACGTGAACTCACCGAAGCATTAGGCAAAAAAGTGGATCTGCTAACAGAAGCCGCCATTAGTCCCTACTTGCGCGATCGGATATTGAAGGAAATGCAGGTGGTGTATGGAGAAAGATGACACCGTTTACTTGCGACATATTTTGGATGCAATCGGGAAGGTTGAAGAATATCTGAGCGGGGTCAGTGAGAAAAAGTTTAGCGATACAAGTTTGCTGCAAGACGGAGCTATCCGACAAATTGCAATCATTGGCGAAGCCGTCAGACATGTTTCAAAAGACCTGAGAAGTTCTTACTCTGAAATCCCCTGGCAAGACAATGCCGGGATGCGTGATAAACTCATTCACGATTATTTTGGTGTTGATATTGAGAAAGTCTGGTTGACAGCAAAAGAAGACTTGCCAATACTCAAAGAACAGATTATGGGAATTATGAATGACTTTGGCCTTGAGTGATGGGGAATTGCTCATCGGTGAGAAGAAGCGTTCTGATACACAGAATTTGAAAGAACTGGAATTATAAAATTTGTAGTAGGGGCAGAGCACACCTTATCGGGCACAAGTGCTCCGCCCCCGCGTTTTATGCAATGAAACCAATCCAATTCTCCAGAACCACCCATCGCCGCTTCGTCATGGGCAAACAGGGATTATGGCCAGGTCGCCGTTTTTCGGGAAAAGAGGGCGTCGCCGCAGCCTTGCGCCAGATGGACGCGCTACAGCTCGATCCGCTCAATGTGGTTGCCCGCAGCCAGGATATCGCCTTGCATGGCCGCGTGCTGGATTATCGACCGGAGCATCTCTACCAGGTTGCCTACGAGGAGCGCCGTTTTTTCGATTACGGCGGTGCGCTGTATATGTATCCGATGTCCGAGTTGCCCCACTGGCGGCTGCACATGAAACGCCGTGCCGAGCAGGAACGTTGGAAAGATTTCGCAGCCGAGCATCCGCAGGCCATGAAACAGGTTCGCGAAGCGCTGCAAGAGAGTGGGCCGTTGGGCAACCGTGACTTCAAGGGCAACAAAAAGTTTAAGAACAATTACCGGGGCAGCAAGGACACCTCCGTGGCACTCTACACGCTCTGGATCACTGGCGAGGTCATGATCCATCACCGCGAGGGCTTCGATCGCATCTACGACCTGACCGAACGGATTGCTCCCGCTGAATTCAATACTTCCGCGCCTGAACAGGATGCCGAAGATTTCTTTGCGCGCAAAGGGGTATCGTTTGTTGGATTGATGCGCGAGAAAAGGTGGCGCGCCAATTTTGCCGATTACATCTGGCGCACGGTCACTCCTGAAGAGGCCGGGGAGCGATTAATCGCATTGTGTGAGCAGAATGTGATCGCTCCCGTCAAAATCGAAGGCTCAAAGGAAACCTGGATCGCCCTGAGCGAAGACCTGCCAGCCCTCGAAATGCTGGAGGCCGGGAAGGTCCCGTCAGCGTGGGAGCCGCTGGGGCCAAGCACGCAGGATGAAGTCACGTTCGTGGCGCCGCTGGACATTGTCAGCGCACGTGGGCGGGCCAAGCGGGTCTTCGATTTCGAATATGTCTGGGAAGTCTATAAACCTGTGGAAAAGCGCCGTTGGGGGTATTATGTTCTGCCTATCCTGTATGGCGATAAGCTGGTCGCCCGGCTCGATCCCAAGCTCGACCGCAAGTCCATGACACTGCACATTAACGGCTTCTGGCTGGAAGAAGACGCGCCTGTGAATGAATCTGCTTTTGCCGATGCGCTCGGTAAAGGGCTGGCGCGCTTTGCATCCTTTGTGGAAACTCAGCAGGTTGAGATGGATGCAATTGCACCTAGAAAATTACGGGACCATTTGCGCAAATTCATCAAACAAGAATAAAATCAATTTCCTCTGAAGGAGGAAAGTATGGACACAATTTATTTGGACGGAACCAGTTTAACCTTCGACCAGGTCTACGCCGTAGCCTACGGGAGACCAAACACGCCAAGAGTGGAAATCAGCCCTGGGGCCGCAAAGCTAGTCACGCGCGCCGCGGATGCGGTACAGACCCTGCTCGAGCGCGGCGTCATCGCCTACGGCATCACCACCGGCTTCGGCGCCTTCAAAGACCGCATCATCCCGCCCGATCAGGTGGAACTGCTACAACGGAACATTCTCGTCAGCCATTCAGTCGGTGTCGGTGATCCGTTCGACATTCCCACCACGCGCGCGATCATGCTGATCCGTGCCAATACGTTGACGCGCGGGCATTCTGGCATCCGTCTCGCTACCCTACAATTGTTGGTGGATATGCTCAATGCGGGCGTGCATCCGGTCATCCCTGAGAAAGGTTCGCTGGGGGCCAGCGGTGACCTGGCTCCACTGGCACATATGGTATTGCCTATCATCGGCGAGGGGCTGGTGAATTATCAGGGTGAAGTGATGTCAGGGGCAGAAGCCTTCCAGCGCGCAGGGTTGACACCCATCAAGCTGGCCGCCAAGGAGGGTCTGGCGCTGACCAACGGGACTTCGGTCATGACCGCCCTGGGCGTGCTGCAGACCTTGCGCGCCGAATGCTACAGCCAGACCGCTGACATCGCTGGCTGTTTGAGCCTGGAGGCCCTGAACGGCACCGATCTGGCCTTCGACGAGCGTATCCATAATCTGCGCCCCTATCCGCGCCAGACAGAGTGCGCGTCGTACTTACGGGATTTACTGAAGGACAGCCAGTTCACGCGCGATCATACATCACTCAACGTACAGGATGCGTACACGCTGCGCTGCATCCCGCAAGTGCATGGCGCGGTGCGTGATGCAATTGCCTACGCGCGCTGGGTCTTCGAGATCGAGCTCAATGCGGTCACTGATAACCCATTAATCTTCATCGACGATCAGGACGAGATCACGGTGCTGTCCGGCGGGAATTTCCACGGCGAGCCGCTGGCGATTGCGATGGACTACCTGGCCTTTTCCGTGGCTGAATTGGGGAACATATCAGAGCGTAGAACGATGCGTTTGACGGATGAATGCTCGAACACACATGCTTTACCGGCCTTTCTCACCAAAGAAGGAGGGTTGAATTCGGGCTTCATGATCCTGCAATATACTGCCGCCGCGCTGGCTACGGAGAACAAAGTCCTGTCGCATCCCGCCAGCGTGGATACGATTCCCACCTCGGCAAATGTGGAGGATCACGTCAGCATGGGCGTCACGTCCGCGCTCAAACTGCGCGATGTGCTCGACAACGTGGAGCGCATCCTGGCCATCGAGTTGATGTCCGCAGCGCAGGGAGTCGACTTTCGCAGACAGGAAATCGGGGCGGAGAAGCAGCTTGGTCGGGGGACACGAGGCGTGTATGCGCTCATCCGTGAATATGTTCCCTTCATCGAATCAGACACGACCATGTACGAACACATAGAAACCATGAGAAATCTCGTTGCGGACGGGGATGTGGTACATAAGGCCATTTGATAAAAATATTTTAGAAATGAGCCATGTCGATAAACCATAAAATCATCCACATCGGAATCCTTGTGCTGACCATCGAAAAGATGCTCCAGCATCTGCTCACTGCGCTCTTTTTCGTGGTCGATATCCCTGGCATTGGCCGTCCTGATATCGGCCCAACCTTCCAATTCAGCGACGCGACGATGACAGTACTCAACATCATCGTATTCGTATTGTTTGGCCTGGGTTTTTGGGGCAGGCTGCGAAGCCAGAGATGGCACCGGCCTTTGTTGGTCGGGCTGAACGTTTTCGACATCCTGGCGGAGTTCGTTTTTCACGGCTTTTTCTTCATCACTGTATCCGTGATCGTTTCAACCATCCTGCTCATGCTCTTCAAACTGGATGGAAACAAAAGCAAAACTTAGTTTCATCTGTGATCGAGAATCAGTATAATCATCTTTAGAGGTGCATATGAACAACCGTCAATTAGCAGATACCTTCACCCTGATCGCCGACCTGCTCGAGATCAAGGGCGAGATCATTTACAAGACCCTGGCCTACCGCAAAGCCGCCGACAGCCTGACCTCGTTGGGCCGCGACGCCAGTGAATACTGGAAAGAAGGGGCACTTCAGGACATCCCCGGTGTGGGCAAAGCCATCGCCGAGAAGATCGATGAGCTGCTCAACACAGGACAACTGGAATTCCTCGAGAAACTCAAAGCCGAAATCCCGCCCGGATTGGCCGATTGGCTGCCCGTCCCTGGGATGGGACCTAAGAAGATTGCCCTGATCTGGAAAGAGTTGGGCATTACAGAACTGTCCGAGTTGGAGAAAGCAGCCAAAGACGGCAAACTGCGTAACTTGCCCGGGATGGGTGAAAAATCGGAACAGCAGATCATCGAGGGGATCGAGTCTCTGTCGCGTCGTACGGGACGCATACCACTGGGACGAGCCTGGCCACTGGCACAGGAAATCATCGCCACGCTTAAGGAGGTAGATGGAGTCGTCGAAGCGGAACCAGCCGGAAGTCTGCGCAGGATGCGTTCCACTGTTGGGGATCTGGACATTCTGGTAGCTGCGAAAGAGTCCGCTCTGGTGATGGAAGCTTTCACATCCCTGCCCGGTGTGATGCGTGTGCTGGGCAAAGGCGATACCAAATCCAGCATCGAATTTACGGACGGCGTGCGCGCCCAGTTGTGGGTACTGGCACCTGAGAAGTTCGGCACTGCGCTGGTCTATGCCACCGGCTCCAAAGACCACAATGTGCGTCTGCGCGAACTGGCGCTTTCCAAAGGGCTGTCGCTTTCCGAGCACTTCCTGACCAAGACAGACGGATCGGGCGAAATCACTTGCGCCACCGAAGAAGAAGTTTATGAGGCGCTAGGTCTGCCCTGGATCCCCCCCGAACTGCGCGAGGACCGCGGCGAGGTACAGGCCGCTAAAGAAGGAAAACTTCCCAAGCTGATCGAACTTGAAGACATTCACGCCGACTTGCAAGTGCACTCCACCTGGAGCGACGGAAAATTGTCCATGCTGGAAATGGCACGCGCCGCAGCAAAACGCGGTATCAAGGTGATCGCATTCACCGACCATTCCGTCAGCCTGGGCGTGACTGGCGGCTTGAGCATGGAAGATCACAAGCAGCAGGTGGCCGAGATCGAAGAAGCCCAGAAGGAACTAGGCGATTCCATCCGCATCCTGCATGCCACCGAAGTGGAGATCAAGGCAGACGGCTCGCTGGATTATCCCGACGAGTTCCTGGCCGCGCTTGATTTGGTGGTCGCTTCGCTGCATACCTCCCTGCGGCAACCGCGTGAAAAGGTCACCCAACGCACGATCAATGCGGTTCGCAATCCGCACGTGGACATCATCGGTCACCCCACGGGACGACTGATCCCCGAGCGCGAACCTGCTGACCTGGACATGGAGGCTGTGCTGCAGGCCGCCGCCGAAAGCGGCGTAGCGCTGGAGATCAACGCGCATCCCGCCCGCCTCGACCTGGACGATGTGTATGCCCGCCGTGCAAAGGAGTTGGGCATCCCCATCAGCATCAACACCGATGCGCACTCCGAAGCCGACCTGGATATGCTGCACTTCGGCGTCGCCACCGCACGCCGCGCCTGGCTGACCGCCGAGGACGTGATCAACACCTGGCGGACTGAGAAACTGCTGGATTGGTTGAAAGATCGCGGTTTAACTGAAGAAGTTATGAAATTTTAGGGCAAATCGCGGTTCGTCCTTAATCGAAGCTCTTCTACGCTTCACTTCTTGGGATCATCTTTCAGTTTGTCCCCTCTACTTGTTGACAAACAAAAAAAGTGGAGCCGAGATATAGTCTCGGCTCCACTTTTAATCGTTGAGGTTTCAAAATCAACTTGAACGGACACTAGTCAGCTGCAGTGGTCCTGGAAGCATCGCTCCAGACTTCAGCCTCGTCATCGGCCAGTTCTTCGGCTAATTCTGTGGTATTGCTGAAACGCCCTTCGGTGAAACCTGTCCCGGCCGGGATCAACTTACCGATAATGACGTTCTCCTTGAGGCCGAAGAGCGGGTCGGTGCTGGAGGCAATGGCCGCCTGTGCCAGCACTTTGATGGTGTGCTGGAAGGAGGAAGCCGAGAGGAACGAGTCAGTGGACAGAGAGGCTTTCGTAATTCCTAACAGGATTTCGAGGAATTTCGCCGGTTGTTTTCCTTCAGCCAGCAGTTCCTCGTTCACCTGCCGGATCTCCAGCCTGTCTACCGCGTCACCGGGCAGATACTTGCTGTCGCCGGGCCGGGTGACTTGCACCTTGCTCAACATCTTGCGAATGATGACCTCAAAATGTTTGTCATGGATATTCTGACCCTGTGAGCGATACACTTTTTGCACTTCACTCATCAGGTACATCTGGCAGGCCCCACGGCCTTGAATGCGCAAAACACGATGAGGATTGAGCGAGCCCTCGGTCAGCGGCTGACCCGCTTCCACGTGCACGCCGTCCTTGACCAATAGACGGGCTGTGGTCGGGATATCGTAGGACTTTTCTTCGCTCTGGTCATAAGAAACAACCACCTGGCGTTCTTTCTTCTCTACGCGTACACGCCCGGCATGCTGAGCGGTAATGGTGGCATCCTCCTTGGTCGCCAACACATCGCCTGCGTTGACCTCGTTCTCGTCCTTGACCTCGATCTCCCAATCTTCGGGGATATCATAAGTGTCACTGATCAGTTCACTGTGCTCAATGGTCACTTCACGCAAGTCAGCGTAACGCTCAGACTGCATAATCTTGACCTTGCCATTGATTTCTGCAACCACGGCTTCACCTTTAGGCGCTTTGCGGGCTTCGAACAACTCTTCCACGCGCGGGAGACCGGTTGTGATGTCAGCTCCACCGGCGGCCACACCACCGGTATGGAAGGTTCGCAGCGTCAGCTGCGTGCCAGGTTCACCGATAGATTGAGCAGCCACAATACCAACTGCCGAGCCAAGGGAGACCATGTCACCGCGGCCCAGATCGATGCCATAGCATTTTGCACAGATGCCATGCGTCAACTCGCAGGTCATTGGCGAGCGCACCTTAACCTCTTCGAGGCCAGACTGAGAAATTTTGCGGGCCATATCGTGGTCAATGATGTCGTCAAACTCGCCGATCACCTCCCCGGTTTCCGGGTGGATGACGCGTTCAGCCAGGAGACGGCTATACACGCGGCTGGAAAGCGCTTGTCCTGCCACATCATCTTTCGTACGAATGTAAAGTCCATCCTTGGTACCGCAGTCGTGCTCGTTGACTATAATGTCCTGAGCAATGTCCACCAGGCGGCGGGTCAGGTAACCGGCGTCAGCAGTACGCAGCGCCGTGTCCGCCAGACCTTTGCGAGCGCCGTGTGTGGACATGAAGTATTCCATCGCCGTCAGGCCTTCGCGGAAGTTCGAGCGGATGGGGAACGGGATGATGCGCCCGGAGGGGTCAGCCATCAAACCGCGCATCCCGGCTAACTGCGAAATGGTGGAGTAACCACCTTTGGTCGCGCCTGAGTTTGCCATAACTGCCAGGTTGCCATCCGGGTCCATATGTTTTCGAACAGCATCAGAAACACGGTCAGTGGTATCTTGCCAGATATTGATCTCGCGCTCGTTCTTTTCCTGTTCGGTCAATAGACCACGTCGGAAGTCACGAGTGACTGCCTCGATCTGGCCTAAGGCATCTTGAATGATCTCACGTCGTTCCGGCGGGATCGTAATGTCAGCTACAGCCAGCGTTGTACCGGAGCGCATGGCAAATTCGAAGCCCATGCTCTTGATGCGGTCAGCAACGCGGGTGGTGATTTCCTGACCACACAGTTCATAAACTTCAGCGATCAAATCTTTGACATCACCTTTATCCAGCTTGTGGTTCACGAACTGCACATCTTCGGGCAGGATGCGATTGAAGAGCACGCGGCCTACTGTCGTATCCAGGATACGCGTTTCCGGTTCAGGCAAGCGATTGCCATCATCGTCATACCATGTGGTCGCGCGCACTTTAATTTCAGAATGGACTGCAACCTGACCAAGTTGGAAAGCGTATTCCACTTCGTCCATGTCGGAAAAGGCGCGGCCGTCTCCTTTGTGGGCAGCTTTAAGCGTAATGGTCAGATAGAAGACGCCCAGTACCATATCCTTCGACGGGGAAATGATCGGTTCGCCATCGGCAGGCTTGAGCAAGTTCTTAGAAGCGAGCATCAGTTCGCGGGCCTCTTGCACGGATTTCTGTGATAGCGGTACATGCACGGCCATCTGGTCACCGTCGAAGTCCGCATTGAAAGCGGTACACACCAACGGATGCAACTGGATGGCTGAGCCTTCGATCAAAACCGGCTCAAAGGCCTGGATGCCCAGACGGTGCAGAGTTGGCGCACGGTTCAGAAGCACCGGTCGCTCTTTGATGACCTCCTCGAGCACTTCCCAGACCTCAGGCCTGTTGCGCTCGATCAGGCGGCGAGCACCCTTGACGTTAGCCGCGTAATTGTGCTGTACGAGACGCGCGATTACAAACGGGCGATAAAGTTCCAGCGCCATGGTCTTGGGAAGACCACACTGATAAAGTCGGAGTGTTGGGCCGACCACGATCACCGAACGGCCAGAATAGTCCACACGTTTACCCAGCAGGTTACGGCGGAAGCGGCCCTTCTTACCCTTGAGCATATCGCTCAAGGACTTGAGCTCACGACGGCCACGGCGGGAAAGCGCCTTACCGCGTTGCGAATTATCGATCAGGCTGTCCACCGCTTCTTGCAGCATACGCTTCTCGTTGCGGATGATGACATCCGGCGCGCCCAACTCGAGTAGACGCTTGAGTCGGTTATTGCGGTTAATCACACGGCGGTACAGATCGTTCAAATCGGAAGTTGCAAAGCGGCCACCGTCCAATTGCACCATCGGGCGCAGGTCAGGTGGAATGACCGGCAGGACAGACATGATCATCCATTCGGGACGGTTACCAGAGCGGCGGAAGGCTTCTACCACCTTCAGTCGACTCGTAGCTTTTTTGCGTTTCTGCTTGGACTTGGTTGTGCGTACCTCGTGCCACAACTCTTCAGAGAGTTTGTCCATGTCGAGGCGGCGCAAAATGTCATAAAAAGCTTCAGCGCCCATATCAGCGCGGAAGACCTGCCCCCAGCGTTGCTTGAGTTCGCGATAGCGAATCTCACTCAAGAACGTGAAAGGGCGCAGTTCCAGGATTTCATCGCGTACGCGCGAATTCTGGTTCTGCGAAACAGTTGACTGATCTTCAAGCTGTGCACGCAGGGTTTCCATCTCTTCGTCGGCTTCCGCTTTGATGCGGGCCGCTTCTGCCTTCAGATCCTCGATTTCGCGTGCCTTCTGATCTTTAAGCTCGTTTTCGATTTCTTCAAGTTTTTTCTGAACAACTTTTTGCACCTGGCTGATATGCTTGGCTGCGATCTCAACGCCGTTTTCCACAATTGTGTCGCCAGTCACTTCGAAAACCAAAGATTTTTTAGCAGCTTTGCCTTTCTGATCCTGCAACTGCTGCTCGAGCTTTTGGCCCTCTTTGATGATCGGGTCGAGTTCGGCTGCAATCTGCTCATCGTAGGATCGTTCGAGATCAGCCTGTTTTTGCTTAATTTCTTTTACAGCATGATCGCGTCGGGTTTTGGCCTCTGCGATCTTGGCATTGATTTGAGTTGCCTGCTCACGCTCTGAAACAGAAATCTCATCTTCCAGGCGTTTGAGCGCCTTCTGGCGGGCATCTTCATCCACATAGGTGACGATATATTGGGCAAAGTACAGTACACGGTCCAGGTTGCGGCGCGAGATATCCAGCAGTAGCCCCAAATAAGAGGGGATACGGCGCGAGTACCAGATGTGCGCAACCGGCGTCGCCAGACCGATATGCCCCATGCGCTCGCGGCGCACAGCAGCACGGGTTACTTCAACGCCGCACTTGTCACAAACGATGCCTTTAAAACGGGGGTTCTTATACTTACCACAATAACATTGCCAGTCACGCGTCGGACCAAAAATGGCCTCACAAAACAGACCATCTTTTTCCGGGCGCAAGCGGCGATAGTTAATTGTCTCGGGCTTGAGCACCTCACCATACGACCAGGACATGATCGTCTCGGGCGATGCCAGGCTGATGCGTAACGCGGTCAGTCCTTTGGTTTCCACAGATCCACTCCTCATCCAACGAATCAGGGTTTCGATAAGAGCTTAGTCTCTATATGGCGTGGTATCGGCGCATAGTAGAGACAAACAAACGCAAGCGCTTCGAGACTTTCTGTCTCAAGCGCTCGCTGTGTGTTGCTCTATTTTTATATCCAACTGGATAATTATAGGCGGAATTTGACTTAAGTCAAGGGCGCTCTAATCAAACTTTAACAATTGGAGTACATCTTCCAGCGCGGCACCCAGGACTTCCTGCATGATTCCGTCATCGACGCGGTATGGTCCGCCGAAGGAACCGTCGCCATACACTTCACGGGTCTCTTTTGCATCCATAATTGCGCTGGGGACTTTGGGCGGAATCTTGTTCCCCTCTGGCAATTCTCCTACGATGGTGAACGAGAAGGTTTCCAGCCAGTTGGCATGGTTGGGCTTGATATTGTGTTTCTGTGCAACCGCTTCAATGGAATGGGAAGACCACCAGTCATACCAGCGTATCTTTACCTCGGGCAAACTGTTTACGACATCGTTCAGGTGATGTCGGATTGGTGTATTACCACCATGACCGTTCAGTACAAGGAAACGGCGAAACCCCTGTCCATACGCGGAGCGGAGGATGTCCTCAACGGCCGAGAGCAGTGTTTGCACACTAAAGCTCAATGTGCCAGGATAATCGAGAAAGTAGGGAGAGATGCCAAAGTTCAGAGGCGGGGCGACCAACACCCTGGTTTGCTTCGAAGCGGAATCGGCCAGAGCCAGGGGAATCTTGATATCAGTCAGCAGGCTCAAATAGGCGTGCTGCTCGCATGCGCCCAAGATCAGGATCAGGCGGTCATCCTGTTCCAGGTAATGTTCCACATCCATCCAATTCAAGTCTTCTAATCTCATCATCAAGTCCTATGGCGCCAGGGTTGTAGGTGTCTCACTGGGGAATGATGTAACCGAGGGGGTTGGGGTTGGCGTTGGTGTGTTCGTTTGCATGGGGAGGGTATTCGTTGGGGTTGGCGTTGGTGTGT
The DNA here is from genome assembly GCA_050115035.1 of Anaerolineales bacterium. Taxonomy (GTDB): domain Bacteria; phylum Chloroflexota; class Anaerolineae; order Anaerolineales; family Villigracilaceae; genus JAABUE01. The sequence goes on along the minus strand of JASFRG010000052.1, from coordinate 8,467 downwards.
CGGTTGGCACAGGCAGCGTCGCAGACGGCGTCAGAGTCGGCGTAGGTGTGGGAACGGGCAAGTCTATTTTGAGCGTGATTTCATGCTCCGCATAGCCCTTATCACCAGTCACAGTAAGACGTAAAGTGATAGTACCGTTATCAACATCGCTCACATCCCAGTTAAGCAGCGTGGTGGGGCTTTCAACCGCATCATCGCCATTTGCGATCTGTTCCCAGCTATTCGGGTTGTTCCCCGACCCATACTCCAACTTCCAGGATTTGATACCGTCAGGAGCATCGATCACAGCTCGTATTTCCACATCGTTATCGGTGATGACATCGCCGTCCTTCAGACCACGGAATTCGATGGTGGGCTGGGGATCGTCGTTCTCGCATTCACGCTGCGGCGCAATTTCGACATTGCGCGGAAAACCGTGCGATTCCAGCCAGTCCTTGCCTGCCCCCGTTTGTATCCACTTCTCAGCCCAGGGATCGCCCCCGGTATTGACCGCATTTACCTCCTCGGTGAATTCATTACACGCGTTCGAAGCTTCCAGGCCAGTCCAGGTATCTATCGTGGTTTTGCGGAACAGATCTTTGCCAGACGGGAGCGGAGGCTGATCGGCAGCGAAAATCTCGCTGCGCTGGTCCCGGCACCAGTTAGATGGTTCCGTCCCTGAGGTAGCGCAGATAATCTTGTCCACGATCCCGGGCGGGCGTGTAAAGGGTGTTGGGCTGCCACCACTGGCATATGGAACAGCGATCTCCATATATTGTGACCAGATCGGGGCAGCACCGCTCAAGCCGCTGGTGTTGATCATGGGCGTATAGTCGGCATTCCCGACCCATACGCCGGTGGCCAGATCAGGTGTAAAACCCAAGGTCCAGTTATCACGGAAGTCATTGGTAGTACCGGTCTTGGCTGCCACCGGGAAGGACAGGTTCAACGCCGAGTTGCGGCCAAACATCCAGGAGCGCGCTTCGTTGTCCGACAGGATCGAGTTGATCAGATAAGCATGTTCTGGCCGGATAACCTGTTCGCCAGATTCCGGTTCATACTCGTAAACTACTTCCCCGGTATGATCCACGATTTTGAGAATGGCTACGGGTGGGACGCGTCGCCCGCCATTAGCGAAGACGGAAAAAGCGCCGGTCATTTCGATTAGGCTGACATCACCGCCGCCCAATGTCAAGGACAGTCCATAGTCATTTCTCGTCAGGCTGGTGATTCCCAATCGTTCGGCCATGCCGATCATGCCTTCTTTTTCGGACGTTTCCGGATCATCATAGATTCCGACAAAGTCCAGGGTCTTGACAGCCGGAACATTGAACGAATTTGACAACGCCGTGCGGACAGTCACCGGGCCGTGAAAACGGTTGTCATAGTTGACAGGTTTATAAGGCTCGCGCGGGTCGTTCGGATTGCCCGAAGGCGGAAATTCCGAAGGTACATCCCAGATCAATGTGGCCGGTGTCCAGCCTTTCTCGAAGGCGGCCACGTAATTGATAGGCTTGATGGATGAGCCCGGCTGGCGAGTGGGACTGGTCGCCATGTTGACCTGCCCATCGATGGCATCATTATAGAAATCAGCCGATCCGACCATGGCCAGGATTTCACCTGTCGAAGGCTTAATCGACACCAGTGCACCATTATGAGCGTTATTGGCGATCAAGGCAGCCACCTGTTCGGTCACAATGCGCTGGCCGGTATCCTGCAGGTTTGGATCAAGCGTTGTGTATATCGTGAAGCCAGAACGGTAAATGGTCTGCGGGTCGTACAATTCCTCCAGTTGTGAACGAACGAAGTTGACCCAGTGAGGGTAATGGATCTGGATGTTCGGCGGGCGGAACGGGTAGGATTTGATCTCGTTGGCAGCACTGGTGGCATCCGGCGGTGTCACACAGACCGGATCGTCACTGTTGCTGACCGGGATACAGCCTCGATCAGAGCTCAGCTGGAACATCAATACCAACACCTGCTGATGGCGCATCAGCGTTTCTTCTGGGTTGGTATAAATATCGTAAATCGATGGAGATTGCGGCAAGCCAGCCAGGAAGGCGCCTTCGGCCAAATCCAACTGGTCAGCAGTTTTGTTAAAGTAAGTCTCAGCAGCAGCTTCGATGCCGTAAGCCAGATTGCCATAATAGTTCTCGTTCAAATACAACTCAAGAATTTCGTCTTTGCTGTAGCGGCGGGTAATCTCGGCTGCCAGGATGATCTCGCGCGCTTTGCGTGTGTACGTCCGCTGGACGCGTTCTTCAGGCGAAAGCAACAGGTTGCGCGCCAATTGTTGAGTGATGGTTGATGCACCGCCACCCTGCCCTTCGGTACGATAATTCTCCCACAGCGCGCGGATGATCGCCACCGGGTCAAAACCGGGATGGCTGTAAAAATCTTTATCCTCGGTAGCGATGGTAGCTGCGACGACATTAGGAGAAATACGCTCTAAAGGAACATAGGTGCGCCGGCCGGCATTCGGATCGATAATTTCATAGAGCAGGTTGCCATTGCGATCCAGGATGCGAGTGGTCTCGAATTGGGAAGCACGCTCGCGCAAATCGCTCACGCTTGGTAATGTGCGCGCGATGGCATAATACTGATACAGCGCAATCGAGCCACCCAACAAAGCCAATCCCACCATAATAAACAGGATGACGATAAAGCCTCGCAACAAACAGCCACCCCGCCCCTTCCAAAATGGGACCGGCGGCGTGGTCGGCACAGGCTGCGAAGCCGGACGGGAAACTGGCGGCTGTGATGGAACTCCCGTTGCCGCCCGACTAGTTCCCGTAGGCTGCGATGGAGGCGTGCTGCGGGCTGACCCTCTTTGAGGCCCGGTGTATGCTGCCGGGGAAACGCGCGTGGCGCCTACATCGATTTCATCCACGCGGCGCGGCAGGGGCATGTTGTCTTTATCGAGCGCGGGCAGAGGCGTATCGGGAGTTGCCTCAGGTTCCGGTGGCTCAGGAGACTCTTCCTCTTCTTCGTTGAGTGATGAAAAAACGGAGGCAATTGTCTCGTCTGAGGGCGAACCGCCGGGTTCTTCATCCGGGATAGGAAGTTCTGGCATGGTCTCGTCTTCGGAGGCCAGCAACCTACGCAATCGCTCGCGAGGATCTTCCTGGGGCTTTTGCGAATCTTCCCGAGGGTCTTCAGGAGGAATGCTCATAGAACCTATTCAGGCTTGGACATAACCAGCACTGTCCAGTTTCCTTTCATAACGGTGTCACCACTTTGTTTTTTAACATCTAAGGTAATGATCACGGAACCGCCCCCAATACGCGGCAGGGCTTTCGTCTCGGCAACTTCCATTTCCACGTGGATGGTGTCACTGATGAAAACCGGGGCGATGAATTTCCAATTGTCGATCTCGCGAAAAGCGATCACCGTACCTTCCAGTACGCCAGTTCGCATGGCCAGCCCAGATGCGATGGAGAGCCCCAGCAGACCGTGCGCAACACGCTGACCGAAAGGTGTTTCTTTTGCGAACTCAGCATCAGTATGCATCTGGTTGTAATCACCGGAAAAACCGGCAAAATTGAATATATCGCTTTCCGCTACAGTGCGGCCGACGGTTGTAATATTCTGACCGACCTCGAATTCCTCGAAGTACAGCCCGCGATTGACGGGAGATGCGTTTGTCATAATTACTCCATTCTTTATCTAATTCGATTCTAGCATTAAAGAACACATAGTGAAGGGCAAGGCCTCTCAGCTTGAGAGGTAGGGATAGGCCAAAATAAACAAAATGCTGCCTACGAAACAGGTCACAATCATGACAGGCAGGCCGCGTTTACTCCAAAGTTGGGAAGTGATCGGGTATTTTGTCCGTTCTGAGAGAGAGGCAACAAATACGTTCGCAGTCGAACCAATGATGGTACCGTTGCCGCCAAAGCCTGCCCCGAACGCCAGCGCCCACCATAAAGGTTGTATATTGATCCCCGCACCTTCCAATTCGGCAAAGACAGGAATCAAGGCTATCGTGATGGGGATATTATCCACAATAGCAGATAATATTGCCACTACCCAGATGGTAATCACACCGAAAACGACCGGTGAAAGATTGCCGGCACTGCCAACCAGTTCGGCCAATTGATGCAAAACCCCGGCTGATTCCAGCCCGCCAACCATAACAAACAAGGCGCCGAAGAAAATGAGCACATTCCACTCAATTCGCTGTAAGGTCTCATGTAAGTCTGGTTGTACCCAAACCAGTGCAACCGAAGCCGCGCTCAAAGCGATCATAGAAGGCTGAATGTGAAGGTTGTGGTGGATGAAGAAGAAGAATACCGCAATGCCCAAAACGATCAGCACACGTTTGATCGTCTCCCGATCATTTAACGCTTCGTTGGGATTAAGTTTGAGAACAGCCTCGGTATTTTCCGGCATTTTGCGCAGATCGGTCCGGAAGAGGTAGCGTAATAACAGGAGCGCCGCCAGCCAGGCGAACAGGACAATCGGCAAGGAATGTGTCAGGAAATCGTTGAAGGAAAAGTTCGCTGCTGACGCGATCAATACATTGGGAGGGTCACCGACCAATGTGGCTACACCGCCTGTATTGGACAGTAAAGCTTCAGCAACCAGATAGGGTACCGGGTTCAGACCCAAAATTTCGCTGATCAAAACAGTCACCGGCGCGATCAAAACCACTGTGGTGACGTTATCCAAAAACATAGAAAGAACCGTTGTTACTGTCCCTAACAACACCATCAAACGGACCGGCCTCCCCTTGGAAAGACGCGCTGCCCAAACCGCCATGTATTCGAAGAACCCTGTTGGCTCCAGTAAAGCCACTAAAACCATCATGCCAAACAACAGCCCCAGCGTATTGAAGTCAATCGCTGCAACGGCTTCATCCTGCGAATAAAATTCAAGCACCGTTCCGATTACCACCATCAAGGCAGCGCCAGCAATGCCGGTGATACTGCGGTTCATTTTCTCCGTAAAAATAAAAATGAGCGCAATAACGAAGATTACGCTTGATACGATCATAACCATCATATCAGTCACCGGAGACTATTTCCCAATTTTTTAGAATCGCAGTGCCAACATCCACACGCGAAGCGATACCAACCAGGCAGTTTTCCTCGTCCACAACCGGTAGATCGGTCAGGTTATGGCTATGCAGCAATGCAAATGCCCGCGAGATTCCACAGGAATCATCGACATACACGGGCGGTTCCATCACCTCGGAAACACGCTTCGAAACGATCTCCTGGGAGGGCCGGATTGATTCCATCGCCCCAAAATCGCTGACAAAATCAAAATCGTCCATCAGTCTCGTAAATGCGGGCAAGATCAGCGTCAATAAATCCCGCAGTTGCAGCACGCCTACCAACTTCCCCTCCGCGTTGATCACAGGCAACATGCCCACATGATGTTTCACGAATTGTTTGGCTGCTATTCCAAGGTTATCGGTATCCTGGACAGTCACAACCTGTTTTTTCATCGAAGATTTCACGTTCATCACTCTGCCTCCAGAAAGTGTTGGTATTCAATATTAATTCGTTTTCAGGCATTCCAATTCATGTGTGAAACACCTCTAACGAGAAAATTTTAGCATAGTCTGTATCAATCCTTTGACCTTCTGAGTAACTCCCCGTACAATATGAGCATGAGAGAATGGTCATTACGGGCTGGGGATCCATTGAATCTGACGTTGGCAGCGGATATGCGTTTTTCTACCCCCAACTATGTTAACGATCACATCTGGGAAATGGAACTGGGGGTCGGCGAACCACCCGCGCTTTCCCTGCGCACCACCTACGGCCTGCGCGCTCGTTCAATACGAATTTTTCCCCGTTTCACAGAAGATGGTAATGTTGTGGCAGACATAAACACCTTTGCAACACCACCTATCGTCCGCTGCTGTTATCCAAATTTCCTGGAATTGACTTTTTCTCCCTTTGAAGGGTTGGAAATCACCTACGAAGTACGGGTACCCGATTCAAACACACTCGCAGGGCGGGTGACAATTTACAACCGTTCAACCGAAAAGCGCAAACCGCGTCTGGAAATATGTACAGCGCTCGTCCCATTGGACGGACATGCCTTCAGCCACACCCAGATGCAGATGGTCAATGTGCTGGTCGGACAGACCGGCGGACTCGTGCCGCTTCTTTTCATGACCGGTGGCCCGCTACCGGGGCCCGGACCGCAGCCTTCACTGATGGTTAATCTCGAACTGGACCCGGGCACATCCCGCCAACTGACCTGGTCCCAGGCTGCCACATCCGAGCACCAGACGTCTTTCGATACAGCCCGTCTCGTCGCCGCCCAACCCTGGGATGCCGAACGCGCACGCATCGAACTGGTCAATGCCAGGGATACCATCGATGTCCAGACCGGTGACCCGGACTGGGATGCAGCCCTGGCACTCAGCCAAAAGGCAGCTTTCGGTCTGTTTTTCCCGGCCAACAACAATTTGCCATACCCATCCTTCGTTCAGGCGCGCGGACCGGATCATGGCTACTCGCGCAAAGGCGATGGTAGTGACTATCCAGCTTCCTGGAGTGGACAATCTCCCCTGGACGCTTATTATCTGTCAACTGTTTTACCTGCTGTTCCAGACCTGATGCAGGGCGTGTTGCGCAACTATTTATCCACACAGACGGAAGATGGCGCGATAGACGGTAGACCTGGCCTGGGTGGACAACTCGGACGTTACCAGGCGATGCCCATCCTGGCCAGCCTGGCCTGGAATCTGTACTGGGCCTCCGAAGATGATGAGTTTCTAGAGGCGGTCTTCCCAAAATTGCTGGATTTCTTCTGGGCCTGGTTCTCACCCAAAAACGACCGCGACCGCGATGGTATTCCCGAATGGGCACATCTGATGCAAACCGGCTATGAAGAGAATCTCATGTTCGACAACTGGAATCCCTGGTCACAGGGCGCGGACATTTCTTTCATACAAAATCCAGCACTGATATCTATGTTGTATTGCGAAGCACAGGTTCTCATCCTGATGGCGGAACATCTTGGTCGGGAAAGTGATGTGAATCTGGTTAAGAAACAGGTCAAAGGCCTTAAGGCCGCGCTGGATGAAGCCTGGAATCCACGTACCGCCTTGTATCAATACCGTGACCGAGAGACTGGCGCAAGTTCGTCCGGCAAGCTATTGGGCCGGAAGAAGGGGCCCGGGACGATCAAAGTAAAGCAAACCTTCGAGCCACCGATCCGGCTTTTGATCGAGGTGCAGACGGAAAGTCCGGGGTTGAAGCGACCGCATGTCATTATCAGCGAATATGTCACCAAGGGTGAGAATGAGGTCATTCAAGGTGGACAATTCCACTGGCGCAGCGGCGGTTTGGTCGCAACCAGTCGGCAGGTTCATGAAAAGATCGGTCGCGTCCAGATCAAGGGCATAGATAAAGATGACAGTGTGATCGTCCGCGGGCTGGACTATTCTGGCGAAGACCATACCCTGCTGCTCCCCTTGTGGGCGGGCGTGCCTGATAGCAGGCAGGCACAGGTGATGACCGGGCGCACAATTCTGAGCGCGGAGCGTTTCGAGCGTCCTTTCGGTATTCCGGCTTGCCCGAAAGTTTCAAAAGCAGAAGCCGAGGAAGTCTGCTCAAGCGTGTATCTACCCTGGAATATGTTGATCTGTGAGGGGATGCTGGCCTATGGGTTTCGCCAGGAGGCCGCGAAGTTGTTGGCACATTTCATGACCGGTGTAATCCAAAATTTGAAACAAAAACGCGCTTTTTACCAGCGTTACCATGCTGATACCGGCAAGGGGCTCGGTGAGCGCAATGATGTCAGTGGACTGGCTCCAGTTGGGCTATTTCTACAAATTTTGGGCGTGCAGGTGCTTTCCCCTACGCGTGTGCGGCTGGAGGGAGATAATCCATTTCCGTGGCCGGTTACAATGCATTACAAAGGACTGAGCGTCGTTCGTGAGTTGGAGAAAACAGAGGTTCAATTCCCAAACGGAAAACATGTGACAGTAGAAGATCCCGCCCCTTGCATCGTTTCACTTTAGGAGTGACATTTGTAGATGAATGGTGAAGAAGTAAGCCAACTCGTTCTGGCAGAGGAAGCGATCATTGCTCTTTTGTTAATCGCATCCTTGGTAGCGATCTTTGTGCGAAATTACCGCTTGCCGTATACAGTTGGATTGGTTGGAATTGGTTTATTTATTTCCGCGATTTTTGAGCCACTTCCTAATCCAATTTCTCCCGATATCATCCTCTCCTTGCTTGTACCGCCACTGGTTTTCGAAGCTGCATTTCACCTGCGGGTGGAAGATTTACGGCGTGATTTTGGTCTGATCCTAACACTGGCTGTTCCCGGCGTTATTCTGACCACCCTGGTTGTAGGCGGGCTTGTCTATATTGCCAACATCGGTATTTCTATTGAACTTGCTTTTGTGTTTGGCGCACTGATCGCAGCTACTGATCCGGTGGCTGTAGTGGCGCTTTTCCGGCGGCTTGGCGTACCAAAACGCTTACAGGTCCTGCTCGAGGGAGAAAGTCTTTTCAAT
>JASFRG010000051.1:0-27830 GCA_050115035.1 Anaerolineales bacterium | reverse complement strand
TGTGTTCATCTTTTTTATCTGTGGTTAATCGTTGGCACCAACGCGGCGCAACTTCTTCATCACGCTGCGCTCGGAATCATAGACCTTCTTGACTCCATCGCCCAAAGCCTGCTCGGTCACGCGGATGTATTTGACCAATTTTCTGAAACCACCCGGCTCCACAGAGGCAGCCTGATCAGAGCCCCACATGGCGCGGTCAAGCGTCAAGTGACGTTCCACCATACAGGCGCCCAGCGCAACAGCAATCGTCGAAGGGACCAGCCCAACTTCGTGGCCCGAATAACCGATGGGGATATTGGGAAATTCACGTTGCAGGGTCTCCACCATGCGCAGGTTCAATTCGTCCGGTTCGCAGGGATAAGCGCTGGTACTGTGCATCAATCCCAGATTTTCATCACCGGCAATTTCCACAGCCTTGCGGATCTGTTCCATAGTGGACATACCCGAGGACAAGATCAGAGGCTTGCCAGTTGTTCGGATTTTACGGATCAGGTCAAGGTCTGTGAGCGAAGCGGAAGGCAGTTTATATACAGGCGTGTCAAATTGTTCCATGAAGTCCACCGAAGCCTCGTCCCAGACTGACACCAACCAGACGATATTTCTTTCCCGACAATATAAGTCGATCTCGCGATATTCATCCGCACCAAACTCGACCTTGTAACGATAATCCAGGTAGGTGATGTAACCCCAGGGTGTATCGCGCATCTGCTTTTGCTGCTCGGGCGGGGTGCAGATCTCGGGCGTGCGCTTCTGGAATTTGACCGCGTCCACTCCGGCCAGCACTGCCGCGTCGATCATACGCTTGGCGATCTCTACATCACCGTTGTGATTGATACCGATTTCCGCAATGACAAACGTCGGCTGGTTATCGCCGATCAGCTTGTCACCGACTTTCATCTCACGAGCCATATTTTCTCCTAGGAGACCTGACAAGTTTGTCAAACCTGTCAGGTCTTAATTGCATTTAAGATTAAATCACACAATTCCCTTACCGCACCACGCCCACCGGGTTTCGATAAAACATAATCGGCTTCACGGAGGACTTCCGGCAACGCATCCGCCACTGCCACTGACCAGCCGGCCACGCGAAAGGCGGGTAAATCGTTGACGTCATTACCCACGAAAATCACATTGGCCGCGTCGATCCCATTCTCAGCGAGATGTGTTTTCAATGCGGTCTCCTTATCATCGATGCCCTGTAAATACGGGACTTTCATTTTGTTACAGCGCGCCGCTACCACCGGATTGACTTCCTTCGAAATAACCAGGGACTTGACCCCGACTTTGTGCAGCAAACCCAGCCCGTAACTGTCACTACGATTTGCAGCGACTGCCTCAACCCCATCCTGATTCACAAAAACCCGATTGTCGGTCAACACCCCATCGAAATCCATCACCAGCAATTCGATTTTCTCCGGCATCGGCCTACGCGGATGGCCCGGCGAGACGTAATCCAAACCACCGGTCATAACCAAATGTTCGTAACGCGCCCAATCCTGTAGGTTGTCGATGTCCACGGTGTAACGCGGATCGATGATGATCGGGTAAATCACATCCCCCGTTAGCGATTTCTTGGTGAGAATGCTATTTGTGTGGATGGCATCGATATGTCCAGTCTGCCAATAGACAGGCGGCAGACTCTGACGTGGGGCATTGTATGGTTCTACGATACCTTCGACATCGAGAAGATTTTGCATGGGACCATGTTCACCTTCGGGCAAGCGCCACATCTTGTGCGGGTTTTGACCTGCGGAGACCACACCGCGCACGCAATCGGCATCTTCGTGATCAAGCAAAATTCGAATAGCATTATCCACTAACCCGTGCGGGCGGATGGGTGAGGTCGGGCGCAATTGCACAACTACATCCGGCACATAACCTTCATTCTCTCGCAACCATTCCAGCGCATGCTCGAAGACAGGCAGATCAGTGGTATTGTCCTGCGCGAACTCGGCGGGACGCAGGAAGGGCGTCTCTGCGCCATATTCCCGTGCCACGGCTGCGATCTCCTCATCGTCCGTGCTGACGATGACACGCGTGATTAACTCCGATTTCAAGCCGGCCGCGATACTCCAGACTACCAAGGGATAACCGGCAAAAATGCGGATATTCTTGCGCGGGATACCTTTCGAGCCGCCACGCGCGGGGATAAGAGCGAGGATTTCGGTCATTGTTTAACACCAAGGACACAAAGGGGCACCAAGGTTTTTTCTTTGTGTCCTTGGTGTTCTTCGTGTTGAATCATTACCAAGCCGTCCAACCACCGTCTACAACAACATTATTTCCCGTCATATACGACGAGGCATCCGAGGCCAGGAACAGCAACGCGCCGTTCATTTCGTCCTTGTCGGCCATGCGTCCCATGATGGTCTTGGCGGAGTAATTCTCCACAAAATATTCTTCATGATTATTGTACACGCCGCCGGGTGTGAGCGCATTGACACGGATGTCCGTCCCGGCATAATAAGCCGCCAGGTATTTAGTAAAACCCATTACTCCGGCTTTGGTCGTGGTGTAATAAACAGGCTTGTAGGCCACACGTTTTCCATCTCTGATGTAAATGCGCTGGTCAGGGCCGTTCAGTCCATAGGTAGAACAGATGTTGATGATGCTGCCCTTTTTGCCCTGTTCCAACATTGGCGCTACGCAAGCCTGTGTCACCAGGAACATACCCGTCAGGTTGACGTTGAGGGCTGCGTTCCATTGCTCAAGCGGGTAATCTTCGAAGGCGCCCGGGGCGATGCCTTTGGCGGCAGCGTCCGGGTCGAATTTGGGATCCAAGGCGGCGCTGTTGACGAGAATATCCAGACGGCTAAATTTTCTCACAGCAACGGAGGCAAGCTCACGGGTCGATTCGACCCGCGTCACATCCAGCCCAAAAGCTGTCCCCGCGTATCCGGCATCCGTCAATCTTTGAGCGACCTTATTCGCCCCATCTTCATCCAAATCCGCCACGATGACCGCTGCACCAGCTTCTGCGAGAGTTCTGGAGAACTCGGCGCCCAACAATCCGGCTCCCCCGGTGACCACCGCTACTTTTCCTTCAAGCTGGAATTTATCCTGAATCATGAAAACTCCTATTTTGGAAATGCGCTGAACATCCAGGTATTGCTGAAGTCTGTCTGATAGAGACCTGCTCCTAATTGATAATAATAATCCAAAGTCTCTTTGTCTTTTTTGTTCACCCGGAACAAAACGATCACAGCCTCTCCGTTCAGAACCGGTTCTTTGATCTCAGAAATTCCGGGTTGTGTTTTTGGCAACACACTGCCAGGACGGCCAGTATACAGATACACGACACCTGGTTCATTGGTGAGGATGAGCACATCTGGTGGAAGCTGCTCGATAGCAAAAATCGCCTCGGAGGCATACCATCTTTCACCTGCAAAGGCATCCCCACCCTTGCGGAAATCCTGCACCGACAGAACCTGGCCATAGGCAAACATGCCTAGTAATCCTACCGTAAATAAGGTTATTACGGACTTCCAAAAAGTGTGTTGTTTCTGCCAAAGCCAAACTCCCAGGGCTGTCAACAACAATATCAATGACACAAACGTTGGTGATAAGATGCGCACCTGGAATTTGGTGGCCGGATCGAACAAGGTCATCGCCAATACCAAAACGGTCATATATGCAATCACATACAGCGCATTCGTGAATGTCAAAACACCGGGCTTGGCTGATTGAGCAGGGTGGAAGAAATAGGGCAAGCCTTTGTAGAGTACCCAGAAAAGTATGCTCAATCCAATAACAATTAAAATAGTCTCAAATAAAAGTGGAATTTGGTTAAGCGCCTTCCGAAAGCTATGTAATGGGAATAGAAACTCGGCAAATGTACTTATCCCTAAATCCCAATTTTCAGAGGTGATTGGATGCCAGCCAAGCACCCTGTTAGTGAGGTTTCCGCCCACAATCCTATTTCGAATGGACCAGCCCAAAATCCATGGGATTGCGCTTAATAACAGAATCAGAACGCTTTTCAGTCGTTTGCGCCAGGTTTTATTCAGAATCAGCAAGACTGTAGCCATGGTCGCCAACAATGATAAGGCTGCGTAACGCGCCAGGTATGCCCACCCCAGCACAAAGCCAAGCGTTATCAGCCAATAATTATTCGAACGTTCAAAATAAGCATTCAATAATAAAAATGAAACCAATGTCAAAAAGATATAGAGCGGTTCGCTCATCGCCCTGGCGTGGATGTACAAAAGCGAACTGTTCAGCAAGATCAAACTGGCGGCCAGGACACCCGCCACGCGTGAGCGGGTCATGCGCCAGCCAACCCAGCCAGTCAATGCAATATTCAATCCGAACAACAAACCATTCAGTGCGCGTGCGCCTCGTACGGGATCAAGGCCAGTGACATAGTCGATGGAGGCCAGCACAAATGGAAATCCCGGCGGGAAGTGCGTAACCGGGCCATTGCTGGCCAGCCAGGCTTCGCGATAGCCGTTTCCCGCACGGATACTGCGCGCGCCGGCAATGTATGCAATGGAGTCGTCGTTGAGTCCCAGGCCAAAGGGAGTGCTGTAGGCCAGTAACCATATTCCACCAACGGCAAGCAGACCAAGGGTCAAAAGAAAGACCGCGGTCTGCCTGTCGGGGTGAAGTTTACGGTTAAAAATGGGCATTTCCAGATTAACTGGCTTGAGCTGTCAAATACCCCTCTTTTTCGAGGTAGGCGATAATCTGGCGGGCATTTTCTTCCGGGGTCACACCAACGCCAGAAACTGTGATCTCAGGATCAATCGGTTCCTCGTAGGGATCATCCACACCGGTGAATCCCATTGGCTTGCCTTCAGCCATCGCCTGGCGTGCCTTGGCGTACAAGCCTTTGACATCGCGCTGCTCGCAAACTTCCACAGGTGTATCCACATGGACCATGATGAAATTGTCACCTACCATTTTACGAGCTTCGTTACGGGCATTACGGTAGGGGCTGATGGCTGCGCAAACGACAGAACCGCCATTGCGAACAAGTTCGCCCGCCACAAAGCCGATTCGCAGGATATTGGTGTCACGGTCCTCTTTGCTGAAGCCCAATCCTTTGGAGAGATGGGTGCGGACGACATCACCATCCAGAACGGTCAAATTCTTGCCACGTTCGAGCAGCAGGTCGGTCAGAACCTGGGTAGTGGCAGATTTACCCGAACCAGATAAGCCGGTAAACCAGATGCAGAAGCCCTGCTCGTGACGGGGAGGGTAGCTCTGGCGCAGAATCTCAGCCGTTTCAGGGCGCGTGAACCATTGGGGCAATAATTCGCCCTTGGCAAGATAGTCTTCACGGACTTGCGTGCCAGAGATGTTGAGAGTTTTCGCGCCTTCCGGTACATCCTTGAGCTCTACATAGCGGTCTTCATCTGGCAGATAGACCAGCATTTCGAACGGCACCATCTTGACGCCGACCTCAGATTCATATTTGACCATCAGTTCCTGCGCATCATAGGGCCCATAAAAAGGATTACCGCTGCTATCATTGCCCGGACCGGCGTGGTCACGTCCAACGATGAAATGGTTGGCGCCATAATTGCGGCGAATGATGGCGTGTAACAGGGCCTCCTTTGGCCCGGCCATGCGCATGGCGAGCGGTAACAGGCTGAGCGCCGTGCTGTTCTTATCGTAATAGTTTTCCACAAGGGCTTTATAAATGCGGACGCGAGTATAGTGATCTACATCACCAGGCTTGGTCATGCCAACCACCGGATGAATCAGCAAACTGCCTCCCACCTTATTTGCGGCTCGTTTGGTCAACTCTTCATGGATACGATGCAGAGGATTGCGTGTTTGGAAGGCAACCACATTCTCATTCCCCATCGCTGCGAGCATCTCACGCACATCTGCAGGTGTGCGGCGGATATCCACGAAATCATGGTATTTGGGCAAATTGATTACTTTCAGTTCGCCTGAAATGCACACACTTCCCCAGCGTCCCATCTCGGAGACCATCGGATGCCGGGCATCATTACTACCATAAGCCAGGCGTGCTTCTTTTTCAGCGTTCCAGGAAAAAACCTCTTCCAATTCCATGATGGCCAGAGGCTCGTTGAGAGCATTTCGCAGGACAAACTCGCCACCAACCCTGGGTAACTCTTCAGGGATAGCCGTCAGCGTGATGGGAAGCGGCCAGAAAGTACCGCCATCCATTCGCATATCTTCTAATACACGTTCGTAGGTCGATTTGTCCATAAAACGGTCTAACGGTGAAAAGCCGCCGGTTGCCAGCAATTCCAGGTCGCATTGTGCACGCATGGAAATCTTAATCGACGGCAAATTAGGCACTCGCGTTACCAATTCATCACGTTCTTCACCCGTGACGAGCAGGTTAACCAGTTTACCTCCATAGGGAGGGATCAAGTTAGCTTTGGGCATTCAAAAACTCCTTATTTTCTAACACAGCGAACTGCGCCATTTTATCTGTGGAATTACGCACAAGGCGCTATTATAGCGCACTTTTTGTCAAAATTCAGCAGTTGAATTTTAGAATTTTATTTTTGTTCTTGCCCCAAATTGATGAGTTGACCCCTCGCTTCGGACTCACGAGCGGCCTGCACCAGTTGCTGGGCACGGATCCCATCTTCGAGCGTGCAGATGGGGCTGGTTTTATCTTGCATGATTTCCAGGAAATGGCGAGTCTGTGCCAAAAACAGATCATTGCGCTCGAAGCCCTTAGGGGGAGAAAATGTTTCTATAACGGGAGCAGGTGGATCATCCGAGTAAGAGCCGAAGGGGGTGGACATCTGGTAGAAGTGCAATCTCCCGTCTGTGTTGTCCCAGCGCAGAGTGCCGTTCGTCCCTACGATTTCCAGTCGATACACGGGCGGTCGCTGGATATAGTTGACATGCACACCCCCAATCGCACCATTGGCGAACTTCAGCCCGATCTCAGCGGTATCTTCCACATCCATTTCAAGCGAGGAAAGATGACCGTTGAATGACCACAGCGCTTCGATTTCGCCCAGGATGTGGCGCAGATAGTCAAGAGGATGGGTGAGCGTACTGATCACGCCGCCACCCAGGTCTGCGCGGGCGGCGTAGCTTTGACGATAGTCTTCCCAGGGATGCCAGTTTGGCAGATACTCGCCCCAGTGCGCGTGGACAGTGAGTACCTTACCAAGCATACCCGCTTGGATCAGTTCACGGGCTTTGTTGAGGGTCGGATGGTAGCGAAATTGGAATCCGACCAGGATTTTGCTGCCACTTTTCTCGGCAGCCTTTCTCAGATTATCTATACCTTCCAGCGAGTGTGAGATAGGCTTTTCGATCAGTATATGGCAGCCTGCTTCAGCAGCGGGGAGGGCAACATCCAGATGCAGGGAGGTCGGGTTAGCGACCACAACACCATCTAACTTATGTTTTTCCAGGGCCTCATGGACATCGGTTTCAACGGGGTACCCCGCCAGCTCGTCATCGGAGAGGGTCGCTTTGCGGGTACGCAGCAAGACTAAGTCTGTTTCGCCAAGTACGATCAGGTTGCGAAAGTGGCGGCGCCCAATCGAGCCGAGGCCAGCGATGAGGATTTTCATGTGTTCTCCGTAGGGGCGGCGCACTGCCGCCCGGGGCGGGAAAACCCCGCCCCTACGTTTTGATTACCAATTTTCATCTTTCTCATAATTCCAACGTATCAGCATCTCACCAGCAACATCTTTAAATACGGACTTATCCCCCTCACTGAACAGGCGTGTCCAATTGCCGGCCTGTCCCTTGGGAAGGAAGGAGGCGATATCTTCGTTGCGGCGAGCTTGCCATTCTTCGTCAGGGTTGGAGGACATCTCGTTGATGATGGCTTTCTCAAGCGCTGGATCGGTGTTAACGCCCAGAAATGCCCAGGCCTTTTTCATCTCGTCGAAGGGATGTTCGAGCAGGTCTTCGTAGCGCAAGCCGTAGAAGTTATCGCCAAACAGGCGGCGGGATTCGTCTTCGGTCTCTTGCAAATCGTTAGCCCAATCGCCTGCCTTACGTCGAATGAAAGTCTCGGTGAAGATCGAACGGCGGCCATCATTGAAGGGTACGGAGTCATGCCGCAAGTCCGCGATGATGCGCTTGTCTTCGATCGTCAGGAATTTGGACTCTTCGACGAAGTTGCGAAACCGCTCCGAGATGATGACATCTCGTCCATCGCGTACGATGTAAACAATCCTGGCATCGGGATAGACGGCATGTAGGTTACGCACTGCCTCTCCGTGAATAACGGATGAGGGGCTTTTGTCACCGACGATGCGCTTGCCTTCGCGTGCAGCGTCGCGTTCCATGATAATGTCAGCAGCGGCACGCAGGACCAGCGGTGACAGGTCGCGTCCATGATTCCAGCGGTTGGACTTGCGCGTGAGCCACTCCTCGGCTTCGGGCGTATCCACCAGGGATTTGAGCAGCGGGCGGCGTGTGAAGAAGTGCGCCTGATAGTTGCAGTGCACATCGGGGTGCAGGCGGATGAGCCGCATAAGCAAGGTTGTCCCGGAGCGGGCATGACCGAGGATAAAAAACTTCTCGTGCGGGAAGAACTGTTTGATTTCGGACACTTCTTCGGGTGAAATAGGCGGGATGGGGTTTCGAGTGCCCATTCTGGGGTCCCCCTTGAGCAGGATGCGGGCGACTTTTTTGAAGCGAGTCAACAATTCCATGATTCTCCGAACCATTTACAAAAAGATTCTTTTAAACTGTTCTTCGACATTCAGTAATTTCGTTTTCAGTAGGCTTTGAGTATAGCTTGTGTCAAGGCTATTGTCCCAAGCTTGACCTTCATCTGGAATAACAAGAGAAATGTCTGCACCAATATATGTTGCTAACAAGCGAGTGAATTCATAATACGATATTCGCTCACTACCTGCTATATGCAATACACCACGATATTTGAATTTATCATTAAGAAGTTCTAAAATGCCATCAACAAGATTAGTAACCAGAGTTGGAGAAATGTAGGCTCGATTTAATCTTTGTACAACTTTCCCCATTTTCAATTGTTTTACAAGTTTTTTCAATCGAACATTCAGGTTTCCTCCCACATCCTTACCGTTCACATCAGAAGTTCTAAGAACAATTGTATTGAACCAGTTTTTTATTGCAATCTGTTCACCAGTTGCACGGGTCATCGCGTAAGCACGGTATCCGTCATTTCTTTTTTCTGCATCAGGTATATTTGTTTCCAAATATTGTCCCTTACTACCAGTAAATACAGCGTTGGAAGAGACATAGATAAGTTTAGGAGGAAAAGACTTATCCAACCTATTAGTCATACGCCTAATGCTTTCAACGCTGACAGCTTGATGAATATTTTTATCACCGTGCGGAATTGCACAATGCACGATATTCTCGGGTAATGTTTCCGCCAAACAATTCTCCAATGTATTTACTTCTTGAAGGTTTACTTGATAAGAAGCTACTGGTAAGTCCAGTTGATGACTTGCATAGGTATAGGCTACTCGTAAACCACTATGAAAAGCAGCCTGTGTAAGATTAGCTCCAATAAAACCGCTACCACCAATGACTAACAAGTCAACAGAATCTGTCACAAATTTATCTCTTCCAATTCAACATCACCAATCCGACCAGACAGACCAGAATCCCAAAGATGTTAACCCAGTTCAGTTTATCTTTGAACACAAAAATCGCCACCGGGACGAGGATCAGTGATGCCACCACATTGACCAGCACGGCAGCGATGCCCAGGTTCCAGCCGGAACGATAGACCAGCAAGAAACCAAACTCGATCCCGACGATGGCTATTGCCAGCAGGAAGCTGGCCCAGTTGAGTTGTTTCAGTTCGGTAGAAAGCCCATTTTTGGCAGGGAAGAAAAAGATGCTCAGTAAAACAATTCCAAGTGCAATCAGGTAGGTCACCACCAGTGAGATCGAGAAATTCACATTCGCGGGTGTACTCTTGGCACTGAAGTGATATAATGCACTGGAAGCGATCGCGAGGGTAATGGAGAAGTAGAATAAGAACATGGATTTCTTTTCAATTTTCATGGTTGTCTTTACAAAAAATCAGTCGAATCCGATTGTTTCTTTTGTAATCGTAACTCCACGCACTTGATCAGGATCCGTAAGACATATATTCGCAAAAGTTTTGGCAGTGGAAGGTTCATTTCCCGAAATCCAGGCAAACCCCCAATAGCATCCAGCCAAAACGGTCACTTCGGGAGATGTATTTGCACCAATTGAAAAATTATACGTTCCACATTCCCCTTCATCGTTTTCCCGAAGCATTCCAAATGCCAGGTTCGCAAGTCCTTTCGTTTTATTAACAAAGCGAACACGAACTGTAGTTCCCACCGGATCATTCGGTGGCGGTTCATTGCAGGGGTTTGTTTGTGTATTTGTCGGCACAGCAACTGCTAAACTGGTTGGCGAAGCGACAGACTGCAAAGAAGGAAAAGGAGTGGGTGTGAATTCAAGTGTTGGAGTCATTGTGGGCAAAGAGGTTGCGGTTGGCACGGCTGCCTTTGTAAAAGCCACAGATGTTTCAGCAAGAGCCAGGGCCGTTCCAAAAATTTCTGCCGGATCGGGAGTGGGCTCCGATGCTCCCCCACAAGATGACAGTACGATTATTATCAATAAAGACAAAAACCCCTGCGCTTTTTTTCTCATATCGCTGCCCTTCACAATTAGCTATCCAAAATCTCCAAGATGTATTCCGCTGTCCGTTTGCCAGCCGACGCGTCGGTGTAGGTAATTTCCTGTTCGATGAACGCGCGACGCTCGGCCGCATCTAATGCGGGATTCTTTATATAGGCATTGAGCATATCACGAAGTTCGGCTTCATTCTTTGCTACACGGCCCGCTTTGGCCTCGCGGAAGCGTTTATGCGTGGGCCAGTTTCCAATCTTTTTCAACGACAGCGAATACTTCTTTTTCTTGCCATCACTCACAGTGCGAACACTGTCCCAGCCGCCAGGTGTGTCGATCACGGCCGCGATCATGGGCGTATCGTGCACAGCCGTCTCCACCAGCATGGTTGAATAGACTGTCACCATCACGTCCGAATATGCCATCATGGACGACTTCTCATCCATATCCTCGCCGCTGTAGTAGCCCAGCGAGCCGCCCAGCGCCACCGGTCGTACCACGTGCACGTGCGGATACCGCTCCTCAAGCGCAAAGATTCGTTCGCGCTCTTCCCCAAACATCTCCGGCTTATCCTGGAAATGACTGGGATGCAGACGCACCAACAGTTGCGAGGGCTCTGCCAGTGTATCAGAAGCAACCAGTTTGGCCAGCGCTTCCACGTTCGGGAAGTTGGGCGCAAAGTGGACGAAGCTACTGGCATACGAGATCAACTTGCGGTTCGGATCCAGGCGGTGTAGCTTGAAATACTCGTCCCGGGGCATCAGCCAGGTCTTGCGGAAGTAACCGTCATAAGAGGGGATGCCGCCGATGTTGACACGCTCGGGATCCCAATCGGAGCCAAGTACCAGTTCTTCTCTTTGCAATTCAGACCAGCAGGTGGCATAGTCCATCGGCGCGCCGGGGATGGTGTAACTGGATGAATTGTCCCAGCCGACGATGGCGGCCATGGTCAGGATTCCCTTTCGGGCTGCTTCCCTCAAAAGATAGCGGTCCAGCCTCCAGCCGGCCGTCGAGGCGATCACCAGATCGGGCTGGTACTTCTCGAATAAATCGGTATACAGGCCCGGGTCCGGGGTGAAGCGGGTCTGCATCCGTACCAGAGACTTACGCGCCGCAGATGAACTCCGCAGCAGCAGGATCCACAGCGCGGCGGGAATCCAGACCCCCAGGCGAAATTTCCACGAGTTCTCGCCCCAGACTTCCCAGATGTTGCTGTCCATGGCCTCGGTGTTGATGCGCCAGGAGCCCCCGACCCGGCGCAGGTAAGACGAGAGCAGCCACTGCCAGCGCGGACTGACTTTTTTGGCGTAGGCTTCGGCCTGTTTGAGCTGCAGACCCTCGAATTTCAGCCCAGGGCGGGCGAAACGCTCGGCAATCTTGTCTTTGGTTTCATCGTCAGTGAGAACTACAACATCAACACCCGCCTCGAGCAACGTGGGGACGACGTCGCTCTGCAGGAAGTAGATGATGGCCATGCCGTGGTCGGCAGAGATGAAGATGCGTTTGGTCATTTTTTTTGAGTATCCGTTGGTTGAGTAGCCCCGTGTTTGTCGGGGCATATCAAAACCAACATTTAACTGAAATGCTCTTGTTTGCCTGGTGGTTTCGATACGACAGCGGAACGAACACCGCTGTCTACTCAACCACCGAGTTTACCTTTATTAAAAATCTTCTTTGCAAGTGCAGGCAGTAATTCCGGATCACCATCTATCAAGGCCTCACGTTTTGCTCTGCGCCAGCCCTGCACTTGCTTTTCTCTGGCATAGGCATCTGCGACGCGGTCATATTCTTCGCCATACACCAGTTTGACGGGTAATCTATTCGATGTATATTTTGCACCCAGACCTTGTTGATGTTCAGGAATGCGGCGTTCCAAATTCTTGGTAGAGCCGATATAGTAAGAGCCATCGGCGCATTCGAGGATATACATCCAAGCCATAATAAAAATCTTGTTTCATCCGTTGGTTGAGTAGGCCGAGCGTTTGTCGAGGCCGTATCGAAACCAACAAATGTTACGTTTTTAGGTTACCTGCAGGTTTCGATACTCCGCTTCGCGGTACTCAACCAGCGGAATTGCTTATGAATAATACCAATTAAAAATCCTGTTATAAACCGCTAATAAAACCTTTTTTACTGGCGCAAGTTCCAACATGCGCTTACCAAATGAAGACTTCTTCTTCGGCACTTCCATCCCTAGCTTCCCACGCAGATACCCCAGCGTATTGGACATATTCATCGCCAGCGGATCGGAAACCATCAAGCGCAGCAGGCCGGCATCGTTCATACGCTGGTCGAGCTGGCGCACCTGTCCCATCGGGCGGGACATGTCAAAGGGTAAAAATTGCTGGAGTGTGGATTTGTAGGCGGTGAACTGCCAGTGTGAAGCGCCAGCCATGGCTGTCACGCCCTTCGACTGCGCTCCCCCTTCGGGGACGATGCCGCTCCGCTCAGGGACATATGTAATTCTCCAATCTCTAGTCTCTGCATAAACTTTCACATTCTCTTCTTCAGTCTGCCCCAGCGAGAGATTGAATTCCAGGAAAGTTTCCCAGGGGATGAATTGTCCATCTTCGAGTTGAGCGTTTTGTCGAGCCCAATCGAGCGTGGCGCTGTAGAATTCCGGCGGTGTGCGGAAGGGACGTGCGGTCACCATGCCCACGTTGGGATAGGTTTCCAGGATCTCGACAGAGCGAGCCAACCAGTCCGGCGAAAAGAGCACGTCGCTGTCCGCGTAGGCGATGATCTCGCCCGGCGCGCCTGCCAGGATCACGTTCCACGCGCCGCCTTTGCCGACGTTCTTCTCGGACAAAATCAGGTATTGAATGCGGCCTGCTTCCTTCTCTTGAATCAGATAATCGCGCGCTTCAGGGCAGGAGCCGTTATCGAAGACGAGCAGGTCGAAGGGCAGACCAGCCTCATTGCGCATCGAGTCCAGGCTGACTTTGAGCACGTCCAGGGTCTCTTCGTAGAATCCGCTCAGGAACGGGATGTAGGTCAGCATGGCGGCGGTGATGCGCTCGGGCTTGGCAACATCTTTGACAAATTTGGCGGGGTTTTGGCCTTTTCTCATATTCGATACTCGTTAGTTGGAAATCGGGATTCGGAGTTTTTGGGAGACAAAACCCGTTTCACGATTTCCGATTCCCAAAAAATTTTTGTATTCGCTTCTTCCACCGCTTTGGGCGGGCGATGTTTTCAACGGTAGATTCTGGCAGAAAGAAAAAAATCTTACGCAGGAACAATTCCACTCGACGCCAGAAATGCAGCCCCGTAAATGCCGGGCGGACGAGTTTTCCATCTTTCAGGCGATGAGTAGCGTCCAAAATGGTGTAGCGCACTGCGGCTGGCCCACCCGCAAGACGGATATTCTCGTTTGTCTCAGGATGTTCGTAGTGCGGCTTGCCTCCCGGCAGGTGACGATAATCGTGGTTCTGGTGCACGATCATGACCGAAGGTGTACAGTCGATCACCGGCCAATTTTCCCGGCAAGCTTTGAAAATCATCCAGTTGTCCCAGCCGGCGCGGCCGATGGCAAAGTCGGGGACGTCGAGGTAAGAGGTAAGAGGAAAGAGGAAGAAATCACTTCCGGCAGGACGATGAAGAGTACCTTGACCGTGGACGGAAGACCGTAGACGGTTCCCCCAGCCTTCAGAAAAATCGAGCGGTTGGGTAACATCCAGATCCCAGCGCTGGCTGAGTAAAACAAACTTCTCTTTCAAATTAACAGCCTGCTTCGCCGCTTCGACGAAATCAGGCATCAGGAGCATATCTGCATTGATGATGCACAACAGGTCGCTGTGGCTGTTCTCACGCGCCAGTTGGAACATGGACGAGATCAGTGGTGTGCCGTTGTCGCTGCATTTCACATCCGGGAGATGCATTACACTCAGCTCTTTTGCAGCTTCCGCTAAACCCGACTCATCACCAATGACCAGCACTTCGACATCTGGCAGCAACGTCCATGATTTGATCGCATTGCGTTGGATGGTCGCAATGTGCAGATTGGTGAAGGGTTTAGGAGCGGAGAAAAGAGTGATTAGTGACATATAAATGGTAATGTCACTCTGAGGAAGCGCTCGTTGCGACCGAAGAGTCTCTTTCACTACATTTGAGACACTTTGCTGCGCTCAGAGTGACAAGCGTTTATTTTTTCGATGTTGTTCTGGTATCTACATCTTTCAGAGTTTTGTGTTTTACACCTGCGTTGATCTTCATCAACTCGGGACGGTCATGAACCAAATTTAAAACATCTTTCCACGAAAAATCATCGTGGCCATCAAAATGGGCATATATCTGTCTCATGAACTCCAGATCTTCGGGGGTGTCCACCGTCCAGCGATGATCGCCGAAATCGGTGGGATGATGCAATTGAGCGATTTTGAATCCGCGCGGGGAAACGCCTTCCGCGAGCTGGCGGCTGACGACTGTAAGCTCTACCACTTCATAGAGATACGGCATGACATGTTCACGATGGAAAGTCTCTTTGGCATCTTTCCAGGCATTTTCCAGCGCAGCAAAGGTACAAACTTCCGTATCCAGTCCAATCGGATAGGTTCTGCCAAAGGGCGGCGGCAGGCGATTGGCGACAAAATCGTACTCGCCATCGAGCAGCGTGTTAATTGCGTCATCAATTAGGTCAGGGTCGATGACCGGGCAGTCGGCAGTGATACGCACCACCACATCCGCGTTGAAATCTTTGGCAGTCTGGTAGTAACGGTCGAGTACGTCAAACTGGCTGCCGCGCGTAAATGGGATTCCTCCAAAATTGCAGTAATCGGCCACTGGGTCGTCACTGGGATCTGTCGTTGTGGCGAATACAGTTTCGGTCACGGTAGCAGCCCGCGAGGTCCGGATATAGACGCGGGAAAGCATAGGCTGGCCTGCGATGTCTGCCAGGATCTTGCCGGGCAGACGCGAGGAACCCATACGTCCCTGAACGATGGCGATCACACGCGGTGACATACTGTCTAGTTTTACTGAGAGTCGGGTGATTTGAGTTCGTCCGCTTCCGATTCCGGGGGAACAGGCTTTTCCAGCGCGGCCAATTTAGACTTTTGCTCGTCCAGGCTGGCTTCGAGAGAACTGACCTTCTTGCGATTACGAGTGCTTGAAATTTTATTCCTGATATTGCCAGGGGTCATCACCAGCACCCCGATCAGGATACCAAGCGCCACAGCCACCAGAATGACCAGCGCCAGCGAGCCTTCATACGACAGGCTAAAAAAGGCGACGGTGACCACTTCGGTGTTTTGCAGGGCAAAAATGACAGCCACAATCGCAAAAGCGAGGGCCAGAATAAGCGTGAATATCATCAGGTGCCTCCTAATTTTATGGCCTGTTGATAGGCCTGCATCAATTTGGCTGAATTCTTCGTCCAATCAGCGCGCTCTTCTGCAACAGCACGAGCCGCTTTGCCAATTTTGGGTAACGACTCTCGCTGGTCGAAAGCCTGCAGAATCTTCGCCGCCAGCGCATCTGGATCGCCATCAGTGAACAACCAGCCGTTCTCGCCCTCGCTCACCCATTCTCGATTGCCGGGAATGTCCGAGACCAGGCAGGGCAGGCCGCTTGCCAGGGCTTCCATTAACGAGACCGACGAACCATCCACATGCGACGGACTGATATAGACGTCAGCCCAATGATACCAGCGCGGCAACTCGTTTTGTGAAACTTGTCCGCCGAATGTGACCTGGTCAAATACGCCGCCGCTGAGCAGGATCTGACGGATGCGTACACCTTGAGAGCCGCCCCCCAGCAGCATCAGACGCAGCTCAGGCCTGCTTTGCGCTGCCCTGACAAATGCCCGCGCCAGAACATCGATCCCGTACATCGGTTCCCAGGCACGGTTGCAAAATAGCGTGAACGGTTTTTCTTGGTGTTCTGATTGCCATTTTTTTAGCGTATAGCGAGCCAAGTCCACGCCCCAGGGGAAGACAACTGTATGGTTGGGATCCATGCCGTAAGCCACCGCTTTGTCCCGCGTGACCTTGGCATCGCTGGTGAAATAGGTACTACAACGTAAAACGTAACGCGTAATTCTTTCCATCCAATGATTTTGGTGGGCTACTTTCACTAAGTCATAGCCCCATGACATGGTCAAAATCGGGCGGAAACCAGCCAGCACAGCGATGAAGGCACAGGTCTGGATGGGGCCAGCATGGATCAAATCGGGTTTGATCTGCTTGATGACACGCCGCAAACTCAGTACTAATTTCGGCAGGTCCAACCAACGGAATTGCCTCTGACCGCCAGCCCACTGCACAATTTGCACGCCTTCGGGAACAGGCCGGTCTTCCGTCTGCCGCAGATTACTCTCCAGGCGAAGGTGAAAAACCTCACTCCCACCATCCCGGATTGCCGAGAGGAAGCGGTGGTCGTGAGGGGAATAGTCATTAGAGAAATAGAGGACTTTCATAGTACCCGTGCGAGGTGCGGTGTGCGAAGTGTGATTTAGTTCCGACGTTGAATTGAACTCTTGAATGCGCTCACCATTGCCTTTGTTTTGTCAAAATACGCGCTTCCTGCCATGCCCGAATATCTTCAAATCGGTTTATACCCATTCAACACCTCGCACATCGCACGTTGTACACTGCACTTATTCACCAAGATCAGTCCAGCGCAATTCCTTTCCGAGCGGCATATCATGCAATGCTTTTGTGCCGATCACATTCGGGATCTGATCGGGTTTGATCGCGCCGGGTGTGGCGGGACGCAGCACGTCGATCATCTCGCGGGTGAAGGTCTCACCAGCCTGGACGTCACGCGCAGTGCGCAGGCAGCGACGTTGCACCACCTGAGTGTCCTGCTCGTTTTCCGCAATGAATTTGTCTCCAGAGCCAAGCGCACGCTCTAACAGGCGGGTTTCTGTCACCATGTTAGCCCAGGTGTCCGGGTTCATTGCGAACTTATGGTCGGGCCCTTCACGGTCGTTGCTGTCGGTGAAGTGACGCTCGATCACACGCGCCCCCAGCGCTACCGCGCCCACCACCGGCGCAACTGCGTGCGTATGGTCTGAGAGCCCCAGGATCACATCCGGGAACATGGAAGCGTAGGTTTTCAGTACGTTCAGATGCAAGTGGTCATAATTGTCCGGGTTGGCAGTGTAGTTGGTATTACACTGCATCAGCACAAGTTGCTTGTTGATCTTCAGAATGACATGCACTGCCTTCTGTACCTCGCCAATGTTCGATGCGCCAGTGGCAACGAAAAACGGTTTGCCCTTGCTGGCCATGCGCTCCAACGCTTCGATCCAGTCGATTTCACCGGAACCTGCTTTGTACATCTCCACGTATTGATCCAGAAAATCGATGGCGTTGAAATCATAAGGGGATGAGAAATAATCGATCCCTACCTCGTTGCACTCCTCCATCAAGGTCATGGTCCATTCAAAGGGTATGGAGGCTGCACTATATACTTCTACAACTGACTTCTTCCAGGTTGCCTGGTGACTGACCTGTGAATTCATATGGGTGAAGCCATAATCCGAGACGATTTTTGGCGCATCAAAGTTCTGGAATTTAGCCGCATCTGCGCCGGCTTCTTTCGCCAGGCGGATGAGCAGCTTGGCACGCTCCAGGTCGCCATCGTGGTTGGCGGCAATGTCTGCGATGAAATAGGTCGGATGGTCCGGGCCGATCCTGCGATTTCCAATTTTGATTTCCATAGGTTCCTCCATTTTATTATGTCATTGCGAGGGCGACCTTCGCCCTCGCAATGACATTAAACCTGTTGATAACTCCGCATTTTCTGTGGATAACCCTGTGTGAACTGTGTATAAAACTTCTCAATTCCAGTGGAAACAACGGGGATTTCGAAGCCTAAATCTGTGGACAGCTTGTGGACAGACAGTCGCAAATTGCGAGATCGTTTGGCTTTTAAGCCAGATTCTTCGACGGAAATAGGCTGGATCAACCCTTTGTCAAATCCGAATTGTCGGGCGATTCGCAACCCAAAGTCATACTTCGTGATCGCTTCGGACCCCACGGCATGGTATAGCCCCGAAAGGCCTTTTTCCAACATCCTGACCAGCGTCTCTGCCAGATCACCGACGAACATGCTACAGAACCAGACATCGGTAAAACCGTTGGCCTGTTGGTCTGTGGATAACTTGTTGAAAAAGAATTCGGATAGAGAGCGTGTCCCCGAGAGACTCCAGCCGAAAAAGTTGACCCGCGCTACCGCCGCATCAGAATTGGACGATAAAACCGCTCGCTCACCCTCCAGCTTGGTCTGCGCATACACGCCGAGGGGATTGGGCTCATCATCTTCGGTGTAAACGTCCTCATTCGTCCCATCGAAAACGGCGTCGGTAGAAATATGGATCAATCGAATATCGCGTTTCGCGCACAACTCCGCCAGTTGACCTGGAATTTTCGCGTTGATCAGATGCGCGCCATTCGGGTCGGATTCGCAGGCGTCAATGTTGGCGAGGGCAGCCGTGTGGATGATCCCATCAGGCTGGACTGTATCGATTAAACGGGAGCAGGCTCCGGGTTCGAGCAGGTCCGTTTTGACAAGCTCGAAGGGCGTACCAGACAGTTTGCCCCGGTCCACGCCGACGATGGTATGAATCTCATTCATCCCCAAACTGAGGTTGAGGCCGAGGAGTCCAGATGCGCCAGTGACAAGGATTTTCATACTTCATTCAGACCTGACAGGTTTTTGCGAAGCATCCCGCAACGAAGTGAAGGGACAAAAACCTGTCAGGTCTCATTTCATCCTTCCAACTTGCCAGCTGCATAGAGCTCTTCGAAGGGGGCGATGAACTGCTTGATGCCTTTCAGATCAAGCCATTCGCTGTTGTTGTCGCTGGAATAGCGAAATCCGTCCGGCAGAGGTTGGCCTTCGTAGGTCAGGTCGCGCTTCCAGAGGGTTTCAGGCGGCTTGACGATGAACATGCCATCGCGTTCTACCGTACCACGGGCCTCATCTTCAGAGATAAGCACCTCATGGAGTTTCTCGCCGGGACGGATGCCAATGATTTCGATCTCAGCCTCGGGCGCGATGGCTTTCGCCAGGTCGACGATGGTAGTGCTGGGAATTTTCGGCACGAAGACCTCGCCGCCCGCCATCTGTTCGATGCAGTCGATGACGAAGTGCACGCCCTGCTCAAGCGAAAGCCAGAAACGGGTCATACGGTCGTCAGTGATGGTAATTACCCCGCTCTCTCGCTGTTTGAGGAACAAGGGCACCACTGAACCGCGACTGCCGACTACGTTGCCATAGCGGACGCAGGAATAGCGTGTGGATTTTCCAGCAGCATAAGCATTGCTTTGAATGACCAGCTTTTCAGCCGCCAGTTTGGTCGCGCCATACAGGTTGACCGGGTTGACGGCCTTGTCGGTGCTGAGCGCCAAGACCTTTTCGACGCCAGCATCCAGGGCAGCCTCAACCACATTGCTGGTTCCCATGATGTTGGTTTTGATGGCTTCCATCGGGTTGTACTCGCAAGCCGGAACCTGCTTGAGCGCGGCGGCATGCACGACAATGTCCACCCCATGCATGGCGCGCACCAGGCGCTCCCGGTCGCGTACATCACCGATAAAGTAACGCAGGCGCGGGTCGTCAAAGCCAGCAGTCCGCATTTCATGCTGCTTAAGTTCATCACGGCTGAAGATGATAACTTTCCTGGGATTCTTTTCAGCCAACAGGATTTTGGTGAACTTTTTGCCGAACGAGCCGGTGCCACCGGTAACGAGGATAACATTGTCATTCCAATTCATAATAAGCGCTCCTATTTGACTGCCAAAAACAAGCCGGAGTCTGTCGTGATAAAAATTTCGCCTTTTTGGGAAAGTATATCTTCTAATTCCTGACAGATTTCCAAGATTGCAGATTCAGGAATATCCCTGGCTTTCGTTGTGGAAAAAATATAAGCTATCAGCGGCTCAATCTCGGTCACGCGCAGGTTGTTGTCGTACCGTTTTATTTCTACAGTCGAAAAGAACGATTTGAGCTGTTCCAACCCGTTATCAAGCGAAAAGAGACTGTTGAAAGGCATATATTTATCCGGGCTGGCTTTTTGGAGCCATGTATTTAATTCCTTGAGATGTTCCTGACTAGATGTTGCAGCAAGAAAATGTCCGCCATCTTCCCCTGACACAGGGTCCGGGCTTCGCAGCACGCGATGGATTTCCTGCAATGCTTTTTGACGATCTGGAACATGATAAAGCATGAAATTTGCAATCACAATGTCAAAAGTCTCATCCGGGTAAGGGATGGACTGCGCATCGATTTGCTCAAATTTGAAAGCGCGTCCGGTCACAACCAGGTTGCGCCAGGCGGCATCTACCATTCCATCAGACAGGTCACTCAGCGTAATACTCCAACCCGGGGGAATGCGATCCATGCATTCCTTCCACATGTAACCTGGACCACTTCCCAGTTCCAAGACACGCGCCTGGCTGGGAAGACTTTCCAGGGTATCGAATATCCAGGGAAACCAACCATAGGAATTCGTACTGAAGCGACGATGAAGTTCTACACGTGCATCCAGATTAGACGAATCGCGGTACTGCTCAGCCTTGAGATACGTTGGATCAGTGAACCTGGACATTGGCTACTTTCTCATCACGATCATCGGATATTGACCGTGCCTGCCGAAAAAACGTGGAAAGCGCTCTTCCAACCAGAAGACAAATCGCAGGAAGGCTTTGCCGCCCATCTGCGGACGCACGAACCAGCGCATGAAGCGTGGACTCAGGCTGCGCCAGGGATAAATTTTGTAATCCACTGTGCCTTCCAGTTCCTGTTTCAACCAACGCGGTGTTAACTTCTCAACGAACGTGCCAGTCTGGTCATCTTCTTCAGCCCAGTCCTTTTTGCGTTTGAGACCGCGGCCAGTGAGCAAACGTCCCAAATTAATGAGGGGCTCAGCCAGACGCATTAACAGTGGGTTATGCCAACCGTTGACGATCACCGCGCTGCGCTCAGGTTTCAAGATGCGCTTAAGTTCCAGGTAGGCGCGTTTGTGTTCGCTCAAGGGTAAATGATGGATGGCGTGCATGGAGACTTCCCCATCAAAAGCATTTGACTTGAAAGGCAGGTTGGCTATGTCTGCTACCACATATAGACCACGTTCATTCAGTTTCTCACGCGCCTCTTTCAAGGCAGTGATCGAGATGTCTGCGCACAGGCGGTAACGATAATTTTCGGAGTATGTCAGGTATTCAGGCCACTGCACGGGACCGGAACCCGCATCCAGCAGGAAATCGCCCGCAGCGGATAAATGGCGGTTAACACGCAAATGACAGTTGTGGATGTAGTCACGCGAAACAGGCCGCAAGTCTTCGTAGCGAGCGTTCTGGTACAGCCCGTCGCCGACTTGCGACCAACCGATCTGGTCATAGAATTCGCGCACTTGTTGTTTTGTATTCGTCACTTATTCACCAACTTGTTAACGCGAATGCTGCGAAAGGGCGAATTGCGCGAATATGTTCAAACCTATTCGAGGCATTCGTTCATTCGTGCTATTCGCATTAAGGTCTACCAATTTATGGGTTCTCCGGCAAGGTAATCAAAGGTTTTTTTGTACTCTGCCTGCCCTTCTTCGGAGAGCACCCGACCCAGCGGCCAGATATCCATATCCTTCCAGAAGTGCATCAAGCGCCAGGGGAATGGCATGGGGAAATCGAAGAAAAAACGATAGGCATAATTCCAGGCAGTTTCAACCTGTTCCTGATTCAGACGATGAGCAGATAAATCAGACAGCAACCGATCCAGCGTAGCATAGTATTCATCCCAACTGGATGGGTCAAAGGTAAATCCGCGCCCGCGGTAGTGCGTGACCCCTGCCAGGATGACCGGCACGCCGCGCATGGCCATTTCCATACCGACTGTGGTGGTATAGGCCAGTCCCAGGCTCGCGATTTCCATGCAGTCGTAGGTGTTGAGTTTTTCTTCCGGTCCGATCACATGAATATGGGCAGGCCGCTCCGGCAGGACGCGCCCGATCACACCCAGCATCGAGGGTCCCTTCATCAAGCGTTCGCCAGGATGCACGCGCACCACTAACTGCACATCCTCCCGTTTTGCAAAATACTGTACTGTTTTCGTGATCCACTCGGCCATCGAGGAAGCGAAAGCATTTCGTCCCAGCGTCAGGCTGTCCCCCAATACATTCGTTGCCAGCAGCGCTACCGGACGTTCGTCCAGATCCAGTATTTCCCGCAACTGCTCGCCGCCAACCGAGGCCACATCCTGCCAGAAGCGTGTACCCTTGCCGTATTTTTTGGCGCTCGTGCGGGCATCTTCCAGTGCGGCAATCTCTTCGCGTTCGGCCTTGGTCAGTGGCGTCTCACCACGCGCCGCCCAGAGCGCATCTGTATTCTGGTGCATGACAATGTCATTCTGCGAGAGCCAAATTTGCTCGCGCTGATCGTTGAACTCATAGGTGATCGTTTGCAAATCAAGCTGGCGTGCCACCTGGTAAAAGACGCCCAACTCGGTGACCAGTCCGTTCGGGACGAGGACCGCGTCAGGATGCTGATCCTGTAAAAGAGCCAGCGCCGTTATAGCGGCCGTGCGGTTCATTCTCAGCCTCAACCTGTATAACTCGGAATCCCGGTCAAAATCCTCCACCTGGAGTGTGTACATCGTATCGAAAGCGGAAGCCGTTTCAACAGCATTTTCCAACTCTTTGGGCAGAGTCTTTTTTTTGCGTGCTTCGAGCAATGACACAGATTTCACCAGGCCATCCATTGGAGACAGGACACGTTTGGTGTACAAATCCTGCCGCCGCAGATCAAAGGGATTCAATTCCTTACGCCAGTCACTGTAAGGCAGATACGCAATCGTTACATCATTTCCCATGCCGCGCAGGGCTAACCCAATCATGGCCGCCAGCTCCACCCAGTAATGCAGTGTGGCATAGAGCAACAACTTCTTTCCCTTTGAGGCCCTCTCCGCAAACGGACGCACCTGTTCAACTGCTATTGGCAAATGTGCAGCCAACTGCTCGAGGTTATAGCGCGTGCGCGGACGACTCTTACGAAGTGCGTCGTAGAGGTCGGCGGTGTAAGGGATGGAACCAAGGAAGTTTTTGAGGGTCATGGGTTGAATGATGTATACAAGTACAAAAGTAGATAAGTAAATAAGTAAACAAGTAAACAGGCATACACGCACGTGTGTACTTGTATACCTGTCTACTAATTCACTTTCTCAATCTTCCAATCCAAACGCGGGCGGATGGGGCCCTGGCGTGGTTCAGCCCATTGCGTGCCAGGCGCGCCGGAGATGTCCACGTTGAAGGCCAGGGCGTTCTCGTCCATGAAATAGCGGCGCACACCAAAGGAACTGGCGTTGACACCCAGCACATAGCGGCCTTCGTTGAACAGGTCCGCGGGCAGGGTAGCACGGCTTATGTAATGACCGGCATCGCGTGAGCCGAAATTTTCATATAGCTGACTATCGTCCACATCGAAGGAGGTAATAATATATTCGCCGCGCATAGTGCTCAGGTAGATCCCGACGCGCAAGCCGGTGATAGGCGCTGTCAGGTGGTATTCCATTTCGACGGTCAGGGGTTCGATGGAGCGGGTCGTGTCGATCACTTTGCCGCGCGGGTCTTTGAGTCGCAGGGAAACAGGGATAAATGGCGAAGCGGAAGCAGGCACCTCGTCCGCATCCCAGATGCGTTCCCCGGCTTGCGCCTGTCCTGATGACAGATAAAAATCCACAGCCTGTTGAGTGGGACCGCGCATAAGCAGACGTCCCTTGTCCAGCACAATAGCTTCTTCCGTCAGACGCAGGATGGCGGACATGTTGTGGCTGACGAACAGGACGGTACGTCCCTGCTGGGCCACATCACCCATCTTACCCAGGCATTTCTTTTGGAACTCGGCATCACCGACCGCCAGCACTTCGTCCACGACCAGGATTTCTGGCTCCAGGTGAGCCGCGACGGCAAACGCCAGACGCAGGTACATGCCCGATGAGTAACGCTTGACCGGTGTATCGATGAACTGCTCGACCTCGGAAAAGGCCACGATCTCGTTGAATTTGCTGTCGATCTCAGCGCGTTTCATACCCAAAATGGCGCCATTCATATAAATATTCTCGCGGCCAGTCAACTCGGGGTGGAAGCCGGTACCCACCTCCAGCAACGACCCAACCCGTCCGCGCACTGCCACAGTTCCACAGGTTGGTTCGGTGACACGCGAGAGAACTTTCAGCAGCGTGCTTTTGCCCGCGCCGTTGCGCCCCACAATACCGAGAACTTTGCCTTCTTCTAAATCGAAAGAGATATCTTTCAGCGCCCAGATATAGTTGGGCTGATCGTCCAGCAACGGCTGTTTATTGACCAGGGCGCGCGCCCAACGGACAGGAGCCGTAACCGTATCCACGATGACATCGCGCAGCATCCTGTATTGGAATTTGGCCGGCGCGGTACCGATTTTATAGCGTTTGCCGAGATTGTTTACTTGAATCGCTGCGGTCATTAGATGGTGTCCGCGAAGGTGCGTTCCATGTTGCGGAAGTAGAACAATCCGCTGATGAGAATAAGCAACGAAATCCCAACTGAAATCCAGAGTGCCAGGTCCGGGCCGCTGCCCGCACCCAGCAAAGCCCAGCGAAAACCATTCACCACGCCCGCCATTGGGTTGAGTGAATAGACCAGTTGCCACTTATCGGAGATGACACTGGCTGAATACGCAACGGGTGTAATGAAGAGCCAGAACTGGGTCAGGAAAGGCAAGGCGTAATTGACATCCCTGTACTGGACGTTGATGGCTGAGAGCCACAGTGCCACACCCAATGCAGTGACAATCGAAAGCAACAGGAAGAGCGGCAATGTCCAGAGTACGTTCCAGGCTGGGGTAACGCCATAGTAAATCAACAGGCCAACCAAGATGACAAAGGCAATCGCAAAATCCACCAGACCTGCCAGGACCGAAGAGATCGGCAGCACCAAGCGCGGGAAGTAGATCTTCGTGACCATGTTTTGGTTCGTGGTCAGCGAGCGGCTGGCCTGGTTGAGCGCAGTCGTGAACAAGCCCCAGGGGAGTAAAGCCGTATAAGAAAATATGGGGTAAGGAATATCATCCGTGGGCACTTTGGCGACATTACCAAAGATGAAGTTAAAGACGATCATAGTCATCAAAGGTTGTATGATCGCCCAGGCTGCACCGAGAGCAGTCTGTTTGTAACGCACTTTGAGTTGACGCCATATCATGAAGAGAACCAACTCGCGATACACCCACAGGTCGCGCAGGTTCAAGGCTGCCAGACCCGTGGTGGGTTTGATGTAAATTGTAGTTGGTTCGTGCTTTGCGAGTTCAGTCATAAGATAATTAGAGAACGGAAAGCAGAGAGCAGTTCTTTCTCAACTCACTGCACCCTTTTCTCTACTCTCTATTTTCTCTTTATTTTCTTTGAACCACTCAATCGTACGGCGCATGCCCTCTTCAAACGGGACCTGGGCCTGCCAGCCAAAATATTCCTTCGCGCGGCTGACGTCTAGTCCGCGGCGGGGCTGACCATTGGGCTTGTCCGTTTGCCAGATCAATTTTCCTTCGAAGCCCGCCATACGTTGGATCATCTCAGACAAATCTTTGATAGAAATTTCGTAACCGGAACCCAGGTTTACAGGTTCCGATCCGTTGTATTTCTCCGCAGCCGTGACGATGCCATCCGCGGCATCTTCCACATATAAGAATTCGCGCGTTGGTGAGCCATCGCCCCAGACAGGTAATTCTTTATAGCCACGATCTTCTGCTTCGATGGCTTTCCGGATCAAGGCCGGGATGACGTGTGATGTCTGCAAATTGAAGTTGTCACCCGGTCCATACAAATTCACCGGCAACAAGTAAATCGCGTTGAAACCGTATTGTTTACGGTAAGCCTGCGCTTGCACCAACATCATTTTCTTAGCCAGGCCATAAGGCGCATTGGTCTCTTCGGGATAACCATCCCACAAGTTTTCTTCTTTGAACGGAACAGGTGTGAATTTGGGGTAGGCGCATACCGTGCCAATAGCAACAAATTTACCTACGCCACGCTGCCATGCCTGGTGCATCAATTCGACTCCCATCATAAGGTTGTCGTAGAAGAACTCGGCAGGATGTTCACGGTTGGCGCCGATTCCGCCCACATTGGCGGCCAGGTGAATGATCACCATGTTCTTCGCATCAAAACCATCGTTCAGCGTGTCATCAAATAATTTTCTGATTGAATCCCGGTCGGTCAGGTCATAGTCTTCAATGTGTGGAATAAAAATATCTGTTGCACCGCGCTCTTTCAAAGTCGCAATCACAAACGAGCCTAAAAAGCCTGCGCCGCCAGTTACGATCACACGTTTATCTTGCCAGAAACTATTACTCATTCCGTTCTCCTACTGCACGATAAATTGTGCATTCCTGTATTTTTCATCTACAGGGTTACGGATAATTCCCGACTTTAAGACATGCAATACTTCGCGTATTCCATCGTCTACAGAGAGGGTTGTATCAAATCCCAGCACGCGACGGATTTTCTCGAACGAAACCCTGATATCACGCATATCACCGCCAAAGGTCAAATCCTTATATTCCACTACTGTTTCGGGCATCCGCTTCAGGACCAGCCCCACAATTTCATCTTTAGTGTAATTTCCATCCGGTGTACCCAGGTTGAATACCTGTCCTCGAACCTTACTGTCCTCTGCTTCTAAACCCATGATGATGCCCCTCACTGTATCGCGCACGTGCACGAACGAGCGGGAATATCCGCGTTGGTAAATGATCAACTCACGCTTGGTAAATGCCTCCAACACAAACTGGTTGACAATCAGGTCAAAACGCGTACGAGGGGAAATTCCAAACAGCGTGGCAAAACGGAATGACAGTGGGGCGGTCAGTTCATCCTTCTTACTGAGCAAATATTCTTCTGCTGCAATTTTTGTCTCTGCATATAAAGATTGGGGATTCAGCGGGGACTCTTCGGTGACCGGTTCTCCTTCTTTCGAAAGGCCATAGTTGCTATAGGTGGACGCGAACACGAATCTCTCTACGCCCAAGTCTGCTGCCTGCTCGAAGACCATCTTTGTGGACTCAACATTGTACCGCCAGGCCGCCTGACGACCCACTGCCTGGCAAGCCGGAAAACCGACGATCGCCGCCAGGTGTACGATTGCCTGTGGGATCGGCCACTCGCCACGCACGTTGTTACGAATGGCTCGTGGTTCAGTCACATCGGTTTTTACGAACTGGAAGTTCGGATGATGCAAAAAGCCCAACAAAGATTCGCCGCCGAAGAGTAAATCGTCAAGTACAGTAACATGATAGTTGGCGCGT
>JASFRG010000050.1:0-28048 GCA_050115035.1 Anaerolineales bacterium | reverse complement strand
GAAGGGGATGTTGGTGCGCACGCCCACGATGCGGTATTCCTCGAGCGCGCGACGCATACGCAGGATAGCCTGCCCGCGTGTTTCGCCCCACACGATCAGCTTGGCGATCATGGGATCATAATAGGGGGTGATCTCAAAACCGGGATATACACCGGTGTCCACGCGTATGCCAGGCCCGGTGGGTAGCAAGCTGTGCGTGATACGTCCCGTGGAGGGCAGGAAGCCGTTATAGGGATCTTCTGCGTTGATACGGCATTCAATTGCGTGGCCGTTGAATCTGACATCTTCCTGCTTGTAGTTGAGCTGTCGTCCGCGCGCGATACGGATTTGCTCGGCTACAATGTCCACGCCCGTCACCATTTCTGTTACGGGATGTTCCACTTGCAGGCGCGTGTTCATCTCCAGGAAATAGAAATTCTTTTCCTTGTCGACCAGGAATTCGATCGTTCCCGCATTGACGTAATCCACAGCCTGAGCCGCTTTGACGGCTACCTCGCCCATTTTGCGGCGCAGTTCTTCGTCAACAAAGGATGAAGGCGCTTCCTCCAACAGTTTCTGATGACGGCGCTGGAGCGAGCACTCGCGCTCACCCAGGTAGATAACATTTCCGTGTGTGTCGGCTAAGATCTGGATTTCAATATGCCGCGCCCCTTCGACCAGTTTTTCCAGATAAACGTTCCCGTTTCCGAATGCGGATTCAGCCTCGCGCCGTGCTGATTGGATCAGGTTGGGCATCTCCTCGATGTTTTGGACCTCGCGCATACCTTTCCCGCCCCCGCCTGCGGTTGCCTTGATCAGTAACGGAAAACC
Organism: Anaerolineales bacterium; assembly: GCA_050115035.1. Lineage (GTDB taxonomy): Bacteria > Chloroflexota > Anaerolineae > Anaerolineales > Villigracilaceae > JAABUE01. The sequence continues at coordinate 27,238 of JASFRG010000050.1, read as the reverse complement.
TACTTCAGGCGCCTGTGCCAGCAATTGCTCATTGCTCAAATTTCCAACGTCCTCGGTGCCGGGCACGACGGGGACGCCGGCCTTGATCACAGTGGCGCGTGCGACGCCCTTGTCACCCATTGCAGCGATTGCCGAGGGTTTCGGGCCAATGAAAATAATTCCTTCTGCCTCACAGGCCTCGGCAAAGTCATCGCGTTCAGCCAGAAAACCATAGCCCGGATGGATGGCATCCGCGCCGCTTTTCTTGGCGATCTCGATGATCTTATCTATCCGCAGGTATGATTCTCGCGAGGGTGCCGGACCGAGCAAGAAGGCCTCATCGGCGTAACGCACGTGCAGGGCTTGCCGGTCCGCTTCGGAGTAGACCCCAACGGTTTCCAGACCGCGTTCACGGCAGGCGCGCAAAACCCGGACAGCGATTTCCCCTCGATTGGCAACTAAGACTTTTTTGAACATGTAAACTCTCTTAGATTTCTGGTGGTTGAGTAGCCCCGAATGCTTGTCGAGGGGTGTATCGAAACCACCAATTGAATAGATACTCGCGGCTGTTGGTTTCGATACGGCGGCATAGTGAGAACCTCGAATTATTCAATTGAACCGGGCCGCCTACTCAACCAACGGGGTGCTTTTGTTACAACGGAATATTTCCGTGCTTCTTGGCGGGGTTGGAATCGCGCTTGTTGTTCAACATCTCCAGCGCATTGATCAGACGTGGGCGGGTTTCGCGTGGTTCGATCACATCGTCAATATAACCGCGCTCGGCTGCCACATAGGGACTGGCAAACTTTTCGCGATATTCCTCTACCAATTCCGCTCTACGTTTTTCTTTATCGTCGGCAGCCTCTAATTCTTTGCGGAATATGATGTTGACCGCGCCCTCGGGCCCCATGACGGCGATCTCGGCGCTGGGCCAAGCCAGATTGATGTCACCCCGAATGTGTTTGCTCGACATCACATCATACGCGCCGCCGTATGCCTTGCGCGTGATAACTGTCAGTTTGGGGACTGTCGCTTCGCAGTAAGCATACAAAAGTTTGGCTCCATGGCGGATGATCCCACCGTGTTCCTGTCCGGTACCGGGCAGGAATCCCGGAACGTCTTCGAGGGTCAAGATGGGGATGTTGAAGGAGTCGCAGAAGCGCACGAACCGCCCAGCCTTTTCCGAAGCATTGATGTCCAGCACACCTGCCAGAACCGCTGGCTGGTTGGCGACGATGCCGATCGAATGCCCGCCCAGACGCGCGAATCCAACCACAACGTTGGGGGCGAACGCCTCGTGGATTTCGAAAAACTGTCCGTTATCCACCACCATGCGGATCACATCCTTGATGTTATAGGGTTTGCCGGCTTCATCCGGGATAATGGTGTCCAGCGCCTCTTCCATGCGCAGCGGATCGTCCCCGCCCTGGATGAGTGGAGAATCTTCCATGTTGTTGGATGGCAAAAAACCCAGCAATTTACGGATGAGATACAACGTATCGGCCTCGCTGTCAGCGGCCACATGACATACCCCGGACACTTCCGAGTGCACGCTTGCGCCTCCCAGGTCCTCGAATGACACCTCTTCGTGGGTGACTGATTTGACCACTTCCGGCCCAGTCACGAACATGTAAGAAGAACCACGTACCATGAAGATGAAATCGGTCAATGCCGGGGAATACACCGCGCCGCCCGCACATGGCCCCATGATGGCTGAAATCTGCGGAATAACGCCTGAAGCAAGTGTATTGCGCAGGAAGATGTCGGCGTACCCGCCCAACGAAACCACACCCTCTTGAATGCGCGCGCCACCTGAATCGTTCAGGCCGATGACCGGCGCGCCGTTTTTGAGCGCCATGTCCAGGATTTTGACGATCTTTTCGGCATGCACTTCGCCCAGCGAGCCCCCGAACACCGTGAAATCCTGTGAATAGACATACACCAGACGGCCATCGATGGTGCCCCAGCCTGTCACGACTGAATCGCTCAGGAACTTTTTCTTTTCCAATCCAAAATCACTTGTGCGATGCTGGACGAAAGCGTCGATTTCGCGGAATGAACCTTTGTCGAGCAACAGGTCAATGCGTTCGCGGGCGGTGAGGCGGCCTTTCTTGTGTTGGGCTTCGATGCGCTCTTCGCCGCCTCCCAGCCGGGATTGTGATTTTATTTCTCTCAGGCGTTGGATTTTTGGATTATCGGTCATGTGCCTCTCTCTTCGATAAAAAAGTATTCGTGCTTGGAACAAACACGCAAACAGTTAAAACGATTAACAACAGAATATTCCCCAGTAGAACAAAAAGCCAATTTGCGCTGGACATTTGGAACAACAGCCGGTCGCTCCAATACCACACGGAAAAACCTGCTCCGGCCCCCAGCAGCGCGAACCGTATCCAGGCTTTGGCCTGCCACATACCCCACAACAGCAATATGCTCACGATCAACCAGACTCCGCCGCTGATGCTAATATACCAGGGGCCAGGCGGCGATGCGAACTCAAATAACGTGCCCCACCATTGGATGGCAGAATACAGGCGTAATCCACTCCACGCTGTAAGGCTTAACACCAGCCATAGCAGTATCGTTACACTGAAGGGGCGTTTCATCGCACCGGGTAGGGAGGCAGGAAACGCATAATGGCCTTTCCACCGTAGAAATCGATAATATCCAACCTGCCAGTGTACTGGCCGCGGTAGGGCTGGATTTCAAGGAAATCCGGGTTGGCAAAGATGTAGTCCAACCCTGTGTTGTACAGATAATCACTTCCCTGTCGGTTCTTGTTGGCCTGGAAATATGGATAGCTGTTGATCAGTCCATCCATGTTGACGATCGTGCGGTCTTGAATGAAATAGCCAACATTGCCGCCACCGGTCATGCCGATCAGAGTCCGTGGGGGGGTATGCGTTTCGACGAAGGTGGCAACTTCCATATAAGGCGTGTCCGGGGAAGTTTTGTTATATGGCATTTGCCTGGCTGTGATGCGTGCGAAGGAATAAGCGCTATTAATTCCCCACAGGACCACTGCCAGATATATAGCGATAGATGCGATACGAATTCGACGCAATTTTTGTGTCAAGATGTCGAGCAGCATGCAGCCTGCCAACGTTATGAATACCATTTCGCTGACCCAGTACCATTCTTTGGGGGCTGAATAAGCGCTGATATTGTATTGGATGATTTGCAAGAAGGACCCACCCAGCAGGGGAATCAAGGCCAGATTGTGCAAGATACGAGCAGAGCGTTTCCGGTTGATCAACAGCAGCAAGCCCAGCCCGCTTATCAGCAGGGACAACATCAGGAAATAGCGCAAATCAAAATCGATGGGGATGGTTCTCATCTGGATTTGACTGTTCCAGGAGCCAACCATGTTGGTAACAGGCGCCCAGATGTTGAAATCGCCTTCCGGATCGATGCCGAAGAATGCCAGTGGCGAACGCGCTGAACCACCGTATACACGGCTGGCATAGGAACCCCACCAGCGTTTGATCTGTCCGCTGACCGGAGTGAATGTACCAAAGGTAAACTTGCTCCATAGCATATAAATCCCCAAGGAGCCGCCTAAAATACCAAAATAAACACCTCCTTCGCGTAACCATAAGGTCCAGTTATCTTTAAGTGTACGCACTGGAGATGAAGCGCTTACTTCTTTCTTTTGGCTGAACAGGGAAATACCTAACCGGGATAAGAGCACAAGTAAGAATGAAAGGGCGCCGTCGATGATTGGAACCGTGCGTGGAAAACTGCCCTCCACAAGACCCAGGCTGATAAGACCGAGCAGAATAACCAGTGTCAAACTGCTGGAGATGACGACTGCAAAGGCGCTCTGTCGAAACAGTTGAAATATTGAATATGATTTGGGATGTTTATACAATCCCAGGAAGTAACAGGTGAGTACCTTCAATACCAGACTAACAACCAGTGTAACAACGGCTGTGTTTGCGTATACATAGTAATCCGGCAGACCAATGCGTAAAATGAAAGCGCCGGTCAGGCTGACTGTCCAGAGCATGATGTCAAGCGGCAGCAGGTAGTGCAATGGCTTGTCGCGGAATACGATCCAGAGGCCGAACAGCCCGGCCAGGAAAACCATGTCCAGTCGACTGAACATGACCAGCGAAGCGGCGATCCCCAGGGTGGCGATCTGTTTTAGTTTATTGGGAGCAGTTTTACGGTCTCGTTCGAAGCGTCGCAGCAGATACAGGAACAGTACCAGGCAGAAGGCAGTCAGGCCGGTTTCCAGTCCTTGCTGATAGGCAGTCCAGTGGATATACATATCGAAAGCCCAGTATAGTGCACCCAGCATGGCAATAGGCCTGGCAATGACATCCCTCAGTAAATGATAAAGCAGAATACTGGTCGCGGCTCGCAGGCCGGCCAGGAGGAGAATGAGAATCCGTAAAGGCAGGATCAAATCATACTGCGCCAGGTAGAAGATGGGGACACACACCAGCATCCAGAGCGGATGGTAGCCGTTAGTCGGGTTGATGCCATCGAAGGTGCTGCCGTGACCCTCGCTTATGTTCTGCGCAACTTTGAAATAATAGTAAGCATCATCACGTGTGAACCAATGATTGGGTAGATTGTAGGCGTCCGAGAAAGCTGCGTACCCGTTGATGCCCAACAATGCCACAACGATGAGTATTTCGAACCACGGCAGGCGCTTCCAATTTGAGATCAAATTCAAGGGGCTATCCAATGTCGAGGGTGATTTTTCCGAAATGTTTTCCCTGCCACATACGTTCCTGTGCAGCGGCAGCCTCTTCGAGCGGGAAGGATTGATCCAGTGCGGGGTGCAGCTTTCCGGCAACGACCAGGTCCATGACAGCAGTAAAGTCGGCCAGGGTACTCATCGTGGAGCCGATGATAGACAGGTGCTTGGCAAACATATAACGGTTGTCGATCTCGAACTTTGGCCCGGCAGAGTTGCCCACTGTCAATAGCCGGCCACCCTTTTTGAGCGTGCGCAGGCTATCCATGAAGGTGAGGCCGACATTATCGACCACAACATCCACCCCCTGTTTGTCCGTTGCCAGAAAAACAGCCTTGGACCAGCTCTCTTCTTTGGAGCGGTCGATCAGGACATCCGCACCCAGAGATTCGGCTTTTTCCAGTTTTTCCGCGCTCGACCCTACGACCAGAACCTGCGCACCGCTAAAGTTAGCAATGTCTATGCTGGCCGTATTGACCCCGCCCCCGGCGCCGACGACCAGTACCGTTTCCCCGGCTCTCAACCCACCGCGCGTGATCAGGGAATGCCAGGCCGTCTGGTAGACGAGCGCAGCCGCAGCGGCGATGCGGTAATCGAAATCTTCCGGGAGTTTGTAAAGTTGTCGCGCAGGTACGGACACATACTCAGCATAGGTGCCACGGATGGTTTCACCCAATAAGTGCCAGTTACGGCACCTGTTATCCCAGCCAGCGAGGCAGTAGTCACATTCGCCGCAGCCGATGTTGGAGTTGATCACAACGTGGTCACCAATTTTGAGCCCCCTCTCGGTCCCCCCCGTCATCCCGGATGACGGGGGGGAGGAGAGGGGGGGCAATTCCACGATCTCCCCAGCACCATCCGCGCCATTGATGTGGGGCAGGTCCAACTTTAAACCCGGCCAGCCGTTCCGGACCATCACGTCCATACGGTTGAGTGCGGCTACATGCAGTTTTACCAAGGCCTCGCCATGTTTGGGTTTGGGTGTAGGGAAATCAGTGTACTCAAGAACTTCTGGACCACCGTGTTGGTGGAAAAGAGTGGTTTTCATGATTGCTTGATTTTTCTTTCGGTTATCTTCCTGATAAATTTCCGTAATTTGATTTCCGCGTGAATGCGCAAGATGGGTTCATCTGCTTCTTTCTCAGTGGTCACGCGGATCTGGGTTGTGGATAACACGAACACAATTATAGCCAGTACTGCGTATAAAAGGAAATTTGATATTGATGGTCTTCCGCTTTTGTATGAAAACAGAAGTGCGGGTTGTAGATCTACGTCTGTGTTGGTCCAGGCCTTGCCGATGGTTTCATCCTGAAGCGTGTACGTTGCGGAGGTACCAAACTCCAGCGGTGGGGGCGGGATGCGTTCCTCCTGTTGCTCGTAGAAGACAACGCTCCCGAAAGGGACATCCCTCCATCTGAAATCCGCCGGCGTTGTGCTGACATATTTGTGCGGAACCATAAACGTGTCCACGTGGTATTGTACGCGATGAGGTTTCTCTGTGTCAGCGCCGATGTAAACGATTGTCAGTGGCTCATCATTTCGCCAGGCGATCCAGGAGACGATGTCCTCGAAAAGCGGCGGATTGCGTTCGGGCATGAGGATGAAGTATTGTTTCAAGCCGCCGACGACCAGCGCTCCGCTGAGAAGCAGGATAACGCCCATCTGCCCCCAGGGGATGAGATTTGATTCCCATTTGTTTTGCAGTTCGTTAGATAGTGTATCTAGGCTGGCGATAAACCCAACCGCGGAAAGCAGCGCCAGGACAGGGATGATGGTGACGAGGTGTGTGTGACGTGGCGGGAAGGCGGCGATGATGCTCAGGAAGAACAACCCGGCGAGAAGCCAGGTCAGCAAGAGGATGGAACGTGTTTGTTTAATGGTGCACAGGCTGAAGCTGAGTCCGAGCGCGAGGCCGATGGCGGCCAGGAATCCACCTGCGAAATTGGTCACCATGAAATGCTCGGTCACAAGAAAAGGGTCGAATAGTGCAGTCAATGTCCGCACTGTGCTGCGAGTCAGAAGTTTTCGATAGATATCTGGTGCGTAGAAAATCTCGTTCGAACCGAGTAATTGCCCGTCGCCGTTCGGGTGCAGTTCTTCCGGGCTGTAATAGGCGCTGCCATAGAAGTTGCTGACGAAACTGGTCTCGACCATTTTATAAAATAACGGCTCGGGATTATCGCTGCTGGCACCGTACACGATGCGCGGCAGGGCAGTGACGGTGATGGCTGCAACAAAAATTGCAATGGCGATTGATGCCTGGCGAACTTGAATGCGTCGAATGATGGTGAATACAGCCATTACGATGATTACAGTGACCAGTCCCAACCAGGAAGCTGGATAGGTGTAAAAGCCCAATCCTGCAGATATCCCGGCCAACCAGTAATATAGATTGCTAACGCGTTTGTAACCCAGTGACCAGAAGTACAGACAGAGCACGACCGGAAAGAGCGCTTGAGAGTTGTTATAGCCCAGGCGCGCGAAACTGAGATAGTACGGGCTGGTGAGCATCAACAATGCTGCTATAACCGCAACGCGCCGGTCGAACCATTCGCGTGCCAACAGATAGAGCGGGATGACCGTAAACGTTCCAGCCAGCACAGAGGCGAAGCGCCAACCCCACAGGTTTACGCCAACAAAGCGCATCACCCAGCCCTGGAAAAGGGAGCTGGCAACCGGGAACGTATAAACACCAAAGGCGAAGAAATCCGGTTTGAGATCGCCGTTTGCAATTGCGCGGGCTGTTTCCCAGAAGGCGCCTTCATCGGGGATCATGATGTTGGGGATATCTTTCAGCGCGAAAGAGCCGATGATCAGCCCTGCTACAAATAGACCTGCCATCCAAATTAGATCGATGCGAGCGATGTTTGGAGAGAGATTTATTCCAATTTCTTTTTCGCGCCGGCGGAGCAGAAGGGTTTGCAGGACCAGGATGTAAACCCATAACCAGGCTAGGATGGGTGAGTATTTGTGTTGTACTAGAAAAAAGATCAGGAGGGCGAACAGCAGAACGGTAAACCCAATGCGCGGCAAGTAATAAGCCCAATTCAGGGGTTCTTTTGTTCTTGATGAGGCTTGAATTTCTTCCTGCTTTTTCCATATGGGAACGAATGCGAACGCGCTCAGTAATCCGCCCCCAATCAAATAAGGTGTTGCCACCGCAAGATACAGGATGTTGACGATTTCCAGATGATAGTCATCGCTCCAGCGCATCAATGTCTGTCCGGCGTCATTGATATCCCCACGTTGGTGCATCCAGTAGACGCCGTTGACGATCAATCCCAGCCCGACCAAAAGCCAAAACCAGCGCCCGGGTAATGATTCCCTGACGCGGGTTAAGAAGGCTTTGGTTTTATCGATGAACATTCTCGGATGAGTACAAATATAACGACAGAGAGTGCCGGGACCGCAGATGTAGAAATAAGTTTACTCCGAGATCTCTGTGGTCAGAAACTTATTTCAACCCCAACTCGCTACGGCTGATGACCAGTCGCTGGATCTCGCTGGTCCCTTCGTAGATCTCGGTGATCTTGGCGTCACGGAAATAGCGCTCCACCGGGTATTCCTTGCTGTAACCCATCCCGCCGTGGATCTGGACGGCAGCGTGGGCGCAGAACATAGCCGTTTCGGAAGCGAACAGTTTCGCTGTCGAGGATTGCAGCGTGAATTTCTCGCCAGTCGTTTTGGAGCGTTGTTTTGCCATGGCCGCATTGTAGACCAATAAGCGTGCGGCTTCGATGCGTGTCTTCATGTCAGCCAGTTGGAAAGAAATGCCCTGGAACTTGCCGATAGGCTGTCCGAAGGCTTCGCGTTCACGTGCGTAAGCCAGTGCCGCTTCATACGATGCTTCTGCAATGCCCAACGCCTGCGAGCCAATGCCGATGCGCCCCACGTCCAGCACGGTCATGGCGATCTTGAAGCCCTCGCCCTCTTCGCCGAGACGGTTCTCAACCGGGATGCGGCAGTCCTCGCACAGGATTTCGCTGGTGGCCGAAGCGCGGATGCCTAGCTTGGGTTCCTTCTTGCCGCGGCTGAAGCCGGGCGCGTCAGATGGGACGAGAAAAGCGGTGATGCCCTTGTGCTTTTTCTCTGGCTCAGTCATCATGAAGACGACGATGTAATCTGCCACTGGACCGCTCGTGACCCAGGACTTGCGTCCGTTCAAGATGTAATGATCGCCGTCCCGTACCGCGCGCGTGCGCATCGTGCCTGCGTCCGAACCGGACTGCGGCTCCGTCAGCGAATAGGCGCCGACGGCTTCCCCGGATGCGACCGGCACCAGAAATTTCTCCTTCTGTTCTTCGGTACCGAATTTCATGATGCCGTGGCAGTACAGCGAGTTATTGACCGACATGATCACGCCATGCGAGGCGTCCACTTTGCAGATTTCCTCCAATGCCAGCACATAAGATAACGTGTCCATCTCTACGCCGCCGTATTTTTCCGGCACTTCGATACCCATGAAGCCCATCTGGCCCATCTTCTTGATGGTTTCCATAGGGAAATCCCCGCTCTCGTCGAACTCTGCCGCAATGGGGGCGATCTCCTTCTGGGCAAAGTCGCGCGCCGTGTCGCGGATCATCTTATGTTCATCCGTAAAAGGGAATATGGCAGTGTCACTCATCTGGTATCCTCCGGTGGCTATTTGGGTTGGGGTGATTATACCGCTTCGGTTTATGAATTAAACCAGCTAGTACCGAGCTCTTTGGCCTGATTCTAGAAATATTCTTTGATGTGTTCCCAGGAAACTTCTTCGATCAAAGGAACTGGTGCTTCCTGCTCCGCGCGTTCGAAGTAGATCAAATGACGAACCGCCTGTGCTTCGAAATCGCGCACATGTGCGAATTTTACCTGCGCAACATCCAATAAGCTTCTCAAGGGCATGTGCTGACAAATTGCATATAGGTCATGGAAATCTTTGCGACTGGCGCGAGCAAGAAGCGCATCCAATTTCATCAGCCCGATATCGGTCAGGCTTGCCAGCGAGACACCTTCTGCGATTGAGGAAATATCCAGATCGGGTGAGAAAAAATCCAGGTCAATGGAACGACGGTGTCCAATTTGCAGGGCCAGCGCTGTTCCGCCCGCCAGATAAAAATGTTCGGCAATCTGACTCTTGCCGAAAACCCTCATGATTTCGTGCATGGTTGGGGAAATCGTTTCCCAATATGTTGTGCTCATTGAGGTGTTTATGTACCCAGCAATAATTTCCAGAAGGTAAAATGCGGTTCAGGCGGGCCAAATTTCCCCCATTTTTGAAGCCAATCCTTGATCTGTTCTCTGTGATATACAGAGAACAACCAACGCAACTCAGAGCGTGTACCGTATCGCAGGGTACGCTCGATGATAGTGCTGGCATCCTGTTCTAAATGCAAGCTGTCCAAATCGTATTCCTGGAAAAAGGGGGCCAAACTGGTTGGGATATTCGTGTTCTCTTGCGTTGACATTATTCTGGCATCTCTTCTACAATCTTCAGTGTCTCCAAGCTGACCACGGTCACGCGCTTCAACACAAGTATATTAGAAAACCGCTGACATGCAAACCACTAAACGGCTTTTGAGGAGGAGCAATTCGAATCGGACTAACTTGCTCCGAAATTAGTAGTACAATGATTACGACTTATATTTTTTCGTTTTAGGAGGTAACCCATGATTACTGTCGAAAAATCTGTTCAGATCAACAAACCCATCGAGACTGTGTTTGCTTATGCTACAAATATTAACAATATCACCAAATGGCAGGAGGGCGTGGAATCGATAGAAGTCGAAGGCGATCCCAATGCGGTTGGTGGAAAATATACCGAAGTTCGTAAGTTCCTGGGGAGGGAGATGAAAACCGATTTGGAAATCACAGCTTATGAGTCGAACGCAAAGTGGGCAGCGAAAGTACTCGAGGGACCTGTTCCATATGAAGTGACAGCTGAATACAAATCCTCCGAGGACGGCACGAAAGTTTCCATGCACATCGATGGGGAGCCGAGCGGCTTTTTCAAGCTGGCTCAGGGGGCGGTCCAGAAACAGCTTGATAAATCGATGGAGGAAGATTTACAGCGTCTGAAAGAACAGGTAGAAGCCAGCTAAAGTTTACGTAACAATCCGTTTTATAATGGGAGCCAGCACAAGAAGATTGTTCTGTCAGTAGGCCCACAGGGATGGTACGCGATTGTACTGCTGACAGGCTCGCACAACATCCCCGTTAGGGGAGTACAATCGCTCGCAAACTTTGAAAAAGGGAGGCTCCCATGAAAATTCTCATCGCTGCCGATATGGAAGGTATCTCCGGCGTGACCACCTGGACCCAGGTCAGCGCCGGGAATTCCGAATACGAACGTTTCCGCAGTCTCATGACCGAGGATGTCAATGCTGCAGTACGAGGTGCGTTCACTGCCAAGGCTGATGAAGTCTTTGTCACCGACGGACACGCCAGCGGATCGAACATCCTGATCGAAGACTTAGACCCGCGCGCTTCGCTGAATACAGGCTCGCCCAGCCCGCTTTCGATGATGCAGGGCGTGGACGAAGTCGATGGCGTTATCTACGTTGGTTACCACGCCCGCGCTGGTTCGCCAGATGCTATATTGGATCACACCTGGTCGTCAAAAACGGTAGCCAACGTCTGGTTGAATGACATCCTGGTGGGAGAGTATGGCATCAACGCAGTGGTGGCTGGTCACTTCGGTGTGCCCGTGTTGATGGTCACCGGCGACCAGACCGCCTGCACTCAGACAGTTGAACTGTTGGGGGATGTGGAGACAGTGGTGGTCAAACACGCAACCGGACGCTATTCTGCCGAGTGTCTGCCGCCCACAATTGCCCAGGAAATGATCGAAAAAACGGCCACCCAAGCGGTTGCCAGACTTGCCAAACGCAAGGCGCCCAAACCCTTTGTTCTGGAAGAGCCGATCCTGCTCTCGGTGGAGTTCTTCAACTCCGCCATGGCCGACCACGCCTTGCGCATGCCGGAAGCTGAGCGCGATGGCACCTGCATCTCGCTGTCGCTGCCGGATATGCTCACAGCCTATAATGCTTTCCGGGGGTTGGTTGCGCTGGCTTCGGGATAGTGCCAACTAACCACAGAGATTACTCACTTTCTCTGTGCTCATTGTGGGCTCTGTGGTTGACTGATAGGATGTCTCGTGTCTCAAAAATCAGACGAGCTCATTGCACATCTAAAATCAATTGCTAACCCGGAAGATGTGGAGGAAATGCAACGTTTTGGGATCAAGGGAGACAAAGCGCTGGGAATCCGCATCCCTGTGCTGCGGAAACTGGCCAAAGCGCATCGGAACGACCATCAGCTTGCTGCCGCTTTATGGACCTCCGGTATCCACGAGGCGCGCATCCTGGCTTCGATGGTCGCTGACCCGGAACAGGTCACCGAAGGGCAGATGGAAGCCTGGGTCAACGACTTCGACTCGTGGGACCTCTGTGACCAGGTTTGCATGAACCTGTTCGAAAAGCATCCGCTGGCGTATGAAAAAGCAGTGGAGTGGAGCAAGCGCGAGGGTGAATTTGTCAAACGGGCCGGCTTCGCGATGATGGCGGTACTGGCCTGGCACGATAAAACGGCAGACGATGGAGATTTCGAACCGTTCTTTGAGCAGCTTCAGGCTGGAGCGCAGGATGAGCGGAATTTTGTTAAAAAAGCGGTCAACTGGGCCTTGCGTCAGATTGCAAAAGGACGCCCTGATTTGGCGAGTCATTGTGTCCAACTTGCAGAAGAATTAGCGGAAAGCGAATCCAAATCAGCACGCTGGGTGGGAAAGAATGCCCTGCGCGAGTTCGAGAACAAGGGGATCGGTGCGTGAATCAAAAGAGCAACTGCCCATGACAGTTGCTCTTTTTAGTTAGCCGACCTTCGGATCGGGAGTAGGCATCATAAACACCATCTGGTCAGAGTCCTGAACGACATGCTCGGCAACGCTGCCCATGAAGAGCAGCTTGAGCCCGCCACGTCCGCGCGAGGTCATCATGATCAGGTCGACATGTTTGGCTGCGGCAACATCGACAATAGTTTTTGCGGGCAGTGAGCCGGTCACGACAGTGTGCACTCTGAGATCGTCTTTGCGCAGTCCGCGTGCAACCGCGCTTAGGAATTTGCGCATGTTGGTATCTTTCTTGTTTCGTAACGATTCAAGATACTCTGCCGGAGCGCGATAATCACTGGCGCTTGGAATAGCCGGCACGGATAACAGGAAAATTTCACTCTTGAACGCTTTTGCCAGTGCCCGTGCGTAGGGCAGTGTTTGTTCTGAAGATATCGAGCCATCCAACGCGACTAGGATGCGCTTAAGCCGCGGCACCCAATGGATATCATCCTGTGCCCTTTCGGCCTGCACCATGAGAATGGGTTTTGTGATGTTGCGTACCAGCTTTCGAGAAGCGCCACCTTTTTCCCAGTGTTTCTCGCCGGACTTGCCTCTGGTTGATAAGATGACCAGGTCTATGTCCGTTTCCTTAAGATAAGCTGCAGTTGCATCCGCGATATAGCCTGGTTGGACTGTTGTAACCACATCGTACCCTTCGCTGCTCAACGACCTTGCCAGATTTTCGAGATAAGCCTCACGTGCCTGGGAAGTCTCATCAAACTGCTCTTTGTGCTCTTGTGTGTCGTTTTTCACCGCTGAGAGCAAATGTAGTTTAGCCCTGGTTTTCCTGGATAACATTTTTGCTGTCGGGAGTGCCTGGGCTGCATGGGTAGAGCCATCCAGCAGGACAGCCAGGTTTTGAAGGACCACTTTTTCGTCTCGCCAGGTGCTGAGCTCTTTTGGATCCGGCTGCCAGGTAACTTCAGGTGTCCTCTCACCATTCTCCAGAATTACTTCATCGGATGTACCATATTGCCCGAATCCGAAACCGGCCAGTTGGGTGGCATCCAAAAGACCGATATATTCCATTTCCGGTGTCGGTCTGCCCATGTGTCGTCGAAAATACGAGAAGGTCGCATATAAGATTGGAATAAAGATGAAGTAGGTCCACGCACCTTCCAGGAAGCGTTCTTCAAATATGATCAGGGTCGATCCGGTCGTCAACAGCGCCGCGATAATCGTTCCACCGATCAGGAAAACGGTTCCATATTCGAACTTTTCACGCAATTGCCGGATCAAGCGCTTTGTGACCGCCCAGCCCGTCATGCTCAATAAAATGAACACTCCGGCGGCATAGATTGCCAGATAGGTTTCCTCGTGCGTACCAAAAAACACGAAACAAAAAGCGACAATAGCAACCTCCAGCCAGACGGGTTTGTCGGCTACTTCGAACTGGTTGCGTTCGCCCATTAGACGCGGGATGTAATTACGTTCATATAAACCGAGTGCAAGGTTCTGCAATCCTTGCGCGCTAGCCGCAGAAGCGGACATTAACACTGCAATGCCAACGATGGTGCCCAAATAAGGCAGAGGATCGGGCAGCAGTTGGTCCATGGTTTGTGTAAACACCGATACGTGCGGATCGGTGGGGTCTGATAATTGGAAGATGGCCGGACCAACCACTAACATGGTGATCCCGGTTGTCCCCATAATAATCAAGAGACTGTTGAAGGCTTTTCTGCTTTTCTCTGCCGGTTCTCCATCATAGGCCGCTACCAGATTTGCGAATACTTCGATTCCGGTCATAACAGCCAGAATTCGGGCATACCCATTGATGGTGAAATGGAGGAAGCCTGATTGGAAGGCACGGAAATTTAAGTCGGGGAGTTGAAAACCAAAATTCCAGATCGTGGCAAAGACCATCGCCCATAAAAGCAACAGTACGCCAGCGGTTGCCGGACCAAAAGCACGCGCGGCGACTTTTGGTCCGCGGTTGACCAGCCAACCGGTCAGGACACTGAGCGCAATTGCCAAAATCGTGCGATACTGCATCCATAAAAATTGATCGTTGAGCACCGGGATGCGGTCCGCTATGAACGTCACCATTGCAGACATACTGACCAGGAAAGTCAGTGTGTACTCAATGAATGTTATCGCTGCGTTGACTTTGACCGCCCAGCTCCCGAACTCTTCTTCGCTCAATCCGCTGCCGCCGCTGCCGTCGATCACCCAGCGCATCACCAGCCGGTACATGGCTGAAACTACCGCGATCGTCAGAATTACCATCCAGACCGAAGCGCCAAAGGTGACCTGGGCGACGCCTGCTACAACGATCAGTTTTAAGAATGGTCCGAATACATATAAGGGAGAAGTTGCGGGATCGCCGCCCCCGGCTAGCGCGCCTTCAATTGCGTTTTTTAATTTGTGGGATACAGCTGCCATAGAATTTTTTGTCTCTTTTCGTTTTTTTTGTGTACAGATTTATATTTGATTTCTCTAAAGATTTTACCCTTGAATTTTGCAAGGATTTGTAAAAACGGTCAAATAATGTCTCCTTTTGAGCAGGTTGCTTGAGAATTCTGATTAAATTGGAACTTTAGAATCCTTGTAAGAATAGTTGTAACTGTGTAAAATGCAACGGTTTGCGGTGAGAGAAATTGTCTCATCGGTGCCCCGCTGCCTTTCGTGGGAGTATCCACGCAGGCGGCGGATACTGTTAAGAACTTCTTGAGATGATTTTCCCTGCGAACAATTCTTGCCGGCGAAGCCGGAATAATACCATATTGGAGGATTATGTCGTGACCAGTCAATTTCATTCCCATCTATCTCCGAAACTGGAGGCCAGATCCCTGCCGGAAAAAGGCGGGATGGGTGTTTTTGCCCAAACCTCAATCAATGAGGGTGAGCTTTTGGTTTTGTGGGGCGGACGCATTATCGATGAGTCTGAACTCGACCCAACCATACCCGATTTCTCGAAACGCGTATTACAGATCGAAGAAGGATTATACTTGCTGGCCCCTGAGCCATTGGAACCTTCAGATCGGTTCAACCACTCCTGCGACCCTAACGCTGGTTTCAGCGGGCAAATTGGATTGGTTGCTATGCGAGATATCGAGCCTGGAGAGGAAGTTTGTTTCGATTATGCCATGTGCGATGGCACGCCCTACGATGAATTCATCTGTTCCTGTGGTGCGCAAAATTGTCGCGGTGAAGTCACAGGTCAGGATTGGAAGCGTCCGGAAATAAGGGAACGTTATGCTGGGTACTACTCTCCTTACCTTCAACGCCGTTTGGAAATGCTGGTGGCCGTCGAAGCTGGTACACTTAGCCTGAAGGCGCCATTAGGCGTGTAAGGACAACTTGTCTGCAACTCTCGCCGTCGTCTTTCACAATGTGAAAATGAAAGATGACGGCGGTTTACTTTAAAGTGATGGAATGAGAAAACTCGGTTTTGGTTGGCGAATTTATTTTGTTGCGCTGGTACTACGGCTTATCCCGGTCTTGCTGACTCATTCGTTGGGCATTGGTTTGGATGATATGTTCCAGTACGATATGCTGGGGCGCAGCCTCGCCGCTGGTAATGGCTTCCGCTGGTATGCTGGCAAGGATCTTAAACAATTGGAAAAATATGTCGAATTTGACCTTTCAAATCTCGACTACGATCCGGCTCGCGGTGTGCGGACATCTTTTCGTGCACCATTGTATCCGGCCTTCCTGTCTGTAATCTATTTCATCACTGGTGCAGGAATGGGGAGGTATTTTGCAGCTCGCCTGGTTCAGGCCGGGTTGAACGCCTCGTTGGCCCCACTGACCTATCTTGTTTCGCGCCGCCTCTTTCCGGATAACAAGCCTGCCTCCGTTATCTCAGCCTGGATCATAGCCTGTTATCCGCTGCTCATCATATACCCCATCGGCCTGGCGACGGAAAATCTATTCTTCCTGCTTGTTCTAGCCTCTTTCTTCTTTCTTCTAAAAATCTCAGACTCCCAGACACCGATTCCTGATTCTCGTTCTTCTACTTTCTACTCACTACTTTCCGGTCTCTTTCTCTCGCTTGCCATTTTGACCCGTTCTGTCATCCTGCCCTTCGCTGGCCTGGCTGTTCTTTGGACCTGGTTGATACTTAAACAAAAGCGTCCTGCTATTCTTATGGCTGTGACAGTGTTTATCCTGGTTTCTCCCTGGGTGATTCGCAATTCGATTTTGCATCACAGATTAACCGGTGTGGAATCCTCAATGGGATATAACTTGTATGTTGGATATCACCCGGATGGGGATGGCTCCTTTGTTTACGGCCCTTCCCTCGACTTGCTTACTGTCCTGGATGATGCCCAACGCGACCGCCTGGGCACGCAAAAAGCGATGGAGTTCATTCGTGGCAATCCCGGACGAATCTTACCATTGGCGTTAAACCGCCTGGGCTTTTTCTTCGGCCTTGATAAACGCGCATTGATGTATCTGTATTCAAACAACCTTTTAGGCCCTATTCATCCAGTGATATTAATCTCAATTGCCGTTGTATTTTTATTACCGTTCGTTATCCTTGCACCTTCCGCTGCGTTAGGTCTTTCCCTTGTTCGCCCTCATGCAGGTGTAATTTTGCTGTATCTTTTGTTGTTTGCATATATCCTCCCGCATGTGCTCATCCTATCTGAAGATCGTTTTCATCTGGCGCTTCTCCCTTTTCTGGCGATCTTTTCTGCTCAGGCCTGGACTCGTGGGGGGCGAGCATTTGCAAAGCGTTGGTGTCAATCTCTGGCGGGGAAGGTCGCGATAAGCCTCGGAATCCTTATTGTCATCCTGCTCTTTGTAAACTGGGGCTTTGAACTTTCACGGGATGCGGATAAAATAGCCGCATTACTCGGCCCAAATGGAAACCGGACATTTTTCCCTTACTGATTACGACAAACTGGTATGAAATCTCTCCTCGGCTCTAAGCTCCACTTTGATTGGAAAATCGTCACCATCACTGTTGTTAGCACTTTATTGTTGGTGATAGATCGTTACCATCTTATTACAAAGTATAAGTACCTTGACCGCGTCATCCTCTACCTTTTCGTCCCTCTTGCAATTATCCTGTTTTTCTACCGCGAGAATCCCCGCGAATACGGTCTAACGCTTGGCGATTGGAAGGTCGGGTTAATACTGACAGCGGGAGGCATCCTTTTGATGGCGCCGGTTATCTGGTATCTGGGCAAAAGTGACCCTGGTATGGCCAACTATTACAAACCATTTGTGGAGGGCCTGCCCTGGCGAACTTTTCTCGACCTGGTCGGCTGGGAATTTTTCTTTCGCGGTTGGATCCTTTTTGGATATGCACGCAAGTTCGGAGCGGAAGCGTTATGGCTGCAAGCAGTCCCATTTGCGCTGGCACACATCGGTAAACCCGAGATCGAAACACTTTCAACCATTTTCGGAGGCTTTGCCTTTGGATGGGTAGCCTGGCGCACACGCTCGTTCTTATACCCGTTTTTGATTCACTGGTTTATCTCGACCTTCATTATCCTTGTTTCGGCGGGTATGATTGGATAGAGATTTGACCAGCCTGCCTCAAGGCTACTCCCTCCGCCCGGCGACCAAGGCCGATTTTCCGGCCATCAAAGCACTCATTCGGCAGGTGCACATCAATCCTATTGGCCTGGATTGGCATCGTTTTACGGTAGCCGTTTCGAATGGAGGGATGATCGGGTGCGGCCAGTTGAAGCCGGTGCCCGGTGGCTTGATAGAATTGGCCTCGCTGGCTGTGCGCCCTGCCCATCGTCATCAAGGGATTGCACACGCCCTGATCGTGCATCTGTTGAGTGCTGCGCCGCGGCAGGTCTATCTGACCTGCCGTTCAGACCTGGGCGGATTTTATGAGAAATATGGCTTTCGTACACTCGATCCGGATGAGATGCCCACGTATTATCGCCGCTTACAAAGGCTGGCAGGACTTTTTATGGATCTGACTCGCCGAAATGAATCCCTGTTGGTAATGAAGTTAGGATAGAATTAAGGGAGACGCTATGAAAACAGTTTTATACATAATAATTGGTATTTTGATAGGCTTGCTGTTTGCGGGTGGGATATACGCCAGCACGCGTGCGCCGCAAGGTGAGCCGGTGGAATTGAGACCTGCGCCAACTCCTGAACCTCTGCGTGTGCATGTGGCAGGGGCGGTTGTTCGTCCTGGGGTATACGATCTGGACGAAGGCAGCCGTGTGGCAGACGCAGTGGATACCGCTGGTGGCTTTGTGGTTGAAGCCGACCAAAACGCGCTCAACCTGGCGGCTTTCCTCGAAGATGGCGAAAGACTGGATGTTCCCTACTTGGCTGGATTTGTCCCGGACGAGGAGCAAGGGTTTGTGGTTGTCACGGAGGGCACACCTTCGCCACTGGCTTCGGAGGACTTGATCAATATCAACACGGCCTCTATCGAAGAATTGGATCAATTGCCAGGTATTGGTGAAACCACCGCAATACGTATTATCGATTATCGTACGATCAACGGCCCTTTTGCTACCATCGAAGATATTATCAATGTTTCTGGCATCGGTACCGCTACGTATGAAGAGCTCAAAGATCTGATTACGGTGGGGGAGTAAGCATGCCTTTTGACCATTTTGGTGTGATCGCGCCCATATTTTCGCGCGTTGAATACAGCTCTTTGGATATGATGCTTGAGCAGGCTGATCTGCCTACTTCCGGTCGTGTGCTGGATGCAGGCGGCGGGACCGGGCGCGTTGCAAATGCGATCCGTGAACACGCCGGAGACGTGGTCATTGCCGACCCCTCCCTTGGGATGCTGCGCCAGGCGGACCGGACTCAGCTCGGGCTTGCCTGCTCGAACTCCGAAGCGCTCCCGTTCCCAAACGACTTCTTTGACCGCATCATTATGGTGGACGCCTTACATCACGTTTATCACCAGGGACAGACCGCCTGCGAGATGTACCGCGTGCTTAAGCCCGGGGGGCGCATTGTCATCGAGGAACCGGATATCAGGAAATTTGGAGTCAAGTTGATCGCGGTAGCGGAGAAGTTGTTGCTGATGCGCAGCCATTTTCTGGCTCCGCAAAAAATTGTTGATTTGTTTTCATTCGATTCTGCCAAAGCCAACATCCATGCTACGGAGGGCAACGCCTGGGTGGTAATCGAGAAACCCGGATAGAAAAAGATTTTTGAAAGGAAGAAAAAATATGCCAAAACGATATGTGCTAACACTGACCGGCTCTGACCGCATCGGGATCGTGCAGGATGTGACAGAGTCAATTTTGGAATGTGGGGGCGATGTGCAAGCCAGCCGCATGGCGCGCCTGGGAGGCGAGTTTGCCATGTTGCTTTTGGTCTCCATCCCGGATTCTGAAACGAACCGTTTGTCGGACAATATCGAGAGATTGTCGAGGGAGGGATTCAAGGTTTCTCTCACGGAGACAGAATGGGGTGTAGGGGCGAAGCGAAAGGATTGGATGCCGTATCGCATCAAGGTGCGTGGCGCCAATCATGAAGGCATCATCCATGAACTTTCTGAACAGCTATCCGACCAGGGTATCCATATCGAATCCGTCGATACGAATGTGGTTCCTGCCCCAATGAGCGGTGCGCCTCTCTTTACGATGGACGCGATTGTTGCGGTTCCACCTGACTTGCCCAAGCATAAATGGCGGGATGATCTGGAAGTGGCTGCTGACCGTTTGAATGTTGAACTGGAGATGTCCCTGTACAAGGATTGAATCAAATATATCTGTGACCATACTTTACAGCAGGCTTACAACCTTGTAAGCCTGCTGTTTTTAAAGGAGAAAATGGTATATAGTATTCTCAGTATTTAGAACCTGTTCTGTTGGAGATGTAAGGATGAAGCCGCTAGCATTCGTAATTGAAGATACAGACGATATTGCTCAGGTATTTCGAACAGCCATGGAAGAGGCGGGTTACCAAGCCGAGGTCATTTCCGATGGGGAACTGGCGCTCAAACGTCTGGAAGAAGTTGTTCCCGATTTGACGGTTCTGGATTTGCACCTCCCTGGCGCTTCAGGAGAGAAAATCTTGAAATATATTCGCTCGGACTCTCGTCTTGAGGATATCAAGGTTATCGTGGCTACAGCGGATTCGAATTGGGCGGATAAACTAGCCAGCGACTCAACCATCTCGATGTTGAAGCCGATCAGCTTTACGCAGTTGCAACAGATAGCAGAGCGGCTCAAGCCGCGTGATAACTAAATTCCGAAAAAGCCCCCAACCTCAGGGGCTTTTTTTGGCTACAGTGATTTCAGGATTAAACCGATGATCGCGCACAGTAGGGTGACATTCATTGCGATCACAAACGAATAAAACCACGGACCAGGCTTGCCGTTTTCCAGTTCCGTGATTTGCTTATACTGGCTGACATACTTGATGATGTATAGTCTGTACAGAAAGTAATTGATTTTTGTCCCGCGTTCAGCGACAAAGGCTGTGATGACTATGGATGAGAGAACTCCCCAAAGAACGCTCACCAGCGCCATCCCTAGAAACAAGTTGCTGATAACCATCTTTACGTACCCTTTCGAATCTTATCCTTCTAATTACACGGTAGCATATTTGGGTTGGATTGTCATGCTCCTAGGGAATGGTTCTGAGATGTAATTACACCACTTTTAAAATTCCATCTTCAGCACTTGCCTGGAAATCACCAACCTTTGAATTTCGCTGGTTCCTTCACCGATGGTCATCAATCTGGCGTCACGGTATAAACGTTCAACCGGGTACTCTTGGCTGTAACCATAGCCACCGTGTACCTGGATGGCATCCCGACAGACCTTTTCAGCCATTTCCGTAGCAAACATCTTGGCCATGGCCGCTTCCATGGTGTACGGGCGTCCCTGCTCTTTGAGCCAGGCAGCTTTATACAGCAGCGTGCGCGCCGCTTCGATTTGGGTTGCCATATCAGCTAGCATCCACTGGATGGCCTGTAGGTCTGCGATAGGCTTGCCAAAGGCTTCGCGCTCACGTGCATAATTGGTAGCGTACTCGAAAGCCGCCTGAGCCAGTCCCACTGAGATGGCGCCGATGCCGATGCGCCCGCCGTCCAGTGTTGAGAGTGTTTGATGTAGGCCTTTGCCTTCTTCACCAAGCAGCGCATCCTGGGGCACGCGTACATTCTCGTAAGTGACGGCATGAGTGGGAGAGCCGTGCAAGCCCATTTTTTTCTCGGCCGGACCGATGGTGAGACCGGGTGTATTGGTAGGAACGATGATCATGCTCAAGGAGCGGGAACCGCCAGAGAGGTCCGTGCGGACGAGCGTGATGATGTACTCGGCGATGGATGCGTTCGTACACCACATCTTTGTACCGTTAACGACCCATTCATCGCCATCTTTTTCGGCCTTCGTGCGAACTCCACCCTGTAAGTCTGATCCAGCGCCTGGTTCGGTCAATGCCAGGCTGCCCAATTTGTTCTGACCGCTGGAGACAAGCGGCAGCCATTTTTCCTTCTGATCCTGGGTACCATAAAGAACGATGGGTGTACTGCCGAGACCGTTGTGCGCGGCGATGGCGAGCGCCATACTGCCGCAGCCCCAGCCTAACTCCTCGATGGCAATGGCCGCGCTGACCGCGTCGACGCCCGGCCCGCCGTACGCTTCGGGGATGTTCAGCCCCAGCATCCCCAAGGGCCCCATCTTGCGAACGGCATTCCAGTTGAATTCTCCGGTCTCGTCCGCTTCCCGCGCAAAAGGACGTACCTCCGCCTCTACGAAATCATGGACGGCCTTGCGCCACATGCGTTGTTCTTCGTTGAGATCAAAATCCATTGCTCCTCCAGTTGCTAGTGTCATTGCGAGTGACCATTGGGAGCGTGGCAATCTCCTTTTCAGGTCGAGACTGCCACTTCGCTGCATTCAGCAGCTCCTCGCAGTGACATAAGTATTATATTCCGCCCTCCTATTTCGTATACAACCTCAGCGTACCGTCCGCTTGCTCTTCAATCCGATAGCGGGGGAGTTTTTTCGTTGCCGGGCCACCCAATACCGCACCGCTTTTGCTGTAGCGAGATCCATGGCAGGGACAGGTGAAGCCGTTTTCATCTTCATTTTTTTCCACTGTGCAGCCCAGATGCGTGCACACCAGACTGATGGCGATGATACCCTCATCGGTGTGCTGGATGACAGCCGGAATATCCATCCGGACAACTTGAATACCTTCCGGAAACTCATACTTCTGTCCCAGTTCGAACTCGGTTGGCGGGCCTGGATCCGGTTGGTAGCTGAAAAAGCGTATTAAACCACCCAGGCCAAGCAAACCGCCTAGGCTGAAGAAAGCGTTGGTGATGAGTTTCAAAAAATCGCGTCGAGAGGAGAGTTTGCTCATAGTTTAATAAGAAGTCGGAAGACTGGAGATGATTGTTAGAACTAGTATCCCCACCACAACCAAAACTGCCACCACTTGCGCAATTCTGTTGCCGCGTGGGAACCAGCGTCCAAGCTCTCTGGTTTTTGCTTTTGGCAACACATATGGGATGAGTCCCAATCCGAGCACAACCAGCAGTGGGACAAGCACGCCCCAGATGAATGGGTCACCGTATTTGAGCAGTTGCTGTACCCACAGGAAGAACCAGGGCGCACGTGAATCGGATGTGTCTATGCTAGCGCCTGAGATTGGCTGGTCGATGGGGGCTGGGATGAAGACGGCGAACAGCAACAGGACGATCCCAACGATGATCATTGCGAGGACTTCACGGTGTAGCAGTTCAAAACGCGTGATGCGAGTTTTGTCCGTTCGCTCTGTGGGAGGTGGAACGGCGACGCCGCCGTCACGGCGCACACGAAAGGCATGCCAGCCTACAAGAATCGCAGCGCCGATAGCCAGGCCGAAGATGTGCCAGGTGTAGAACCGGGTCAATGTGGCTGGCCCAGCTTCAGGGCCACCCATCATGAATTGGTAGAATCCCTCACCGATAACGGGGATAGTTTTGAGCAGATTGGTACCCACGACCAGCGCCCAACGGATGCCTTCATCCCAGCGCAGGATGTAACCGGTGAAATCCAATAGCAGGATAATGACCAACAGCGCCAACCCGAGCAGGAAGTTAAAGCGACGTGGCTTTGCGTAGGCGCCGGTCAGCACCACACGCAGCAAGTGAATGGTAATCACCACTAACAGCAACTGCGCCGACCAGTAATGCAAATTGCGTACCAGATTCCCATAAGGCACCAGCGTGGTGATTACCTGAACCGAAGTAGCAGCCTGGTCGGGTGACGGAACGTAAAAATACATTTCCAGGAGACCAGTGACGAGCAAGATCAATGATAAGAACACAGCTATTCCACCTGCTCCCAGAGTATAGCGAAAGCGTGATTGCAGGGCTGGGATGCTTGGCGGATGCAAATGGTGGATGAAATTCGGTTTTGGGAGGAGGATGGCTGAATCCGTACTTTTAGGGAAAGCCTGTAAAACCATTCCGATGGCAGCGAATACAAATATGCCTGCCAGTGCCAGAGCACCGGGCCATTCTTTTTCGGGCAGTGCAACGGCGCGGTGGACGGGAATGGCATATCCGTTTGTGATGGTCAACACCAATCCTTCCGGTTGGGTGCCGTTTAACTTCAAGACATAATTCGCCAGCGCCCAGGCCTCTTCACGTGTGATCGATCCGGGGTTCCACCACGGCATAGTTTCATAGATGTAATCGTACAATTCAAAAGCGTTGCTGAAGCGCGCCAGCTTTCCCGGCCCGGTGAGGGCGGGAGCCAAATTGTCTTTGTAGATCCGGAAGCCTTCCGGCGGATGGTCCGAGCCGTGACAGTTGGATTGCCAGCAATCTTTGTCTTCGCCGAATGCGTCACGCCATGCAGGGATCAGCCCCTGACCGTAATCTCCATGGCAAGCCATGCACACACCCCAATAATGGACTGCGCCCCGGTCTATTTGCCCGGGCGGGTCGGCGGTGACAGGCTCATCCAGGCGAGAAAGGTCGAATGTCGGTGTAACGGTAACGGGTGGCGTTTCTGTCGTTTGTGGGACTGGGGCTGCGAATGCTACTGTCCCGGCGAAGAACAGCAACCCAAGGCCAAGTAGTGTGACGATGGTCAGTAACAGGCGTCGGCGGCGTCCGAAGCGTGATGGATGGGTCATGATGTTGAGCGTTTTTATCCTAAAGGGTGATGACTTTGTCAGCTTTTACCTGGGCTTCGATGATGTCCGTCATCCCGCCCACAATTCCAACCTTTACCTTGTCGACCAGGTTGAAATATTCCAGGCAAGTGCTGCATACGATCAGGCGTATGCCTTTTTCTTCCAGGGATTTAAGTTGTTCTAGAACAGGTGAGCCTTCGACAACCAGTTTTACGCCGTCGGTGTAGAAGCAAAGAGCATTAGGGAGCTCTTCATTCAATTGGATGAGTTCCAGGTATTTGCCAACGAGTTTCCGTTGCAGTGTTTCATCTGCCTTGCCCATGCCATTGTTTGTGACTTGAATAACCGTGTTTTTCATTGTTCGCCTCCATTGTTAGTAGGTGTTGCATTTTGATACGATTCATATAACTTTTCAGCTTCTTCGAACTGCTCTTTAGGCACGAAAATCTGCACGCGCCCGAAGGCATCGTAATTTGTTGGGATAAGCTGTCCAATAGCCTCCTGGATCAACTCTACCTGAATGCCTTCGGCCTCTAAGAAACTTTTGACCGCTTCGGCTTCCAGGCGACCATACACTTCAGCCAACTTATCCCATTTCATCTCTTCCATCTACAACCTCCAGAAAACGATAAATAGAACTGTAAAAAGCGAACTCACAATCAGTTGTCGGATGCCAATGGCAGTCGGCTTCCAACCTGTGGCAGGATGCGTGATACCCCACAACGTCTCGAGCCATTGAACCAAAAAAGGAACGAAAATCCAGGTGGGTAACCAGCCAAACCATCCCAAGACGATCGCCAACCCCAAATTGAAAGATGTATATTGCAGTGCGCGTTTTCCCATGCGCCATCGTTCGCTTCTCTCCAGACTTTCAGCTTGTTTCCGTTGTTCGAGCCTGAGATACGCATAGACGATAGAGGCTGCCGACTGCAACCAGGACAACAACCATAACGCCCAACCCAGCGGATCATATCCACTCTGCCCGATCCAATATGCCGCTGGGGCTGCCAGAGAGAGAGCACCAGTTGCAAGGATTTCCACTCCGGCTTGTCTGCGCTCGGCACGTTTGCTGACCAGATAAAGATGCCAGGCAAAAACAGGAATGCCAGGCACCGCTAGATACAGAATGTAAATGTATCCCTCAGCGATCAGACCAGCCAACGCCAAAAGAATGATCGTGCCATAGACAGACATCCAGAAACGCGCGGAGGGCAAATCAGTGCGGGACCGCCGCCCGGCGTAGGCTTTCACGGCTATGCTGACCGGTTGCCGTAATAGGAAAGCCCCCATGGCCGCGATGATCAGATTTATGGACGCGGGTTTTATAGTTCCACCTGCAAAGAGACCAATCAGCAGAGGGCTTAGGATAAATACCCACGAGCCGTGGTCTTGTGGCATTGCAATATGAGAGCGGAAGAAGGTAGCGCGTTTGCTCATCTTGTCTTTGGCTTCAAGCTAAGAATAATTGATAAATATGAGTTATTACAAGTGACAAAGTTCATATAGAGGTAGGACTCTGGTGGGGTTTCCCCATCATTATATGTGAAAACAGGAACTAATTGAGAAACTCGTACGTCTGTTTTGTGAATTGAAAAGGAGAAATAATGCGAAGACCATATAAATTGTTTACCCTTTCTGCCATGCTGATGTTGGTTGCCTGTAACGCTCCAACGGAAGTGAGCCAACCAACAGATGTGCCAACAAAAAAAGTATTGCTTACTAACGATAGCCCTGCTGAGATCAACCCACAAGAAATGTTCATCTCAATCGGCGGGCGCGAACAGGCGCGTGATGCGGTGGTCGCTCACGTTGCTGACATAACTAACTTATCCCTTCCCACAGGAGAGTGGAATTTCCAGGATCAAACTCCGCAAAACCCGGATGAGGGATTTACCCGGTTGTTTACAAAGGGTCCCTGGGTGGTGCAGGTCTCTGCGCCAGCAAGTTCTACTGAACCCATGGAATATTCAGTTGTTGTGGACAATGTGTCAGCTATCATTCGCTGGGAAGGGCGTGTTGATTCTTATGGAATCATTGTCGAGACAAATTTTATTCAGGGCACTCAGCCGGAGTCGCCAGAAAAAGCTGAGGAGTCTTCTTGGATCGGCGTCATCATCAGTAACCTGCCGGGCTCGCAATTCGAAGACTATTTTCAGGCAATGGATCAAAACGGAACCCGTTACGGAATCGATGGCGCGGACGATGCGATCAAAAGGAAACTGATATTCTATCGTGATACAGGGACCGCCGTTCAAGTTTGGGGCATCCTCCAGAAGGATATACCCGATGCGTATGGCGCACAGATTCTGGTCACGCGCATCGAGCCATATTAGCGTCTTGCAGGGACAGTTGCAGTAAAATCTATTACATGAAATTACTGTCTGCCTGGCTGTGGGAAAGCCTGGAGAATCTACCGATGATTCTCGGTTTTGTGATCGCAGCCCGCTTGTGGGATGATAGCCTGGCAATCGGGTTAGCAGTATTAATTATTGGGATGGCATTGGGCGTTCTTGTCACGCGCATGGCGGAACCGAAACTGCACAAAGCAAGTCATGAAGTCCGCTGGGTGAGTGTAATGGTTAACTTTACGCTTTTTGTGACGCTGGCAATCCCATTTATCTACTACTTCCGTGCCGACATTCGCTGGCTTGATTGGA
>JASFRG010000049.1:0-28540 GCA_050115035.1 Anaerolineales bacterium | reverse complement strand
TGAAAATAATCCACATTTTTCGGTTTGGTAATGGTATCCTTCATTGGGGTTCACCTCCGGTGCGATTGGTTTTTGGCAAAACAATCTTACACCGGATGAGCCCCTTCTTATTTTACGGATAGGTTCTAAGATGTACAGCTGGCGAAAGAACAATAGGTAATGGATGCCAGAACGCAATTCCTATTGCTAGGAGCAATGCGGTTTGCACCAGCATTACCGGCCAACGCAGCAGACGGGCCGCCGCCCCCGATCTGCTCCCGCGCACCTGCACGCGACGAAATCCTAACAGGGGAATAAGGATGATGAAAATCCCTGTTAGGGTGGTGGAAAATTGAAGCCAATATTCAATTTTGAAGAGCATGGAAATTTTCCAAACCTATTTTATCAGGTTACAAATTACGGTAGAGCATCCACAATTACTCTTCTCAACTTCTCTTGCACCTCATCCCAACTTCTCCCCGCATCGATCACCACCCAACGACCCGGCTCTTGCTTCACCATCTCCAAATACCCGGCGCGCACGCGCTGGTGGAACTCGACTGTGTAAGCATCCAGGCGATTCCATTCGTCGGCTTTGCGTTTGCGCCCCAGGCCAACTTCCACGTCCAGATCGAGCAGGATCGTCAGGTCAGGGACCAATCCGCCTGTGGCATAGGTAATGAGTACGCGCACCTGCTCGATGTTCTGTTGGTGGCCGTAGCCCTGATAGGCGATGGTCGAGTCGGCGTAGCGGTCGGAGAGCACGATCTCGCCATCTGCCAACCGCGGACGGATGGATTGCTCCACGATCTGCGCACGCGCGGCTTGGTAGAGCAGCGTCTCCGTGCGCGGATGCATCTCGGCGTTTTTCAAATCATGGATGACTTCACGAATCTGCTCGCCGATAGATGTCCCGCCCGGTTCGCGGGTGGGGAAAACGGTATAGCCCTTCTCGCGCAGGTACTCGACGAGATAGGGAATGTGGGAGGTCTTGCCGGAACCTTCGGGGCCTTCAAGAGTAATGAACATCGGGATTCGATTTTCGTGAATCGGGAAATGGGAGTTTCACTGCTCCCGATTCCCAAATTCCTATTCTCTAAAGATTCTTACGTGTCGCCGTGGCTCTTTGCCATACGAGTGCGAAGTCAACTCGGCGGCGCGCGCCATCTCATGCTGCAAGCGTCGCACCAGGGAGGGGCCCGGAGGCAAGTCTACCCAGCGCTCGCCGTTCAGCACGGCTTGAATAGCCGACTGTGTCTGCTGGCGCACGTAGTCTATTTCGTTCGATGAGGCCTGCAAAGTCGACAGGTTGAACAGGTCGCTCAGGAATTGCTCCATCTGGTTGACCGTGTTGGAGCGCAGCACATAGATCGGCATACCGCGCTCCTCGGCGTTCACTACCGTCCGCTGGCGGTTGCGGTAGTACGAGCGTAGCGTCACCAGGGCATCGGCTTCGTCCGATTCGCGCACCACCACAGCGGGTACGCCCAATCGCTTGGCGGCCTGCATCAGCCGGTTGCGCGCCACGCCATACGGATAGATGCGGATGGTCTGTAAGGATGTCCGCCCGGAGGAGGATGGCTCAAATTGCAAACCGGAACCAGACTTGGAAACAGGAGCAGGCTTGCCCCGAGTCTGATCGAAAGATTCGCGTCCGCGTCGAATAGACTTTCCATTCGTCTCGATCCGGGACCCTGGGGCTGGTGTCGCTTTCTCGATCTTGATCTGCCCCTCTTCATCGCGCATGCGGATCTCGGCCGGGAGCGGGTATCCGCGCAGCAGCGCATCGACGGCGGCCATGATATCCATGTGGATGGAGAAGCGGTCGCGGTTCTGGATCTCGATCAACACGTCGAAGGTAGGCGGCGCGCGTCGCTCGAGGACAGTCTTCTGCGTGCCGCGCCGACGAGCCTCCTCGTCCGACAAGGTGACGGCTTCGATACCGCCAACTAGATCGGATAGCGTGGGATTGAGCAGCAGGTTTTCGAGCGTGTTACCGTGTGCCGTGCCGATCAGTTGCACGCCGCGTTCCGCGATGGTGCGGGCGGCCAGGGCCTCGAGTTCGCGCCCGATCTCGTCGATAACGATCACTTCGGGGTTGTGGTTCTCGACCGCCTCGATCATGACTTCATGTTGGAGGGTCGGCTCGCGCACTTGCATGCGGCGCGCTTTACCCACGGCGGGATGCGGCACATCGCCGTCACCGCCGATTTCGTTGGATGTATCCACAATGATGACGCGTTTGCTTTCAGCCAAAATGCGCGCGGCCTCGCGCAACAGCGTGGTCTTGCCTACACCGGGACGTCCAAGAATGAGAATAGACTTGCCAGACTCGATAATATCTTCAATGATATCGATCGTGCCGTAAACGGCGCGACCCACGCGCAACGTCAGACCTACAATTTTGCCCAACCGGTTACGGATAGCAGAGATGCGATGCAACGTGCGCTCAAGCCCGGCGCGGTTATCAGCGTCGAAGGAACCAACGCGTTCATCTACAAAATCGATTTCGGGACGAGTAACTTCAGCATCCCGCAGAACAATTTCATTCTCTACGAAACGCGCGGTGGGCACACGACCCAGGTCAAGGATGATTTCAAGCAAATTATCGCTATTGTTTGTTTTTTTCACCGCCTCGCGGACGTTGCTAGGAAGAACATCCAGTAAGGCGTCCAGATCATCTGTAATTCGTTTTTGTGTCATAAGTTTGTTTTTGTCAGACAACATGTGTGCTAAGAGTTTATACGCCACATGTCATGCAGGGATAATAGAAAATGATTGAACCGCCGGTGTTCCCGGTAGTGGAAAGCATACAGAAAGGCTACAGAATGTTTACGAACATTTTTTAAGTACCACCTGATTCTTCAGTCTATGCCTATTATAGCAGTCTCTCCCCCGCAATATGAGAGGTTCATTTAGGGGAATCGCGTACAAATCCGAGCTTATTTTCAATGGAAAATCTGTAACGCTTACATACTTTTGGGCTGTGATGCTATGAGATCAATCGTTCTCATCAAGTTGCAGCCGGCTGATCCTTGAAGGCTGCACGCTGACCCCAGACGGTACAGCTGGCGAAGTTTGCTCATCTTTGATCAAACGCGCCAGATGCTTGACCATAACTGCCTGCCTAGGCCCCGACTTGGCGCCCAGGTCTGCCAGGACAGGTTCCAACCAGGCTTGATATGAACGCACGCACAGATAAACCGGGCGACCCCGTCGATCAGGAACGCAATTGAGTAGGGAGGTCAGCTTTGTCTCGACATCCGTGGCTTCAGGGTGGATCAGGGGCGTCAACACAATTCCCTGCACACCTGAAGCCATGCTGACGTAACATTTGACTTCTCCACTGCAAATCAAGCCGCGCGCGTTTTTCGAGAGTGGTTCCACCGGGTGCATCAATTGTGGAACGATCTGATGGTACAAACTTTGCAGTGCCGGCCTATTGATCGAACGGGCACGCGCCCAATCTTTATTTTCATTTGAAGAACTTAGTTTACTGACGTCCCACATTCGCTGCCACGCGTAAACCGAAAAGCCGGTCTGACGCAGCGCTGGAAATGCGTTACTGGTCTCATCGATCTCTGCGATCACATGAAACGCTCCCCATTCACCAACCTGACTAACGAGGTGTTCTACCAACTCGGGCAAAACACCATGGTCTAATAGGGAAGTTGGAGCCAGATAAAGCAATTTCGCAAAGGCCTCACCGCGCGAATGTATGACTCCGCCCAATAAGGTTTCATCTTCCCCGTTTGCTACGGCAGAATACATATGCCGGGCCGGGTTGACATACGCCAACAGGCCAGCAGCACTCAACGGATGGCCACGTGTCAACGCCCTCGTGCTGTCGAGGGTCAGGGCATCGTTGCGATAGCGGGCGATGAGGGGCAGGTCAAGGATATCGAGCGAGCGGATAGACATCAATCAATTAGAGACATGAAATATATATGGAAGCGGTTGTCGCCGGTAAGTTCGGGGTGAAAGGATGTAGCCAGAAAATGTCCTTGTTGCGCGGCGACAATTCTCCCGTCTGGTAAAGAGGCGAGGATCTTTGTACCACCGGAAACTGACTCGATAATGGGTGCACGTATAAAGACGGCATGGAACGCTTCGTCCATACCCGTGGCCTGCTTTAGTTCCGATATGTCGAGATCAGCCTCGAACGAATCAACCTGCCGCCCAAAGGCATTGCGCGCAACTTTGATGTCCATCAAACCAAGCAAAGGCTGCTTGCGACTGACATCTTTGGAGAGGAAAATCGCACCCGCACACGTTCCCCAGATGGCATGACGCCGTCCGAAGGTTTTGAGTGGTTCCATTAACCCAAAATCGGTGGCAAGTTTTCCGATGGTGGTGGACTCACCGCCAGGGATGATCAGACCGTCGAGACCATTGAGATGTTTGGCCAAACGAACTTCGACGGTCTCTACACCCAGGCTTTTGAGCATAACGACGTGTTCTGCAAAATCGCCCTGCAGGGCGAGGACACCGATTTTCATGATCAGATCTAAACGGTCTATCTGTCTTACAGGTCTAACTAGTCGAAAACTGACCTATTAGACCTGTTGGACGAATTAGACTTTTTGACAGCCTTTGGCTACCAACCCCGCCCGGCGATCTTCTCGACTTCGGGCATGGAGGATACATTGCGCCCAACCATAGGCTCACCCAGATTGCGGCTGATCTCAGCCAGCATCTTTGGATCCCGGTAGTGGGTCACTGCTTTTACAATGGCATCCGCACGTTTGGCCGGGTCACCAGACTTGAAGATGCCGGAACCTACGAAAACACCATCCACTCCGAGTTGCATCATTAATGCGGCATCGGCGGGCGTGGCAATACCTCCAGCGGCGAAGTTCACTACCGGCATACGTCCGAGTTCTTTTGTTTCCTTGACGAGTTCGTACGGTGCGCCGATTTCTTTGGCATAGGCCATCAATTCTTCTTCGGCCATGGTGGTCAGGCGGCGAATCGCGCCCATCACTGAGCGAGCGTGTCTTACAGCTTCCACCACATCGCCTGTGCCTGCCTCACCCTTGGTGCGGATCATAGCAGCACCCTCCCCAATACGACGCAGGGCTTCACCCAGGTTGCGGCATCCGCATACGAACGGGATTTTGAATGCATGCTTGTTGATGTGGTGCGCTTCGTCGGCGGGGGTCAGCACTTCGGATTCATCAACGTAGTCTACGCCGATGGCTTCCAAAATCTGCGCCTCAACAAAGTGGCCAATGCGCGCTTTGGCCATGACCGGGATGCTGACCGTTTCCATGATTTCCTGGATCAGGCCGGGGTCAGACATGCGCGCAACCCCTCCGTCTGCACGGATGTCTGCAGGGACACGTTCGAGCGCCATCACAGCGCAAGCGCCCGTATCCTCTGCGATTTTGGCATGTTCCGGTGTAACGACGTCCATGATGACGCCGCCTTTTAGCATTTGAGCCAGTCCCTTTTTCACTGCAAAAGTACCAGTCTGTTCTTCCATGTGGTTCTCCTTATAAATAAAACTTGCGGTTGGATTCTACCATGTTGAGAACTTCAAAACGATCAGCAAATCCAGCCATAATTAGGCAGGCGATAGCTTTTTTTCGCTGCCTGATTTACGAAGTAGCTTTCCTTCATAGATTCTCAAAAAGATGACACCAGCCAGAATCATCAAGCCGCCAATAATCTGGATGAAGGTCAGGACTTCACCAAACAAAGTGTATGCCATCACAGCGGTAAAAACCGGTTCTGAGGAAAGGATCAGATTGGCAACGCTGGAAGGCAGATAACTTAAACTGATGTTGTAAGTTCCATAACCAGCCAGTGTTGGACCGGCTGCGAGCAACAGCAAAATTCCCCAACCTGAAAGAGAAGTTCCCAACCAGAGCAGGTCACTTGCCTGAACAGCTTTGCCAGGCAAAAAATCTCCCGGAATAATGTTCAAGATAAATAGAAATACCGTCCCAAAGCTGAATGTGTACAACAAAGTTGTCCAGGGGTTCAGGTTCCGTTGGGAAGCATAGCGTCCCATCAAACTGTAGATCGCATAGAACAGACCAGACAGCAGCCCGGTCAGAATGCCAACGAAGTTGGCTATCCAGGCTTCCAGATTCAAAGCATCGGAAACCAGCACGCAGCCTCCCAGGCTGAGAACAACAGCAAGCATCTTGGCCCAATCAAGGCGCTCCTTTAGAAACCACCACCCGAGCAGGGCCGTAAATCCAGCCGAACAATAAGCCAGCA
This sequence comes from Anaerolineales bacterium, assembly GCA_050115035.1. Taxonomy (GTDB): domain Bacteria; phylum Chloroflexota; class Anaerolineae; order Anaerolineales; family Villigracilaceae; genus JAABUE01. The sequence goes on along the minus strand of JASFRG010000049.1, from coordinate 22,333 downwards.
CGGTGGATATTGATGCGCCATTCAAAGCGACAGACAGTGTCCAAAGCGAATTGAAAATGGCCAACACAAATCCATAGATGACAAGGTAGGAAAGGTCTTGTTTTTTAATTTTGATCAGAGCAGGACGGACAACCCTTAATACAAGCAACAATGTCAGTGCGACAAAAAGCTCCCGCCAAAATGCAAGGATCAAGGCAGGGAGTTGATAAGAGTGTGTCAGATGACGGATGAAGATTGCCGTGGTTGACAAAATCAATGCGCTTAGTAAAGCTACTGTGTAACCGCGTGCAAGATTCGGGGGATTGGATGATGGCGTAGTCACAATCCTATTGTATAGAGAATTGGCATAATGTTAAGAGCCAATTTTTATAAATAAATATGAGACCAATTTGTTGGGGTATAGAAAATATTAATTAATTGGCTCTATTTACTGAGCACATAAAGTGATATATTCATACTACCAATGCTTTCGGAGAAAAACCATGCGAATTCCTCTCGACCGCGAATGCGATGTTCCGCTATATCAACAGATTAGAAATCACCTTCGTGAGGGAATACTTTCGGGGAGTTTAGCGCCGGATACGCGCCTGCCAGCCAGCCGGAAACTGGCCCGGGATCTGGGTGTGAACCGCATCACCGTGGAAACAGCCTACTCGGAGTTGGAAGCGGACGGTCTGATTTATTCTCGTGTAGGAAGCGGTACCTATGTCTTGCCTCCACAAACACTTACTCCGATTTCAAAAGACAATCCGTCTGCACCCTGGCCGCTCTGGCAACAAAATGTAAATGTGGATTCGGCAGCCACAAGCGAAGAGAGAAACTTATCGCAAAGTGCCGAAGAGAATCCCCATCTGATTAGCTTTGCCAGCGGCAGCAGCGCGCCCCACTTATTCCCTGCTGACGACTTCCGGAAAGCCCTTCAAAACGTTATGCGCCGAGATGGTATGGATGCGTTTGATTATGGCGCAAGTAATGGTTACGCACCTTTGCGGTCAACGATCGCGCACGTGCTGGCCAGTCAGGGCTTGCAAGCTCAACCTGAAAACATACTTATTACCGCTGGTTCTCAGCAGGCGCTTTCTCTGACGACTCAGATTCTTCTAAAACCAGGTGACACTATCCTAGTAGAGAGTCCCACATATGGGGGTGCATTAGATCTTTTTCAGGCGCTGGATTTTCGTGTTGTTGGTGTCCCCATGGATACGCAAGGGATGCAGGTTGAAAACCTGGAAAAACTGCTCCAACAACATCACCCAAAACTCATTTACACCATTCCCAATTTCCACAATCCCACCGGTACATGCATGAGCAGTTCACGACGGCGTGAGTTACTTCTCCTTGCTGACCGCTATAACATCCCGATTTTGGAAGATGATTTTGTAGGAGACCTGCGCTACGATGGCCGGACGCAACCGTCCCTCAAAGCCTTAGATCCGGGTGGACGCGTCATCTATGCCAGCACCTTTTCAAAAATGTTGATGCCTGGGCTGCGTGTTGGGTTTCTACTGATTGAGGGACCGGTTTATGAAAACCTGGTCAAATTCAAACACGTCAATGACCTCGCAACATCGTCTCTGATTCAGCATGCATTAGAGGCATACGTCACGGTTGGACGCTATCAGGCACACTTGAGGAAATCTTGTCAGATTTTCCGCAAACGCAGGGATGTGATGGTGGCGGCTATAAAAAAACATCTGCCATTGGATGTGCAGTTTGAAATTCCTCAAGGCGGACTATTTATCTGGTTAAGACTTCCTGACAATTTATCCTCCAAAGATTTGCTTCCATTGGCACTAATGGAAGGAGTCGATTTCGTGCCCGGGGACAGATTTTTTCCCGGTAGCAGCCTGGGAAGGAGTCGGATGCGTATTAATTTCGTCGTCCAGCCCCCGGATGAAATCGAAGAAGGCATCAAGCGCTTGAGTCGGGCGATTGAAGAGTTGTCAAAAAGTAAGTAAACCAAATAACAGTTTCTAAACGGGGAAAAGCATGGGTAATAGTCAACACTGAACAGGCTTGACAAAACCGAAAATTAATATACAATTAGTACAATGATACAATTAATTCAATTATACAATGATACAATTTTAAGATGAAGAAACTGATCGAAAGCATCCAGCTCGACTTTCGCTCCGGTGTTTCGATCTACACACAGATCGTGGAGCAGATCAAGCAGCAGGTTGTCGCTGGTGAACTCAAGCCCGGAGATCAACTTCCGACTGTGAGGGCTCTGGCGCTGGAATTGCGGGTGAACTTCAACACAGTGGCGAGGGCCTACCGTCTCTTAGACGAAGCAGGCATCATCTCCACCCAGCAAGGACGCGGCACTTATATTCTGGATGTTCCGCCACCCGAGCGCACAGACAAGTTGCGACGGCAGGCACTCGAAGCCCTGACCCGTGATTACCTGAGTGAAGCGTATCATCTGGGATGCAGTCCAGATGAAATTAATAAAGCCTTGAAAGAACAACTCGAAAACAAAAATGACACTGAAAGCTGATGAGGTAAACATGTCCACAAAATACTCTAAAGATAAAACCTTACAATCCATGAAAGCCAAAAAAGACGAGCACATTTCTGGCATTGGTGCGACGATCTTTGCCGTATTCCTGGTTGCCAGTATCCTGGGCGCGATCATCATGTCGGAGAATAACATCAGTGACACGATCATAGGGGTTTATGTGGTAATCACGATGTTTATAGGAATCTATATTTTGTTCGCTCTGAAAGTAGCCTCCCAATGGGAGAAAGTCGTGGTCTTGCGTTTGGGGAATTTTAAAGAACTGGCCGGACCGGGACCTTTCTGGATTATCCCGATCGTCGACACAACTCCAACCTGGATCGATCACCGCGTCATGGTCACCCCTTTTTCTGCTGAAAAAACATTGACCAAAGACACTGTCCCTGTGGATGTAGACGCCGTCCTTTTCTGGGTGGTATGGGATGCTGAGAAGGCCGCCCTTGAAGTCGAAGATTATAGAGTTGCCATCGCCTGGGCTGCACAAACCGCGTTGCGAGAAGTGATCGGGCAGATGGACCTGGCCAACATCTTGATCGGACGCGCCAAGATGGACGATGAGCTGCAGCGAATCATCGATGAGCGCACCACTCCCTGGGGCGTGACCGTGCAGTCTGTGGAGATCCGAGATGTTGTCATCCCACAGGACCTGGAAGATACCATGTCCCGCCAGGCGCAGGCTGAACGCGAACGACAGGCGCGCGTTATCTTGGGCGAATCCGAAAAGCAGATCGCAGCCTCCTTCGCTGAAGCCTCACAGGCTTACGCTGACAACCCCACTGCCCTGCACTTACGGGCTATGAATATGCTCTTTGAAGGACTGAAAGAGAAAGGCGCCTTGGTCATTGTCCCCAGCAGCGCAGTTGATACGATGAACCTCGGTGGATTGAGCGGCGTAGTGTCAGTAGCACAGCAGAATTTGCCAAAAGAATAATTAAAAATTCTCTACCGTACAAATACAGTTCAAAATCAGGTGCAAATTATAGGCTAGATGTACGGTAGAGAAATTAAAAAAAACCATTGTATACGTTTCACATGAAACATCAAGGAGTCCATAATGTCCACCCGTAACACAGTCATCCTAACAATCTTTCTGGTTGCATTTGCTGTTGCCTTTAGTATCTCTGTCTATGGCAGATTACCCGATCAAATGGCTTCGCACTGGAATACAACCAATCAGGTTGACGGTTATATCTCTCGTTTTTGGGGCGCCTTTTTGATGCCGGTTATTTCTTTGGGAATGCTTTTACTGTTTCTGGTTATCCCGCAAATCGATCCGCTCAAAGCCAACATCGCCAAGTTCCGGGAATACTTCAATACATTCATCGCAATTATGGTCGGTTTTATGGTCTACATGCACATTCTGACCATACTCTGGAATCTGGGATACAACCAGTTCAACATGGGCGCAGCCATGCTCCCTGCGATAGGATTGATATTTGTCTTTGCCGGGATCATGATGCGACAGGCAAAAAGAAATTTCTTTATCGGTATCCGTACTCCGTGGACTCTCAGCAGCGATCATGTTTGGGATGAGACGCACCGATTGGGCTCGACCCTGTTCATTGCATCCGGAATCCTGGCTCTGTTGGGAGCATTCTTTCCTGATTTTGCAATCTGGTTTATTCTGGTTCCCGTCTTGGGCTCGACTCTGTTTCTGCTTGTTTATTCCTATGTTCTTTATCAACGAGAGACGAATGCATAATTTGTGTTTCATGTGAAACATAAAAAATGGCCTCTGTATTCGCCGCTGTTAAAAATAAGCTGAATTTTTTACGAAGAAGTGAGAAAATATGTCAGATCAAATCAAGAAATGGGAGTACCAGATCTACAGTTTGGGCTCGATTCTAAAGTCGCCAAAAGACGAAGAGTTGATGGAACTCCTGGATGAATGGGGCGAAGACGGATGGGAACTGGTCTCGGCTGTACGTGGCGAGAGCACCAACCGCCTGACCTTAATTGCCAAACGTCCGCTGACTGACCGGAGTCGTCGCGAGCGTTCCAGGCCATCTTATTAGGAGAACATAAATGATCGAGCGTAAACCACTAATCTGGTTCATCGTCATCGCCTTTACGATTTCCTGGCCCCTGTTTCTGAGTACGGTTCTCTTCTCCGACCTGGAACCTACCACCCGCCTATCAGCTACTCAAGGTCTTTGGGCACTGGCCATGTGGGGTCCTGGTATTGCCGCACTGATTGCCACAGTGATAGTTGCAAAGCAGCCCTTCAGATCACTGCGCCTCAATACGCTTGGCCCAAAACGTTTTTATCTTTGGGCCTGGTTGTTACCGCCGGTTCTTGTGATTCTGGGAGGTGTGCTCACGGTTCTCATTAGTACCGCTCAACTAGATACTGAGTTCACATTTATGCAGCAGCAACTGGAAGCCACAGGAACGCAGTTACCAATTTCTCCAGGTATGTTGGTGCTCATTCAAATTGGACAGGCATTGATACTCGGACCCTTGATAAATATCATATTTGCGATGGGTGAAGAACTTGGCTGGCGTGGATTCTTGCTTCCAAAGTTGATGCCTCTTGGCCAGTGGAAAGCACTGATCATTAGCGGAGCTATCTGGGGAGTCTGGCATGCTCCTGCCATCGCCCAGGGACACAACTATCCTGACCATCCCATACTCGGAATTTTGTTGATGACCGTCTTCTGTATTTTGTTGGGAATCATCATCGGCTGGATGTATCTGAACACACGCAGTCCATGGGTGGCAGCTTTGGCGCATGGGTCGATCAACGCCTGGGCAGGCCTGCCGTTTCTGTTCTTGAAACCGGGTTTTGACACCGCCCTCGGTGGCGCATTGACAAGCATCCCTGGTTGGGTGGTGATGGGGCTTTTCATCGGCTGGCTAGTATTGTCGAAACGGTTGCCAGTAGATGTCCAGGAAGAAGCGCAGCCAGTCGGCGATTGAATTTAGTTCTGAATGATGGGATACTTTATGCATCCCTTTCTTATAATTGGTAATAGAACATAAGTTCTAATTGTGTTCCCCTCGTTTCGGTGTACAATCCGCTCATGTCAAAAAAGGCTGCCATTGTTCTTTCAATGATCCTTCTAATCAGCGCCCTGTTCGGATCGTCTGTGCTTACACGTGGTCACTTTTGGGGAGACGATTTCGCGGCTTACATTATGCAGGCCAAGAGCATGCTCACCGGAAACATGGAAGAGTTCGTAACTGCCAACACGTATACTGTCACACAATCCTCCCATCAGCTCGGACCGGCAGCATACCCCTGGGGCTTTCCTCTCATGCTGGCCCCGGTATATGCTTTGATTGGATTGAGTCCCCTGGCTTTGAAACTGCCTGTTTTGTTGTCCTATCTGGCCTTTTTGTTAACTTTCTTTCTATTAATAAGGCACCGCTTCACACTGACCGAAAGCCTGCTAGCCATTTCTCTGTTCGCATTCAACCCCGAGCTTTTGCGCTCACTCGATAATATTCTCTCTGATATTCCCTTCCTATTTTTCTCAACGTTTGCCATTCTACTGGCCGATCATTATGTTCACGAACCCCAAGGCAAACGCAGACAAACGCTTGCTATGGGAACGGGTGTTGCTGTGCTTGCTGCTTTTTTCGTCCGCACGCAGGGATTAATTCTGCTAGGTAGCATATTACTTTTTCAGGGGTTTCGATTTTTAGGACAGCGCGAGAAGCGCAAACAACTGGTGATTGACACGCTCATTATGGTTGTTTCCTTCGGAGTTTTATGGGGGATTTCGGGGTTGATCTTTCCGGGCGGCCAGACATCCTACCTTGCATTGTATTCCGGGTTCAGCCTTGATTCGATGGCAAATAACATCGTCAGCTATTCTCAATTGTTTAGAGAGTTTTTTGCCAGCTTGCCCGGGCAGGATCTGTTCTTCTGGATATTTGCGGTATTCTTCTTTATTGGGTTGATGACTCGCTTCAAAACAGAATTGCTATTTGTGCTCTATGTCGCTTTATATTTACTTGTGATTTGGACTTGGCCAGAGTGGCAGGGCTATCGATTTATTTTCCCGATGCTGCCATTTTTTATTTATTTCGCTTTACAAGGTATCCGAGTGACACTTTCCAAGATCGGAGAAAGTCAAAAAAATATATTGAAGAAAGGCTTTTATGCTTACCTGCTTTTGATCGCGATTTTTTTTGCTTACAACTCTGGCACAAACGCATATGTAAACTTGCGCGCTGACCGAGAAATCAACGGCCCCTTTGACCCTTTAAGTATTGAAACCTTTGATTTTATTCAAAACGAAACATCACCTGACAGTGTGATTGTGTTCTTCAAACCCCGTGCCATGCGCTTGATGTCCGACCGCAATGCATTGGCGCTGACCGAATGTGACCGGATTCCGGAAGGCGATTATCTCGTACTGAGCAAAAAGGTTGGGGAGAATTTGCAAATTCCTCCAGAGCGGATTGGTGAGTGTAAATTACACTTGGACAAGGTTTTTGAAAATCGCAGATTTATCGTTTATAAGTTATTAGATTGACACATTGATATATTGACAACGGAAAGAGGTCATATGTCCACAAATCCATCCAGTGAAGAGCGCTTTATGGCGGCCATTTCACATGCGTCCGTGATCGTTTTCGGCCCTGGCATCCTTGTGGGAGTTTTCATCTGGCTCACTCAAAAGGAAAAAGCTGCTTATGCATCTAATCAGGGCTTGCAATCTGCTGTGTATCAATTGATCGGCATGATCGTGGTTATGGCGATGTGGGTACTGTGGGGTATTTTCTATGCACTCACCTGGATTCCATTTGTAAGTAACCCTGAACTACTCGATGGACCTCCACCGCCCATCTTCTGGATCGGGATGATCTCGATGGTAATTCCTCTTCTGATCATGCTTTTCTGGTCTTTATATGGATTGTGGGGTGCGTTGCAGACTTTTCGAGGAAAGGATTTCCGTTATTTTCTGATCGGGAAATTGTTGCCTGAAAAGTAATTCGGAAAAGATAGAAACATCCACAGAACGAGCTGGAACTTTCTTCCCTTGGGCGGTGTATCCTTTGTAGAAGTATCATGTGATTGCAAAGGAGAGTATCCTCGTGAGATTCCCGGTTCGTTCTTTCATGCTCAATCTGTTAATTATCGCTGCTCTGGCTGGCTGTGCGGTAATTGACACGACCAGTTCAGGGAAATCAAAAACAGAAATTGCGCGGGATTATGAATGTCCAGTTACCGAACCCGAATGGATCAAACCACCGGAAGATTCTGCAGTTCAAGGGCCACCCGCTTATGGATATTATTTTGTAAACAAGGACCGCTCAATCCTGGCATCAGCATGGTGGGAAGGAAATGAAAAATACCATCTTCGCCCGAGCGAAGTCGGCATAAAAATGGGTTGGTTTCGCCCTGAAGGAGCTCTTTAGCAATAGCAGGACAGCGTCTCGATGCACAGGCTCCTCCTCTTGAAGCCCATGTTCCCTGTTGTTATCCAACGCGATTTCAAGCCACAGGATTGGCCTTTCCCACGGAAGGTTGCTGGGAAGTTACCGCAAGGGCGGCAGATAGTACGCTCTCATTTATTGTAGAAGTTGAACCATGAATGTAAGACCCTTATGAAATTCATACCTCGGTGCTTACAATTGATTTTATTGCTGGCGTTGCTCCTTCTGGTAACGCCGGCGATGGCCAAAGGCCCGGTTGATAAGATGACCATTGAGGGCCTTGGCTTGAAAAAGCCGATCAAAATTACCAATCCGGAAATCTTGAGCCGTTTTGACCCCTGGGGAGGCCAGTTCATTGGCACAGGAGGTCCCTTAGCCGGCCCGCCGCCAAATATCAAAGAGCCGTATCTGGTCAGGTTTTATCTGGAAGACCAGCAAGACAAACTTGCATTGAGGTACATGTTTTACTATTACTTTAACGCTACGGGGAAGACTGGCCATATTTATCTGCCAGGGCCTGGCGAACCTTACTATTCGATCAACGCAGGGACCATCATTCGGGGAAACTCAGATGGCCAATGGCATAAGGCTTTACCGAGTTGGGATGATGTTATGACAAATGTTGTTGTGGAAACTCAGGGAGGATTGTCCGGCTTTGCGGGTTTGAATCTTGCACAAGGCCGCGGTTTCTTTCTGGGATTAGGCGTACTGCTTACAATTGTTGTGGTTTATCTTCTTTGGCTGCGAAGACAATCTGAACGAACTGGTCGGACAGTGTCAGAATAACGATCTCGATAAGATGAATAGTTACCCTTGCTAGCAAAGCTCTACTTACTCTTCATCCGGAACCAGATACGCCACCGCGCGGCCTTTTTGGCCGTCCATGACCAGATCCATGTGATGGTTGGAACGTGAATCTTCAACGGCAAGCAGGCGCAGGGTCCGCGTGAGGCGCTTGTTGATCGAAATGAACTTTAGTACCTTGTTTGGGGTTTTGTAGAAAAAGTCGCGGTTGTAAATCACATCCTTGTCATCCAGAAAAACAGCCAGCGGATAGATGTGGGCTTCCATCAGGTCTTGGAAGAAGTGCGTGCCGAAGGAAGGCTCGGGAGAAGTGCCGACTGATGCGCCCGAGAGCTCGATCAGCGCGCGGGAGTTGTAAATGTCGCCGTAAGCCACGTGTACGCCCAGGTCAGGTGTGGATGTTCCCCAACGGCCCGGGCCAACCGCGATGAACGTTTCGCTTTCCAACGCGGCATTCAGTTGTCCAATCGCACGGATTAGTTTGGTGCGCTCGGCCTCTGTCGAAATACTGAAATATCCCTCAGGCGAAACGAACAGCACATAGCGAATCCCCTGGACGAGACCCTGAGGTACCATACGTTGTGTGGAAAAGATAATATCCTTTTCCAGTAGTTCACGCGGCAATTTCGCCTGACTATTTTCTTGGATATGACTCTGCGGACGACACTGTAAGAGTGTGATTTTTACATCCGGTTTTAATGTGTTTGGCTTTAAAACCTTGAGTGTAAATTCAGTGTCGACCGGTGAATTATAGTGAGTCTCCAACAATTCAAGCGCATCGCGCATTCGCGCTGGGAAAGATGTGCGTGAGAGCAAACCCTCGTAGGTAATGACCAGTTTCTCAGGCTCGACCATATTGCTACGCATGACTCCCAGATAGCCATCCTGTTGCACCTGGACGATATAACGAAGGGGCGGATAGCGCGGATTTAGCACCTCGCTAGCCGGGATCGTTCGAAATTGATTTGCTTTCAGATCTATGACATCCAGATTTTGTTGCGAGTAACGGCGGATGGAACGCACATCCGCTGTGGGATGGAGCTTCGGATGACTGAGCGCAACCAAACGCGGATAATCGTCTGCCACCTGGTCTACGGCCCGGGTTCCCAGCCCCCATACCAAGCGCAGAAAACCATCCTCTTGGCGAATCTGTGGTGACCAGCGGTACAGGTTGCGGCTGAAAGCCACCCCAGCGCCTTGGGGAAGATAATAATGTCCAAGCTGTTCCCCCTCCACATATTGGATTAGGATGGCGATACGCTCATCGTAATCTGCCAGCCCACTTTTATGACGATACAAGAGAGTATTTGGGTTGACACTGCTGGCGTACACCCTGGAAATTGCATTGGTAAGAGCGAACAAATTCTCATCCAATGTGCCTTGATTGGGACAGAAAATGCTTTCGTATTTTCCCGCAAAGGAAGCGCCAAAATTATCTTCCAATAAACTGGAAGAGCGGACAATCAACGGCGTTTTACCAGCGTTCTTGACCAGTTCCCTCAAACGCTCCACAATTTCTGGCGGAAATTGCCCTTTTGAAAATTCGGCGCGGACAATGGGAAAATCTCTCCGGATTTCCTCCTCGGATTTATATTTCTGATCATTCCAGTGCATCAGCCCATTCAAGGACATGAAATTATAGAAAACGTCCGAGCCCAGGAAAAACGACTCCGGGATTCTGAAACTATTCCGCAGTTCCGGGGGGGCAGTTTCTTTCAAGATACGCAGTGCCAGGACCATCCCGGCTGCCTTGCCTCCGATTTTGCCGCCGCCGATTTTTCGGTTGCGGATTTCTACTAAATCGGCTACCTTGAACCATTGCCGGGCGATCTTGATGTACTTCAACTGGTCACTGACCATCGTGCGGATGAGCACCACTTTGATCTCTTGCAAACGCGGCCTGTACTTGGCTCGCTCTTCCTCCGGCATGTGGGCGATTATCTCGGCCTGCTCGAAGAGCATATCCTGCGGAGCCAACTCAGGATTGAACCACACAAAGTCCAACTCGTTGCGGCCGCGTTCAGTCAATATCTCGCGGATGATGCGCTCGAAGTCCGAATATGGCAGGTTGTAAGCGAAGTAAAAATCGGTCAGAGAATTGCGGATACGAGAGAGTCGTTTTTCCCAGATTTCCGAGCTCTCCTCGCCGAACGGATTTTGTAACCCCTCGCGTCCCTGTGACTCGATTGCCTTCTGGCGCGCCTCGGCTTCGAAATCATCCTGTGAGATGATACCGCGCTCAAACAGTTCTTTGCGCATGCGTGAGCGAATACGATGTCCCAAAATGGGATATTGACTGAGGGTCAGGTAAATGTTGAGAACGTTGTCGGAAGATGGTAGAGGCAGGGTCATAGTTCTATTTTAACAAAAGATGTGGAAGATTTCTTCCCCAAAAAATCACTCTTCTACATAGGGCACATAATCCGCGCGGGCGATACCCTGTTCGTAAGCCTTCTCGGCTACCGCACGTGCCACAGCATGGTGCACACCCTTATCCAACGGGTTTGGCACCAGATCGCCAGGCGGAGTCAAGTTGAAGATAGTCTCGGCGGCGGCCACCAGCATCTCGTGCGTGATGCGCGGCGCGTTCGCGTCCACAGCACCGCGGAAAATGCCCGGGAACCCCAGTACGTTATTGACCGATTTCCCATCCGCAGCGAAGGCGGCCTCATGTGCCAATGCAACGGCTGGTTCGATCTCTGCGTTCGGATTTGAAAGTGCCAGGATGATTTGCCCCTCCCGCACCGATTCAGCTTTGATCAACCCCGGTGCGCCGGTCGTGGCGATGATAATGTCACATTCGGCCATGATCTCATCCAGATTTGACTTGCGGCCACCCAACCCCACAAAGCGTTCCAAAGCGGACTGACTCAAATCAGCTCCGTAAACCGGATTTCCGGTCAGGCGCATCAACATCTGACCGATAGCCTGCCCGGCCGCCCCCAGCCCGATTTGCCCGATAACTTTTTCCTGCAAATTCACGCCTGCGGTGCGTGCCGCGACCAGGAGCGCCGCCGTGGTGACAACGGCTGTCCCATGTTGGTCATCGTGCATAACGGGGATATCGAGCTCTTCCTGCAAGCGGCTCTCAATTTCGAAACAGCGTGGCGCGGAAATATCTTCCAGTTGAATGGCCGCGAAGGTTGGCGCAATAGCCGCTACCGCTTGGACGATCTCATCCGGGTCTTTGGTGTTGAGCAAAATGGGCACGCCCGAAAGCCCAACTAGCGACTCCATCAACATGGCCTTACCTTCCATAACTGGCATCCCGGCTTGCGCTCCAATATCACCCAATCCTAAAACAGCTGAGCCGTCAGTGACAATAGCCACCATATGGCTGATACTGGTGTAGAGCCGTGCCTGCGATGAGTCCGCAGCGATTCGGCGACAGACCTCTGCCACACCGGGGGTGTACACGCGCCGCAGGGTGGTCATTGAATCGATTTCATAGCGGCTGCGAACGGCAATTTTGCCTTTCTGGTGAAGTTCGAGCACCTCATCCCGCACTTCGACCACGACCGTCCCGAGGTTCGCACGCATAGCAGCGAGCACATTCTCAAGATGGGTTTCATCATCTGCATAGACGGTAATTTCGCGCACAACATGCTGGGATGTATCGGTTAACAATTGGATACTGCCGATATTGCCCCCGTTTTCAGAAATGGCTGACAATAAATTTGCCAACACACCAATCTTCTGATCGTTGCGAACACGTATGACGCGCATGATTTTTCGTTCCCATGCCATAGTGTTACTCCTTCTCCTCTCTCTTTTTGGTCGTTTGTGAGGCTTTGTGGGTAAAGGGATTTGGGATAGATCAGTTTACTTCAAAAGATTGATCAGGTCATCAAAAGAAGCAATCACGGAACAACCTGGTTCGTGGAAGAGCCGCTTTGGGTCGTAGAGAACAGGTTGAAGTCCAGCGCGACGCGCTCCAACCACGTCTGCAAAGTAATTGTCGCCTATATAGAGAGTCTGTTCAGGGGATGCGCCAGCCATATTAATCGCATGTTCAAAAACCCCCGGATCTGGTTTCCAGGATTTTACTTCGCCCGCGGCCAGCGAAAAATGGAAGTAGCCTCCCATGCCAAAGCTATCGATCTCGTCCTGGTAAGGTTTATCACGATTGGAAACCACCCCAAGGGTATACCCGATATTTCTCAACTCCGGTATGACGGTGTGCACTTCCTCGGGTATCCAGTTTTCAGGTTTATAAGCTTCCTGCATGTGCGCAGAGACTTTTGGTCCGAGCTCCGGGACAAGCTCCGGAGCACAACCAAGCGCCGCTAATCTGCGATGGGCAAAGTGGAACCAAAAACCCTCTTCCTCGCCATTGTATTTCTTCTGGTCAGCCTGTATTTCGGGAGAACTGGCAAAGTAATAGTGTTCCCAGATGGCAGCCCGGCGCCGGTCTTCGGTCGTGACCTGCAAGCCCTGACTGATAACATAATTTGTGAAAACCTCCCCACCGGAGGGGAGGCTGTGTCGCAATGTACCATCAAAGTCGAAGAGGATTGCTTTTATGCTATTTGTAAATTTCATTAACCACCGATCTCGTTCATCACTCTATTTAGTGGAATTACGCCCTCCGCCAGGCCGTGCCCCCAGGGTTTCTCCCAGACGCCATCCAGGATGATCTGACGCAGGTCGTCGAGCGTGGCACCTGCACGCAGTGGGGTAAGCAAGTCTACTTCCTTCTCCCTCAGCAAGCACAGGCGCAAACGGCCATCCGCCGTCAGACGCGCGCGGGTACATGAGGCGCAGAAAGGTGCAGTGACCGAGGATATGAAGCCCACATCACCTTTTCCATTCGGGAAGCGAAACAGACGCGCCTCACCATCCAGTTTGCCATCGTTGGCGATTTCCATTTTGCCCGCTTCCGACTCAATGCTATCCTTAATCTGAGCGGCGGTAATAACTTGCCCGGTTTGTACGTTGGTTGCACCAGCGAAGGGCATCATCTCGATAAAACGGACCTGCCAGGGATGGTCTAACGTAAGGCGAGCCAGGTCCACCACGTCTGGTTCGTTATAGCCCTTGACAACTACTGCATTCAACTTAATTGGCGTCAGCCCTGCTTTTTCGGCAGCGTTGATGCCATTCCAGACATCTTCTAGCTTGCCCCAGCGTGTCAGACGCTTGAACTTGTCCGGGTTGAGGGTGTCGATCGATATGTTGACTCTCTGGAGTCCGGCTTCCGCCAGTGGCTCAGCCAATCGAGACAGGAGCAGGCCGTTCGTGGTCATCGAAACGCTGCGAATGCCGAGTGTCTGAGCAATGTTACGGATGATATCTACCACATGAGCGCGGACCGTTGGTTCCCCACCCGTCAGGCGGATCTTGTCGAATCCAAGCCCCGCAAACAATTGCGTGAGCAACTGGATCTCGTCATCTTGCATTAAATCGGCATTCGGCCTGAAGGTCTGGTCTTCTGGCATGCAATAGATGCAGCGCAGGTTACAGTGGTCTGTCAGGCTGATGCGTAAGTAGTGGATGCTTCTTCCAAATTTATCTATGGCCATAATAGGTACTTGTAATTATACCCTTACCGTGCAACGCAACGTGCTTTTTGAACAGGGAAGAGTAAGGTATGAGAGGCGAGTATTGTGTAACATTTTTGTCTGAATATCTTGCCTCGCAATTGACGGCGTGATTTAGCCATGCTATCATGAGGCTGATTATTCCACGTTTTTCTATTCATTTACAAGGAGTTATTTTTTCATGAGTGTTGAATTTATTCTTCGTATTATTGGTATGTTGGTTTTTGCAATAGTTGGTGGTTATTACGGGGGTGTTGCTGGACAGCTAGCAGGACAAACAACATTTTATGCAGCCATCTTTGGCCTGGTTGGAGCGTTGGCAGGTTTGATTCTGACACCATACATCACCACTCGACCGGTAAAGGCATTTCGCGCCATTCTGGGACGTCTTTCTGCTGAGACACTTTTTGCAGGGTTAACCGGGTTAGTGGTCGGTTTACTGGTAGCAGCATTGTTGGCATTTCCATTGTCTTTATTGCCTGATCCGTTTGGGAGTGTGCTCCCATTTGTCGGCGTTGTTGTGTTCAGTTATTTGAGCATTTCATTGTTTGCTATGCGCCAGGGTGATATTATGAGTCTGCTTAGCGCCCTGGGTGGACGCAATGAAGGCGGTGGTTCCTCCTCTTGGACGAATTTGAACCGTACCATCTTACTGGATACCAGCGTCATCATTGACGGACGTGTCTCCGACATTGCCAAGACCGGCTTCTTACCCGGCACGCTGCTCATTCCGCGTTTTGTGCTCAACGAATTGCAATACATCGCCGACTCGCCTGATGGCCTGCGCCGTCAGCGTGGACGTCGAGGTATGGAAATATTAGCTGAATTACAAAAACAACCCAACATCCTGACACGCATCAGCGATATCGATGTAGATGGTGTGCGCGAGGTGGATGACAAACTGGTCGTTCTGGCGCGCCAGCTCAAGTGTCCGATCCTGACCAATGATTACAATTTGAATCGTGTGGCCGAATTGCAGGGCGTGACAATCCTGAATATCAATGAACTGGCCAATGCCGTCAAATCAGTGGTGTTGCCGGGTGAGATCCTGCGCATCAACGTAATCCAGGAAGGGAAGGAACGCGACCAGGGTGTAGGCTATATGGACGATGGCACCATGGTTGTTGTGGAAAACGGCCGCGATTATATTGGTGAGTATCAGGAAGTTGGTGTCACCAAAGTGCTGCAAACCGCCGCCGGGCGCATGATCTTTGCCCGCGTGGAAGAAGAGACAAAGAATAACAAGAAAAAGTAATTCACCACTGAGGGCACAGAGTTCACAGAGAAAACATTATAAATCTCCGTACTCTTTGCCCGCACCGGCTCTGCCGGTCGGGCCGGGGTGGTCTCCATGGTGAATGAAATCAGGTAGGAAATGCTACGCGTATATAACACACTCTCACGCAAAAAAGAAGATTTTGAAACCCTCGAACCGGACGTTGTCAAACTGTATGTCTGCGGTGTCACCGTCTACAGCGACGCGCACGTTGGGCACGCTATGTCTGCCCTGGTGTTTGATATCATCCGCCGCTACCTAGAGTATCGCGGCTATGAGGTTAAGCATGTCATGAATTATACCGACGTGGACGACAAGATCATCACGCGCGCCAACCAGCTCGGCGAAGATCCGCTCAAGCTGGCTGAACGTTACATCAACGACTATGCCCAGAACCTGGCAGACCTGAATATCATGCCTGCCACATCCAACCCGCGTGTCAGCAATACGATCGATGTCATCATCAAATTCGTCCAGGGGCTGATCGACAAAGGGTATGCCTATGCAGCCGATAACGGCGATGTTTATTTCCGGGTAGAAAAGGACGAGGATTACGGCCGTCTTTCCGGGCGCAAGCTGGAGGATATGCAGGCTGGTGCGCGCATCGAAAGCGGTGAAGAGAAGGAAAATCCGCTCGACTTCGCGCTGTGGAAAGCTGCTAAAAAAGACGAAATTTTCTGGGAGAGTCCCTGGGGTAAAGGTCGCCCGGGCTGGCATATCGAGTGCTCGGCGATGAACCTGCAGGAACTGGGTGAGCAGATCGACATCCACGGTGGCGGCAACGATTTGATCTTTCCCCATCATGAGAATGAGATTGCTCAGTCCGAGTCCTATACAGGCAAGGAATTTGCACGCTACTGGATTCACAACGGCATGATGCAGCTCGGCGGTGAGGCTATGTCCAAGTCCACCGGCAATTTGGTGACCATCAACGAGTTCCTCTCGAAGTACGATGCCGATGTGATGCGTATGATCGTGTTGACAGGTTCGTACCGTGCCCCGCTGAACTACACTGAAGATACGCTGGAAGCCGCTGAAAGAGGCCTGGAACGCTTCAAGGCGGGACTTCGATCTGCCCTGCCCAATGCCAAAGGACTCACCCCCGAAGCCGCCTCCGCGCTCGCTGACCAGGCCGAACCCATCATGCAGGCTTTCATCGACGCTATGGATGATGACTTCAATACGGCCGGCGCAATGGCTCCGCTGTACGAACTGGCCAAGATTATCAACACGGCTCGTGATGCCAGTGCCACCGACGAGCAGCTCGCACCTATCCAGGAAACCCTGCGCGAACTGACCGGTGTGCTCGGTCTGCGTCTGGAAGAAAAGACCGGCTCCGGTGACGCCGACAAATTCATTGATCTGCTGGTCGAGGTGCGGAGTGAAGCCCGTGAGCAAAAGCTGTGGACGCTTTCTGACATGATCCGCGATAAGCTAAAAGAACTGGGTGTCACCATCGAAGACAGCAAGGATGGTACCAGTTGGCGCTGGGGATAGGCCAGTAATTGGTGTAAGTAAAAACTTCCGGGAAATCTCTCGGAAGTTTTTTGTTTTTATGACATCAAGATATAATTCCCAAACTCTCACATTTTATGGTGCTCTTCGCAACATTGTGGAACACCATCAGGAATAATCATTGCTCTCTATCATCTTCGGACTCAGTGCCGCGCTTGGCTGGGGTGCGGCAGACTTCACAGGTGGATTGGCTTCTCGTCGTACTGGAGCATATCGTGCAGTATTCTACAGTGAAGCGATCGGCCTGTTGTTCATCATCCTTGCCTTACTCATAATACGTGAACCATTTCCCAACCTCGCACCGCTGGGGGGAGCCGTCTTTGCTGGGGCGCTTGGTACCACCGGTTTACTATTACTCTTTCACGCCATCGAACGCGGCAAGATGAGTATTGCCACTCCGGTCTCGGCGTTGATGGCAGCCACGTTGCCTGTAGTGGTTGGTACGCTGCTGGCGGGCTTTCCTGGCCTGCTGACTTTTCTGGGTTTTATTCTGTCGCTATCCGCGATCTGGATGATCTCACGCGAAGAAGGCAATCATAGTCGCATCCTGGCGCATATTAATGAGTTGCGCCTGCCTCTGTTGGCAGGACTTGGCTTTGGCACTTACTTCATTCTGGTTCACAAAGCTGCACAAGAATCTACATATTGGACAATGCTGGCTTCGCGTATTGGCGGGGTCCTGGTCATGTTTGTGTTCATGCTGGCCCGGCAGAAAAACTGGCGGGTTTCGCGAAATGCCTGGCCGTTGATCGTCTTAAATGGTATTTTGGATGTTACTGCAAATGGATTCTACATTCTTGCCAGCCAATTCGGGCGTTTAGATGTGGCCGCAATTCTCAGCTCTCTCTATCCCGCTGCGACAGTTTTGCTAGCTTCTATTCTGCTCAAAGAACGTGTAGCTCGCTCACAGGCGATTGGTATTGGCCTGGCATTGATCGCCATCATATTCCTGACCATCTGATCCATGCTCATCCGAGGTGCAGATGTCTACAGCGAAGCCCCCACCGATCCAAGTTGTTACATCACTGCGTTTCATCTCGGCGGATGAATTGGAAGAAGGGTATGGGGAGTATCTTGAACTCCGTGTCTTTGTGGCGAGTTAAACCCTCTCGATGATCGTCGCTGTGGCCTGGCCATGACCCGCGCACATGGTCTGCAAACCGTATCTCGCCTTGCGTCGCTGTAATTCATAGACCAACTTGGTCATCAAGATCGCTCCCGTCGCACCGACCGGGTGTCCGTGAGCAATGGCGCCACCGTTAGGGTTGACCCTTTCCATATCAGGTTTTATTTCCCTGGCCCAGCCTAATACCACACTGGCAAAAGCTTCATTCATTTCGATCACATCCATATCATCCAGAGACAAACCGGCCCTTTTTAGTGTCATGCGCGTGGCCGGGATGGGGCCATCCAACATCAAGACCGGGTCAGTGCCGACCACTGTGCGTGCGACGATGCGCGCCAGCGGGTTCAAGTTGTAGCGTCCAACCGCTGATGGAGAGGCCAGCACGAGTGCGGCGGTCCCATCGCTGATCTGGCTGGCATTGGCAGCCGTAATCACACCGTCCGCTTTGAAGACAGTCTTTAACGTGCGCATCTTCTCCCGGTCCGGTGGGAAGCGCACCCCTTGATCGATCTTGAATTCGTCCCCATTTGACAATTTAACCGGCATGATCTGCCCGTCAAAATATCCATTCTTAATCGCGTTTCCCGCGCGGATGTGACTCTCATAGCTGAAGTCGTCCAATTCCTCGCGAGTTAGGTTCCACTTTTCAGCCATCATCTCGGCGCTGGTGCCTTGATGAACGAGATCATATGGAAAATTTTTCGGCCACTCAGATGGATAGTCTGCGCCGATGGGTTGGTGTGACATTATCTCGGTACCACCCGCCATGACCAGGTCCATGTCACCAGCCAAAATGGCCTGCGCCCCAAAATGGACTGCACTCTGGCTGGAACTGCACATGCGGTTCATCGTCACCGCCGGAACTTCTACTGGAAATCCCGCTTTGAGCGCTGCCAACCGAGCCATGTTCGCGCCCTGATCGCCAACTGGCGTGACGCAACCCCACAACACATCTTCGATACGGTCCATCTGCACCCCGGCGCGCTGAACCGCCTCCTTCATGACCGCGGCTGTCAGATTAACTGGCAAGAATTCATACAAAGCCCCGCCCGGTTTGCCTATCCCCAAGGCCGTACGTACAGCCGATACAATGAAAACATCTCGTTCTCCCATTGTGCCCTCCGAAAATGTCTGACAGGTCGGAAGGTCTAACAAGTCTCACACTTCGCCTCGTTGAACTTGTTAGACCAACGAGACTTATCAGACTATTTTATGATCTTCCAAATGCTCGATCACATCCTCGTACAACCAGTACCGGATGTCTTCATTGACTAACGCATTCTCTGGCAAATCAGCGATCAGGTTGAGAAAAGCCTCGCGCACATTTTCGTAGTGCAGCAGCAAATCCTCCTCACGCCATGAGCGGAATTTCTCGATCAGTTCCAAATTGTATGCATCTATATCGCGTTCCTGCCAGGTGAAACTGGGATCGTCCAGGATACCGGTGATGATCCGCAGGCCTTCTTCCCACCAGCCAATCACATGGGCAAGCAGATCGTGAAAATTTGCAAAGCCCTCTTTCTCCAGGAATGCGGCGCGTTCTTCAGGTGACAGCCTGTTGAACTGGTTGATGTATTCTCCCCAGCCTTCCTCCAATACGCGCATGACGTCCCTCAAGGTAAATGTCTGCATGTCAGCTTCCTTTTGTTGCGTTCACGAAATCCGCGAACAGACCATAGGCAGTTGGGATTGGTCCCGCCACCATACCTTCCCGCTCCGATTCGATAATTGAGTAGTCTCCCAACACATCCGTACGGAAGGCTACGCCCGTGGTTGAATCCAGCATGCCATACAACGCAGACGAAGATGAAACCTGCTCTGGTTTGACGCTGGCTACAATTCCACCCTCAACTCTCTCGGCGGAACAGACCAGTTTCCAACGCTTCCCGCTCACTTTCGCCTTCTCGATCATCTCAGGTGTAATCTCCCTTATGCCTTCTCTCTCCACCTGCTGCGGTGTAAAGGGCGTATCCATCAGGACGCTCACCAGCGCCGCAACTTTGATAGCCGCATCCCAGCCATCTACATCTGCCGACGGATCAGTCTCGGTTACGCCCACGCTCTGACAATACGTTACCGCATCTTCATATGATTCGCCGCGTTCCATGCGTGACAGGATGATGTTGGTAGTCGAATTCAAAATGCCCTGAAAGGAGGTCAACTCCGCGGCGGGCATAGCTTCGCGGAAAACAGAGAAGAGCGGAGAGCCCCCCAGCACTGTCGATTCGAACAGGAATTTTCTATTCTTTGCCCTGGCCAACTCGGTCAGTTTGCGGTAGCCGTGCACGACCGTGCCTTTGTTGGCGGTGATAGCATGCATATCGAGATCCAGCGCCATGCGGCAGTGATCGAGAGCGGGTTGACCGATCTCATGGTTGACCGGCGTATTTTCGAACATCACGTCGGCCTCGCTGCGTTCCAGGAACTCGCGCGCGTTTTCCGGGTTAGGCCCGCCAGTGAGCAGGTCCAGCGAACGATTCGACTGCAACACCTCGAAAGCTGCGTTGACAGAAATCCCGTTCGGATTGACCGCCGTTCCGTGTGAACCGGTCGAGATGCCTGTCACGCTGAAAGTGATGTCATAGCGCTCTTGCAGTTCCCAGCGCTTGCGCAAAAGCAGGTGTGCCAGGGCTTGTGCAACATTACCAAAACCGATAAATGCGAGGTTGTAATGAGTCATATTACTCTCCAATTCACAGTAATCATTCCACTGAATCGTACTTTGTTAGAAGCGCTTTATCATCACAAAGTTTCCCTTTTCGTCAGGCATTTCAATCCCATCCTGATAAGTGTACCCGAGCTTTTCATAGAATTGACATGCGTTGACTGCTGCGCGTACAGTGATTTTAGCCGCCCCTAATTCCAAGGCTTTTTCTTCCACTCTCCGCATAATTTGTCTGCCGACCCCTTTTCGATGAAACTCCAACGCGACAAAGATCGCTGTGCCATAGTAGGTTGGCATTTCTGGAGTGCCCAAATTGGCTAAACTTCCCGTTCCGATTGCGCTGCCATCTTCCAGGGCAACGAAGATATATTGAGCCAGGGCCTTATCTAATAATTCCGTTGGCGAGTGATGATTTATTAAGGATGCAATATACTCTGGAGAATAGTATTTGCTGGTGATTTCCAGCAAATTGCGCTTTATTAATTCCGCCACTTCCTCTGCTTGAGAAGCCTGAAATCTATCAATAATCATGATTGAAATTTAAATAGGCGGATATGGAAAAGCACGTCTGGTTTCTGGAGGCAGCGGAAATACGCCTGATGAGGTCAAAGTTTCCGCCCGGGTGAGCAATGCCGAAATTTCCCTGGGGCTGAGATAAGGTTGAAGGTCAGGCAGCAGGCTTGGGGTCGAGGCAAGAAGCGTGAGAGCCTTGAGCAGATCATCCGGGATTGCCTCACCTGCATAATCCCAGATAACCGTGCGAAGTTTTTCCTCCTCGTGAAAACAAAGCCCGTGGTCGATCAGCCACATCTTGTCCGTCTCTGATTCGATGATGACATGGCTGCCCTTGCGGTCGGCATTATTGCACAGCAAGTCGAAGAGCATGACGGGCCGCAGACGCTCTTTGTCTTTGTCGCTGAAGTTGAAGTAGTGATAGTCGGGATTGTACTCGATGAATTGCTGGATGGAACCGGGTCCGTAAGGGCCATCTCCTCGCAGCGCCGTGAAAGGGACGAATTTCCAGCCAAGCGCCTCACTCACGATATAAGCCGCTACCTCGCGGTGAGCCAGGGTGTGATCGGGAAAATCCCAAAGTGGCTGCTCCCCCCTGGATGGTTTGTAGACGGCTTGTAATTCCTTCCCATCGTGATGCACATTGACGAGAAATGTGTAGTTGCTCCCCAGTATAAACTGCCCTTTGAGCTCAATTTCTCCATGTTGGAGGGCTGAAAAAAGGTTGGTGGAATCGCTTGATCTGGACACAACCTTATTCTACCCCGTTAGAAGCAGAATATCCCACGTTGAAAATCAGGACAACCTGTTTGCCGATTGCCTTGATCTGGGATATGATTCCCCTATGGATAGCAACGATAAAATAAACATAACACATGGGCTGGACTTTGCTCATTTCAGGTTGAATAACAGGCTGCATCCATAAGGGAACAGAGAGCAGCCTGTGGAATTAGGAACAAGTCGGGGTTTTGGGACGACCTTTCAT
>JASFRG010000048.1:0-28862 GCA_050115035.1 Anaerolineales bacterium | reverse complement strand
TCCCATCCCGCACTCCCCTGAACAATTTCCACCAGCCCCCAAAGAAATGATGCAGTGTGCCAGTGAAGGCCCTCAACAGAGCCTTTTGCGCCTCTTGCTCTTGATCCCCTTTCTCTTCGTCTATCACATCCGTCTCTTGGCTTTTTAGTGTCTCCATCCCCCAACCTTACCCCTTTTGCGAAAAATCTTGTGCGAAAAACCTTTGGTTCTTCACCGCTGTTGCTTACAGAAATAAGAATGTTGGTTTTCAAGCGCCTGCAACGTACGCTCTTGGTATACTTGACGACACCACATATACAGGAGAAAAATACATGTCCATACCCGCTCCCCGTTGGGACTTGACCAACGTGTATCCTTCGCTCGAATCGGAAGAATTCAAGGGCGCTTTTGCCAGCTTCAAAACCAAAGTGGTTGACCTGAGTGACTATTTCGTCGAAGTGGTCAGCAAAACTGATGCAAAGACCCCGCCCGACCAGCTTGGTCCCATCCTTGGCGAAGTTGTTGATCGCTTCAACGATACTTACACACTTTCATCTACGATCGAAGCCTACATTTACTCGTTTGTCAGCATCGACTCGCACAACAAAACCGCCACGCGTATGCTGTCCGCGTATGAGCAGGCCAAGCTGCCCCTGCAGAATCTCAACGTGCAGTTGAAAGCCTGGCTGGGGAAGATCGCGCCTGCGCTGGACAAATCCCTGGAACACAGCAAACCAGCTAAAGCCCACGCCTTCATGCTCAAGGAAGCCGCTGACCAGAGCAAATACCTGATGAGCGAAACAGAGGAAGCTCTGGCCGCGGAACTCAGCCTGAGCGGCGGCAATGCCTGGGACAAACTGCAAGGCACGGTCACTTCGCAGCTAACCGTCGACTTTGAGCTGGACGGCGAAATCCAGAAACTCCCCACGCCCGCGCTGATCAACCTGCGCTCTCATCCGGATGAAGAAACCCGTCATCGCGCATACGATGCCGAAACCGCCTCCTGGGAATCTGTCCGCGAAACATTGGCGGCTTGTCTCAACGGCGTGAAGGGTGAAGTGGTCACGCTGAACAAGCGTCGGGGCCGGAAAGACGCGCTCGAGTCCGCTATCGAGCAGGCGCGTATCGACCGTCCCACCCTGGAAGCCATGCTGACCGCCATGAAAGACTCCTTCCCTATATTCCACAAGTATTTCAAACACAAGGCCAAATTACTCGGGAAGGAAAAGCTAGCCTGGTGGGACCTGTTTGCACCGGTAGGCAAAACCGGGAAATCCTACTCGTATGCGGAAGCCCAGGATTTCATCCTGACCAATTTCGAAAAGTTCTCACCCGAATTGAGGGACTTTGCCAAACGCGCTTTTGATGAAAACTGGATCGACGCCGAGATGCGGGATGGCAAGCGCGGCGGCGCCTTCTGCATGGAAGTGCAGGGCATGAAGGAAAGCCGTATTCTGGTCAACTTCGACGGCTCGCAAGACCTGCTCTCGACCATGGCTCACGAACTGGGTCATGGCTTCCACAACGAATGCGCCTACCAGTTCGATAAGACCGTTTTGCAGCAGCTCACCCCTATGACGCTGGCCGAAACCGCCTCCACATTCTGCGAGACAATTGCCACCGAGGCCGTACTTTCTCAGGTCACCGATCCGATGGAAGAACTGGCTGTGCTGGAAATCCAGTTGAACGGCGCTTCCCAGGTAATCGTAGACATTTACTCGCGTTACCTGTTCGAGAAAGAAATCTTTGAGCGTCGCGAGGAAGCCGAACTCTCTGCTGACGAATTCTGTGAAATCATGGAGCGCGCCCAAAAAGCCACCTACGGTGACGGCCTTGACGAGCGTTATCTGCAAAAATACATGTGGACCTGGAAACCGCACTACTACTCCACTGAAGTATCGTTCTACAATTTTCCCTATGCCTTTGGCCTGCTATTTGGAACCGGACTGTACGCTATTTATCGGCAGCGCGGCGCAGATTTCGTAGAGGATTATAAGTCTCTGTTAGCATCTACAGGGGAGGCCATGGCCGCCGACCTGGCCGACCGTTTTGGCATCAACATCCGCACGCGCAAGTTTTGGGACGACAGCATCGCCATTATCGGTCAGCGCGTGGACAGGTATTGTGAAATTCAAGGCAATTGAGTAAACCACAGCGCCGTATCAGCTCTAGGCGGCGTGGAAAGTGCCCTGAATAGGGTACGTTGCCTAGAGCACTTATAAGAAAGCTTATGATTGGATAAACAAAATTACAGGTATCAAGTTATGACCAAAACAAACGTAAGGAAAGCACTTTTTGCGCTGGTCACCGGCATCGCTTTTATCGCCGCGATTCTGACAGCCTGCGCACCAACCTCTGAACCGGTCAGCCCGGCTGCGGAAGCGCCAGGTGAAATCCAACGCATCACACTGGAAGAGAGCAAGGTAGCTTTCGACAATGGAGAAGCTATCTTCGTCGATGTCCGCAGCGCAGGTTCATTTACAGCGGGGCATATTCCAGGAGCATTGTCCATTCCGTTGGCTGAACTTCCAACACGAATCGAGGAACTCGATCCGAATCAATGGATCATCACCTACTGCACCTGACCGGCCGAGGAATCAAGCGCCCGTGCGGCGCAAATCCTGCTCGAAAATGGTTTTACACGTGTCAACCCCATCCTGGGCGGCTTCGGTGCCTGGACAAATGCTGGTTATCCGGTTGAAAGCAGCCAGTAGAGGAAGAAGAACAAATGACAGATGAAGTAATAGTCACCCCCTGGCCGGACGACGATCCGCCCTCGCGCGATGAGCTGAGACTAAGCATGACAGAGGAGGGTATGTCCCCCTACGCCTGGTCGAACAGCCCACACGACGTTTACGCGGCACACTCACATAACTTCAACAAAGTCATCTATGTGGTGAGCGGATCGATCACTTTTGGCCTGCCAGAACTCGAACGCAACGTGACTTTGTTCCCCGGCGACCGGTTGGATCTACCTAAAGGCGTCGTTCACGATGCGCTGGTGGGCAAGGACGGCGTGGTCTGTCTGGAGGGTCATCACTGAAATAACGGAGACCAGCACGGGGGAGTCAGAGGCGAAAAGTCCAATTAAACGTTACGGGCGGGGCTATATCCCCGCCCGATCTTATTGTTGTTGTGATTTCAAATTAGAACCAGCCGCGCAGTTCCATGGCCTTGACCACGCGGTCAATGGCAACCATGTAGGCTGCATCGCGCATGTACACGTCTTCCTTTTTGCTCATCTCAAGAACAGCGTTGAAGGCGGCTGTCATCTTTTGATCCAGGCGGTCCAGCACTTCTTCCTTCGACCAGTAGAAGTTCATATCGTTCTGCACCTGCTCAAAGTAGGAGGTGGTCACGCCGCCTGCATTGCACAGGAAATCGGGGATGTTGAAGATGCCGTTGGATTTGAAGTACTCGTCGGCTTCAGGCGTGCAAGGCCCGTTAGCGCCTTCAGCCACGATCTTGACACGTTTGGACATGGTCTTGACAGTGTCCTCATTGACGTGACCCTCAATAGCCGCCGGGATGAGCACATCGGCTTCCTTTGTGATCCAGGCTTCACCATCTTCGACCAGATAGCCAGCCTCTTGGGCCTTGTCTTTGTCGATGGTGCCGTACTGGTCGGTGATGCTGAGCAGGAAGCGCGGATCGATACCGTCAGTATGGCTGTATGTGTAAGCTGTCTTGTCATGCCGGTCCCAGCAAGAGACACAGGCGACCTTGCCGCCCAACATCTCGACAAAACCGATGGACGCGTACTGCGCCACATTGCCAAAACCCTCGATAGCAGCCACAGACTTGGTGGAGTCCATCCCCAGGTGGTTCATCGCTTCTCGTACTGTGTAAATCACACCAAAACCGGTAGCCTCAGTGCGACCTTCGGAACCACCACCACCCAAGGGTTTGCCAGTGAACACACCGGGGGTATATTCGCCCACACGCTTGGAATATTCGTCCATCATCCAGCCCATCATCTGCGGGGTAGTGCCCACGTCTGGCGCCGGGACGTCATTGCGCGGGCCGATGCTCTTCCACATCACATCCACCCAGCCGCGGCATAGTTCTTCCTTCTCATGAGTCGAGAGCGTGGCGGGGTCGACAATAATACCGCCCTTGCCACCGCCCAATGGAATATCAGCCACGGCGCATTTCCAGGTCATCCAGGTCGCCAAGGCGCGGACAGTGTCCATCGTTTCGGACGGGTGGAAGCGAATGCCACCCTTGTTCGGACCGCGAGCATCATTGTGCTGTACGCGAAAGCCCTGAAAAACGCGTAAGGAGCCATCATCCATGCGCACCGGGATGCGGAAAGAGTATTCGCGGGCCGGCCAACGCAGCACCTCGGCAATCCCGGGGTCAAGGTTGAGCATTTCCGCGACGCTGTCAAATTGCACCTGCGCCATTTCAAAAGCGTTGATCTGTTCGGACATTTTTTCTCCTAGGAGTAACTAGATTGAATTGAGCACCGCAACTTCATTTTGGCAGAACAAGTCATAGGAAGTTACGGCATGAGAAAAAAATAAGCGGGTATCCCAGGACTGGGGCCCGCTCGATTTTTTTTCATATGGCACAAACTAATATCATATAGACATACTGCCTTTTTCGTTGTGCAACTTAACAATACACGAGGTTGGCAACTCCGTCAATATAAAAAGTTCATAAATTTTTTAGATAAAGCTCACTCTCGCATAAAGCTTGGTTCTGGGGACAGTTGAACTGTCTCTGTTCTTGCGGCAGTTGAACTGCTGCAAGAACTTCTACTCACGTAACTGGCGCTCTAACTCCGCCCGCACCACCTGCGGATTGGCTTTACCCGCCGCCTTGCGCATCACCTGCCCGAACAGCCAGTTGACGACGGTTTCCTTCCCGGCCTTGAAACTTTCAACTTCATCCGGGTTTTCGTCCATCACCTGTTTGACCAGATCAGAAATCAGGCTTTCATCCGACACCTGCTTCAGCCCACGTATCTCGACGATCTCCGACGCATTTTTCCCAGATTGGAACATTTCAGAGAGAACTGTTTTGCCCGTGGACTGGTTAATCTCGCCCACCGTCACCAACCCCACCAGTTCAGCCAGCGCTTCAGGCTGGACCTTCAAATCCGCTACCGTTATATTGGTCTGATTCATCAACGAGAATAGGTCTCCGGTCATCCAGTTGGCGAGCGTTTTGGGACTTACGTTTTCCATTTCACTTTTTACTGCACTTTCAAAATACTCCGCGATGGGTTTCTCCGCAGTTAATACACCAGCATCATATTCTGTCAAACCATAGACATCGATAAAACGTTGTTGTCTCTTACGCGGTAACTCTGGAAGTTCAGCACGAATCTGTTCAAGCCAGGGTCCATCCACCACCAACGGAGGCAGGTCAGGTTCGGGGAAGTAGCGATAGTCGTGTGCGTCTTCCTTACTACGCTGGGAATAAGTTGTTTCTTCGGCCTCATTCCAGCCCAGGGTTTCCTGTTCCACCTCTCCGCCGTCTGCCATTATCTTGCTCTGACGTTCAATCTCAAAAGCGGTGGCCCGTTCCAATGCGCGGAAGGAATTCAGGTTCTTGATCTCGACACGCGTGTTGAGGGCATCCGTGCCTTTTTCGCGCACCGAGATATTGGCCTCAAAACGGATGACGCCCTTCTCCATGTCACCGGAGTTGACTTCCAGATAGCGCAGGATATCGCGCAGAGCTTCCGCATAAGCGCGCGCCTCCTCCACCGAGCGCATGTCCGGTTGAGAGACGATTTCCAATAACGGCACACCTGCGCGATTGAGATCGACCAGCGATCCGCCGTTGACGTGGGTCAGCTTGCCGGTGTCCTCTTCCAGATGCACGCGCAGCACGCGGATGGTCTTTTCCCCTCCAGATGTATCGATGACCAACTCTCCGTGCTCGGCCAGAGGTTGTTCGTACTGTGAGATTTGATACCCTTTGGGCAAATCAGGATAGAAATAGTTCTTGCGCGCAAAAATGCTGACTGGGTTGACATTGCATCCCAGCGCCAGCGCCACACGGATGCCGTATTCCACAGCCATGCGGTTAGCGACCGGCAGCATACCGGGCATCCCGGCACAAACCGGGCACACAGCCGAATTGGGCGGTGCAGAAACAGAATCGACAACGGCGCAACTGCAAAACATTTTCGAGTTCGTGCGCAGTTCCGCGTGGACTTCAAGACCGATGACGGGTTCGTATTGAGTAACCATTTTTCACTATTTTATCAAGAGCCAACAAAAGCAGGAGCCACAAGGTGAGCCGCAATTGTACACTGGCTTGAATGGCGTGCCTTCCCACTTCTGCTGCATCCCCATGCCAGACAAGGTAAAAGTGCGGGATGAAAAGTATCAGAGAAAAACAAAGCAGCCAAAAAACTGACGAGCCCCGCCATGTAGTTGCAATAGCCGTTGCAGAAATTGACAAAACAGCAAGCAATAATAACAGCCAGAGCGAAATAGGGAAAAGGAAAATGCCTGCAATCCATTTCTGAATGGGTCTATATTCTTCCGGCGCGTAAGATGATAAATCTTTTGGCGCCAGCAGCAAGTCTACATGTTTCCACGGATCTGTCACAGTGAAAACAGGATTGCGCAACAAGAACTGGACATATACATCTTTGCCTTTACGATACAGCCAGCTTTCAACATTATTCAAGGCCGGATCATTGAAAACGGCAAAATCGCCACTATTGGCAAGCCCACCGCTCAGGGAAAGTAACTCCGGGGAAACAGGCAAGCCACGATCCTCAAAGAAGGTCAGATATTCTTCATCAGGCAGAATGCGATGTAAAAGAGTGTTGGTCAATGGATACAGCCAACGAGGGACGGTCGGTATCTCCGAAATCTGCATGTTGACCACACAAAAGCCGATCAAGACGGCGCTGACTCCCCAGTAGAACCTTTGACGTTTGTAGAACAAACCGATCACTGCCAGAATCCCGGCAATCATCAGGCTGAGATAGACATTGGTCTCACGTGTGCCGATCCACCAGGCGAAGAGTAAGATCAGCGCCAAGAGCTTGTACCAACGCCAGTTTCGTAACAGGGATATCCAAACAGCCAGAATAAGAACCATCATCGAAATCGAAAGGGCTTCGCTCTGGATGATGTGATTCCACATCTGCACAGACGGAGCCAGGCTGAACCCCAGAATGAATGCGAAAGCTAGCGGCTTCAGCCAGCGTGAACGGATGGATCGGCTAAAAATCCACGCAAGTGCAAGCCACGCTAGTGAAGAAAGGATGGTCTGCACCGCATCGATCGTGGCCGGGGATGTGCCCATTAACTTATAAAGTATGGCAGCTCCCCAGGGTTTGGTGTGCGTCCACAGGCCTAACTCATTCCAGGCAAATGTTTCGGCCGGGAAAATGTAGTCAACGCTATCCGGCAACCACCGAGCATCTCTCACCTGCAAGTGACTCCCCAACTGGAGAACAAGATAAATCAAGGTTATTCCGACCATGAAATAGCTTTGCTTCATCGTCAGGGAGAAGTCATTCTGTAGTTTTCCCTCCATTGGAAAAAACTGTTCGAACCACACCAAAATGGGATTTCGCAGCAAAATCAATAATGTCAAGAGAATCTGCCCGCTGGCCAAAGCAAACCAGATCAGCGAGGGACGAATACGTCCAAAATAAGCGAAGTACCGTATTGCCGGGATTATCCCCAAAGCAGCCGGCAACGATATGCTAAATAACACAAGGGAAAGAAAAAATAAACTGAAAAGGTTTCTCTGACTGGAAAGCCAGGTTTCTAATTTCCCCATCCGATTGATCCAAACTCGGTAGATCAAATTACAAACATTTATCCAAAGCAAGAAGTTGACAAAAAAAATAGCCCAACGCCCCAGGGAGAATCCCAAAAAGCCGCCACCTTGCGATGGCTCCAATAGCAGGCTGATTAGCACACCTATACCTTCCAGGGCAATCAACATGCTATGAAAAAATACAAGCTGCATGCGGAAGGTGAACTTCTGTTTAAAGAAAGTCATGGATACTCAACGAACTGATAGCTCAAGTCTTTGTACCTGCTGGCGATTCATAAAAAGAGAATCTATGAAGAGCACAAGCAACAACCATATCCCAAGGCGAAACTGGATATTGCCCATCACGGCATGCCTGGCAATATCCAATGCATCGCCATGCCAGACCAAATACAGATGTGGAATAGCCAGGAACAAAAATACAAATACAACCCAATTGACTTGCAACTTCTGGCGTAGACTGGTGGCAAAGATAAATCCGATGGCAAAAATCGAAACCCACAAATATAGTTGAAAATACTGCTTGGGGTAAAGGATCTCATCAATGATCGTCGGTAAAGCAGGTAGGTATCCTAGCACGGGAATTCCTTCAACAAAATCGTCTGCCAATAAAACATCCATGTTCTTCAACGGCGCTTCGATTGTATAACGCGGATGGGTCAGTAAAAATTTTACGTAAACATTTCTGCCTTCTGTAAAGAGCCACTTTTCGAACTTTGCAAGTTCAACGCTGTTTACGATGGCATACTCATCGCTGTTGGCCCATCTGCCGCTAAAGGCCATCAAAGCAGGGTTTACGGGCATACCTTCGTTCGCAAAAAAGTCCAGATATTCCTGATCTGGCAGGATGCGTATTGTAATCACTTCTGCCAGGGGAAGCGCCCAGCGAGGCAGCGCATAGATCGCAGACAACTGGTAATTGACGAAAAAGGTCACACCGATCAAAAAGGACAAAAGCAAATAAACTCTAAGCGTTCGTTTTGCCAGTCCAATAATAGCCAGAGCCAATGCAACCATCAGGGCAATATAGCTATTCGCTTCCCGGAAACTCATCCATAGTACGAAATACAACACAAGCAAGAACAGGGCGCGCCATTCCCACTTTTGGGCCAATCCAATAAAAAGGGCAAGGATCAAGACCATCACCGAAATTGATAGCGACTCGCTGAGAACAGCATGGTTCCAGACCTGAACAGTGGGCGTCAAGCTGAATCCCAGGATCACAAGAAACCCTGCAATTTTGATCCAATCGTTTTTAATCGAGCCGATAAATTTCCAGGCCAAAAATAGCCATGCAGCGGTGGATATTGAGAGTTGACATATCTCGATCAAGGACTGCGAGCTTCCCAGTATTTTGTAAAAAAGCAGAATTGCCCATGGGCGTCGCTCCGAGAAGAAATTCGAGTCACTTATATCCAGCGCTGCACCTTGCAGGTAGCTCCAGCTATCGCCAATCAAAATAGATTCGCGGACAGAAAAATAGCTTTTGAATTGTACGATTAGATATCCCAGGGAAATTAAAGTCAAAACGATGAGTAGACTTTTGCCCATCGTTTTTACTGGATAAAACTGCTTCTTGCTTTCAACGGGGAAGAAATCCCTCAAAAATTGGACGACCGTTCCCCGCATCACGACCATCAAGAAAAGCCATATCTGCGCCAAAATGGCCGTGCTCCATAATAACAAAGGAAATAATCTTACAAAATAGGGTTGTACAGCATCAACACGAGGCAGCCAAAACATCAATCCTGAAAATAGGATAAACAGGATTGTGATGGATACCAGCAACCTGCTGGCATGTTTTGGTTTCTCAAAAAAATCGATTAGCGTTTCCACCCGTTCGGTTTTATATTTGATCACCCATAAAGCATACGAAAAAACAGCAATCGTCGCTGTGGCTACAAGGATCAATAGCCAGCGTTCCAGAGAGTAAGCCAGAAAGATCCTGCTCCCAAATTCGGAGGGATGCGCCGTGAGCCAGAACAGCGTTCCGATGCCCTCAAGAATGGTCAAACTATCCAACCAAATTACAGCCCGCATCCGGCGCTGCAAGCGTGCTGGATATGAAGATATTCCCAGTAAGTGCACTACGTATGCTCCACCATTTACTCTACATCATGGTTATATGTGAGTTAGAAAGATGGTTTGCGCTTTTCTAAAAACGCTTTCACCCCTTCAACGTGCTCCGCCCTTTGGCTAGCGACTTCCTGCATTTCACCTTCAAACGCCAGGGCTTCTTCCAGGTTGGGCAGCACGTTCTGGTTGAAGAGACGCTTGGTCAGGCCATATGTGCTGGTTGGACCACTTGTCAGCCCAGCTGCAAGTTTTCCTACAGTGTCAACCAGTCTGTCATCCGGCACAACCTGATTGACCATGCCCCATTCCAATGCCTGTACGGTAGTGATCGGTTGGTTGTTGAAAGTAAATTCTGTGGCGCGCCCCAACCCGATCAGAGCCGGTAGCAGCAACGAGACCGCCGAATCGGGTACCAATCCAATGCCTGAGAATCCCACTGTGAAAAGCGCGGTTTCCGATGCAATGCGCATGTCGCAGGCCAACGCCACGCCCAAGCCTGCACCAGCCACCGGACCATTGACCGCCGCGATGACAGGCTTTTCCAACTGGCGGATTTGCAGGATAAGCGGATTATAGGTTTCATCGAGGTGCTTCCGGTAGGAAATATTCCCTCCCTGGGCAGCCAGCATCTCGGTGATGTCGTGCCCGGCGCAGAAGGAAGCGCCTGCGCCTGTCAACACCACGCAGCGAACTTGTGAGTCTGTAGCAGCCTCCTCAAACGCCGCTCGCAGTTCAGCGATCATCT
The DNA here is from genome assembly GCA_050115035.1 of Anaerolineales bacterium. GTDB lineage: Bacteria > Chloroflexota > Anaerolineae > Anaerolineales > Villigracilaceae > JAABUE01. The sequence goes on along the minus strand of JASFRG010000048.1, from coordinate 18,304 downwards.
CGAAGTTGAAGGCATTGGCACGTTCGGGACGGTTAAGGCTGATCGTTAGCGTAGCAGATTGAAGTCCGGTAAGAAGCGTGGTCATGTCCCCTTATTGTAACCGGAAGTATAGACCAGACAGGTTTGGTAAACCTGTCTGGTCTAGGAAAAGAAAAACCGGGCCTTGCAGCCCGATCAAATTCTATTCGTCGAAGTCGTCTTCGAAACCGTCATCGTCTCCGAAATCGATCTCGTATTCAACCTTTTCGCTGTCGAGGTAGACCCACAAGAGCAGCACGTGACCGTCATCGGTTTCCACGTTACGTGCAGCCAGAATGGGGGCTGTTTGCTCCAGTCCCATTTCGTTGCGGTAATGGAGATGGATGGGTGTATGTTTATGCCAGGCGCGGTAGCAGCGTTCAACCAGTGCGGGACCATTGAACGTGCGTAAACGGGTAAGGGCAGGTACAGTTAAAACCGGGCCTTCGTTGAGGCCCATGGCCCAACCATCCTGTACGTGTTCAAAAACAGGGGGAGGGCCTTCGATGATTGTAATTTTATCGTCCATTATCATTTTCCTATCGCGGCGGTATCATACCACAAAAGGTCTTGTATAATCATTGCAGGAGTCAAACATGTACAAATTAGTAATACTCTTTTTACCGCCCTTTGCCTGGGCATCCTTTGAGCCGGGCTGGCAAAAATTTTTGGGTTTAGCGGAACAAATGCCGGGCCTGCGTAAGGAAATGGTGGGCGATGTCGATGAGCTGGTCTTTGGCCCGCCAAATATGAACTACAAGAAAATCCACGAGTTGTATTTTGACTCACGCGAAGACCTGGAAACCGCGCTGAAATCGGAAAAGGGACAGAAGGCAGGTCAGTGGTTGCATTCATTCACACAGGGACGTTTCATCTTGATGGTCGCCAAACACATGGAAGCCACCCCAGAAGAGTTCAAGAAGGAGTCTTCGCCTCAAGGCGGTGTCCCTCGCGAAGCATCCTCGAACGGGGGTGCCGCCGAGGACGGCGGCTAGAGCTTTTACACATCGTTGATTATCGCCCTGACCAAACCCGGCCCACTATAGACCAACCCAGTATAAACCTGAATAAGCGTCGCCCCCCTGTCGAGGCGGCGTTTTGCATCTTCAGGATTCATGATACCACCCGCGCTGACAACGGGGATTCTCCCGGCTACTTGCCGAACTATCTTTTCCAACATCGCTTCACTCTGAACTTTGAGCGGGCTCCCGCTCAATCCGCCTGTCTCTTCCCGATACCTTGACCACAGCCCCACGCGTGCAATAGTGGTATTCGTAGCAATGACTCCGTCCATGCCGGTATCCAGGATCACACCGAGGGCATTGTCGAGTTCATCGTTAGTAAGATCGGGGGCAAGCTTCACTAATAACGGAATGTTCTTCTCGAGCCGCGTTTCTTCCAGTTTACGCTGGTGATCGAGTTGGGTGAGCAAGCCATGCAAAGCGTCACGTCCCTGCAACTGACGCAAGCCCATCGTGTTGGGTGAGCTGACGTTGATGGCCAGATAGTCCGCAAAAGGGGCAAAGTTATCGAGCAATTCGAGGTAGTCGAACACGGCCTCTTCATTGGGTGTCTCTTTGTTCTTGCCAATATTGATTCCCAAAAGCGCATTCGGGCGGCGGGTTTTGGCTTTTTCCATACGCCGCAATGTACGCATGACCTTCTCAGCTCCCCGCGAAGGGAAGCCCATACGATTGATGATAGCCTCATCTTCCACCAGCCGGAAGATGCGCGGTTTTGGATTCCCCGGTTGCGGGCGCGGCGTAATCGTTCCAATTTCGATGTATCCGAATCCCAGTGTGGACAGTCCGCGTACGGCAATTCCATCCTTGTCATAACCAGCCGCAAGGCCAACCGGATTTTTGAAGGTCAAGCCAAATGCTTCCACGGGCTTTGAAGGTGCAAAATATACCATTTGCAAAAGAGCGCTGAACGGCTGAAGGCCACCCAGCCACATCAGTTGCAGAGTCAGGTGGTGGGCAGTCTCAGGGTCGAGCTGGAAGAGAAGTGAACGAAAGAATTTATACATCCCCAACTTCGACCTTCTCTGTTTCCTCAATTTGTTCAATCATATTCTGATAAAACTGCTGCGGTGAAAGCTCTGATTTATCTCGAAGATCATAGAGACCTTTTCGATCTATTCCTTCTGGATAATTCTGTAAATTGAAAACTTGCGAAACACACGTACCGCCTCCAATACCATCGATCACATCCTGAATCCGTCTCCTGTGACCCAACGAAAGCGGACCCGGAATCTGATCAAAAGGGAACCATTCCACAGCGATCGTTTCGCCTGGCTGGCATTTGATTTCGCCTCCAATTTGTTTTCCAATGAACAGTACAACGTGTCCTTTTAATAAGTTGCCTAAACGAGAGTAAATGCCGACAAGTTTTGTCAGCTCGACTTCCAGACCAGTTTCCTCTTTGGTCTCCCGAATGGCGGCCTGGGCAACACTTTCTCCAGGTTCGACACCACCACCTGGCAAAATCCAGGTTTCGAAATCGTCCCGTTGTGTGAGCAGAATTTTATTGTTTTGAAGAACAGCAACATTGACAGCGATCTCTGTCATAGAATTTTCCTTTTCATCTCCCAATATAAGCGCCATCCGTCAGCGTTGGCACACAATCGCTGACGTTCAATTCAGCAGCCAGTAAAACATCTTCCTTGTATCCGCGCTCAATCAATTCTTTCCCGGAACTACATTGAAGCAACAAGTTTTCGAGGTTCTCCTCCACAGCCAGAAAAACAGACCTGGCCGCATGCGCTTCAGGAGAGCATTTGCCATCTAGGTAGTTGATGATTGCGCCCGCCCCGATAAAATCTTCGAAGGAAGGCCGCAAGGAGCCATCAGGCCAACGTTCACCAGCGGGGATAACGGCGATTCGATCCCCGTACTTTTTCGCAGTTTCAGCCATCCCGCGCGCATTTCGGAGACAACCCGCCAACGTTGGCGTATCACCTGTAGCTAGGGTGAGCGTGGACCCGTTTGGGGAAGGCAAAACGAGTTTGATTTCCGGGGGAATATTCAGCATAGATTTTGGAGAGAACGAATATTTTGCGTCCCTGTTCTTTAGCGCCAGTTCTGCACCCACCGAGCGTGCGTACTCTTGCGCCCTTTCCAGCTTGCCGCGATAAGGATAAATAACCGCTTTGCGACAAGTCGCAATCTCTACGCAGGTTGTAAAAGAAAGCACATCTAAAATGATGACCACATCGCTGATCGGCGCGAGCAGGTCGACACCCTGTTGCCCCCATTCGAGACGGATATCAAATTCAAATTGTGTAAAAGTCATAAGTCTCTGCTGATTGGACAAAAATGTTTCCTCGCCTGGATGAGGTAATTGGTATGTGATACATTTCTATTTTAAGCGAATTAAGAAATAGAACCATGGAAAAAACATCCGAAAGCATGGCTATCACAGAGAATATCGACTGGCGAGAAGTTTATGATCAACTCCTGCCGCGAGTGTTCCATTTCTTCTTCTACAAAGTTGGAGATCAATTTCTTGCCGAGGAATTGACCGCCATTACTTTCGAAAAGGCCTGGATCAGTCGCAAAAAGTATAAACGGGATTTGGGCGCTTTCCAGTTCTGGCTTTTTGGAATCGCCCAAAAAGTAGCCGTAGATCATTTCCGCAAGCGCAAAAATGAGATTTCGCTTGATTCGGTCAATCCGCTCTCAAGCCAGAAAGTGGAAAAAGAGATTGAGTCAAAGGCTGATGCTGAACACCTGGCATTCATCCTCAAGATTCTTTCGGAACGCGAAAGATCGCTAATATCTTTGAAATATGGCGCTGAGTTGAACAATCGCGAGATTGCACGCCAGACCGGGTTGAGTGAATCGAATGTTGGCACAATCCTCTTTCGTGCGGTGACCAAATTGCGCAAAGAATGGGAGCAGATAGATGGACGATAAATTTCTATACCAAAACCGCCCACCCCTACGATCAGGTTTCGGCGAGAATTTGTATGCCCGTATTTCAAGTTCACATCCGCGAATAGAAATGCAAAAGACCATTTTAAAATTTTCATTAAGATTTGCGGCCTTAACTTTACTTCTATTTGCAACGTTGTTTACCTTTTCTCAACCGGTTCGAGCTGGAGTTTTGAACTGGATCAGGCAAATCGCCGGATTCGAAATCCGAGAAGTAGACAGTCTCCCGACTGTAGAAAACAGCTCGGTACACATTCGGCCAGGCATCCGCGACTCATTGGCTGATATTCTCGATGATTTGCCTTATACGCTTGAGCTGCCTGCCTATGTGCCAGATGGTTTCCTGTTTGAAGACAAATTCGATCTCGTGAAGACTTCTGTTTTTATGCGCTGGATGAACGAAGATGGGGATGAAATCCTGATGCTGGTGGATACAGACCATGGACAACAATATGTAATGGGTACGGATGCGGCGCAAGAGATTCAAGTCAACGGACAGCCTGCTTTACTGTTCCAGGGTTACTACGATAAAGAACATAACTGGGATCCTGATCTACAAATGATCAATGTTGTTCAACGCAAGGGTGATTTGATTTACTGGCTTATCTATATCCAAAACTCGGATAATGAATTCGATGATACCGCCTTCAAGAATGAACTCATCAAGATGATCGCTTCGATCCCTTAGAGCCTACCCTGACGCCGACAAAAAATCCCTGGTTGCCTCGATCTTCTCCTGCACTACCATCCCAGTCCTCTCCCAGTGATCCAAGATCTCGCGGATGGTGAGAACGGAGTGCATGGCGTAGCCCGCCTCAGCCAGTGACTCTTTCGCACCAGACTGCCGATCCACCAGCACAACTACATCTTTGACAATCAAGTCAGCACTGGTCAACTTTTCGATAGCTTCGAATTTGCTGCCGCCGGTAGTGGCGAGGTCGTCGACCACAACGACGGTTTCCCCAGCCTGATACTCACCTTCGATCTCGGCCTTTGTGCCATAGGCTTTGACTTCTTTGCGTGGATAGATCATAGGGTAATTGCCTGCCAATGAAATTGCAGTCGCAATTGGGATGGCAGCGTAGGGCAGGCCAGCAATGCGGTCGAATTGGAGTTTTTCCAGCAATGGCAAATACGCCGCACCGACTCGTTCCAGCAATTTTGGATAAGTAATGATCTGACGCAGGTCGATGTAGATTGGAGATTTCAATCCAGACTTGAGGGTAAATTCACCAAATTTGATGCAATCGGCTGAGAGAAGTTCGTCAGCAAGATTTGCAAGATGATTATCAAGTTGGGACATGCGCTTTTCCTTTTTTCAAACCGCAAAGCAAGCAAAGAGCGCGAAGTTTTTTTTTCTCTTTGCGTGCTTAGTGTTCTTAGCGGTTCATTTCTCTTCTGACATGAAGTATCTCATCTCGCAACTCAGCCGCAGCCTGACCGGGATTCTCAGCCCGTGCGATGGAACGCGAAACGTTAACGAGCATGCCTTTGCCGTCTTTCCGTAAGCCGGACTTAAGCGCGGTTTCCAGGTCCGCACCCTGGGTACCGACGCCGGGTGACAGGAACCACAAGTCGGGCGCAGCGGCGCGGATATTGGACATGATAGCCGGATGCGTAGCCCCTACCACAATCCCGATATTATTTTTTTCATTCCATTGCCGAGCCAGGTGTGCTACGTAAATATACAAAGGCGCGGAACTCTCGGCACCGACGGGAAGCACCAATAGATTCTGCAAATCCATCGAACCCGCGTTGGAGGTTTTGCATAATAAAAATATGCCTTTCTCCGGGATCTGGATGAAGGGCTCAATCGAGTCTTTGCCAAGATATGGGTTGAGCGTGATAGCGTGTGCACCAAGTCTCTCAAACGCGGATTTAGCATAGGCTTCCGCAGTGGAAGCAATATCGCCGCGCTTGGCATCCAGGATGACAGGGATCATCGAGCCCATGCGGTTCGACTCTTCCTGGATGGCCTCGATAACCTGCTTGAGCGCATCCCAACCTTCGGAGCCAAAGTATTCGAAGAAAGCGACATTGGGCTTAAAGGCCGCAGCGTAGGGAGAAGTTTCTTTAACGATACGCAGACAGAAGTCCAGGGCCGATGCGGCAGAAGGCTTTTCGAGCAGGGAAGTGTGTGGGTCGAGTCCAACGCACAGCAGCGAGGAGCAGTCGTCCACGCGTCGTTCGAGAAAAGAGAAGAAGGTTTCCATATTATGAATGGAACACGGATTTAATAGATGAGACGGATCGACACGGATTTTTAAGAATTATCTGTGGAAATCCTTCAAATCAGTATATTCTGCGTTCTATTTTCTCCTTTTTGTAAAAATCTTTCGTTTAAATTCTGCTTTAGGGCCAAAGTTCAACAACAAACCAACCTGAATATCGGTTGCTTTTAGATAGTTTACCAGTTGTGCTTCGTGGGCTTTTGCAATTTCTTCCGCAGCCTTCAACTCAAGAATTACCTAGTCATCTACAAGAATATCAGCAAAGTATTCACCAACAGCCTCACCTTCATAGAAAACCTGAAGGGGACCTGTTGCTTGACAGAGTGTCCGCGCTTTACCAATTCTTTGGCGAGGGCATTTTAATAGACTTTCTCGAGAAAGCCATAGCCAAGTGTGTTGTAAACATGATAAAAGGCGTTGATGATGTCAGATGTTGTCTCTTCATGAAGCATAAAGTCTCCAATTGATGAACAGAACGCGGATTTAATGGATTAGGCGGATTTTCACAGATTTTTTTAAATCTTTTTGTTTTATCCGTGCCGATCCGTAAAATCTGTATCGTCCGCGTTCTGTTCGCCTACGCTTTCCCAAGCACCATCGCCAATAACGCCATTCTAACGTAAAGTCCATACTCCATCTGGCGAAAATATGCGGCGCGGGGATCGTCATCAAAGTCAGGACTGATCTCGCCGACGCGCGGCAGGGGATGCATGACAATCATCTCCTCTTTAGCAGCCTTCATCACTTCGGGATCGATCACGAAAGCCCCTGCTACCTTCTGGTACTCGGCGGGATCCTCGAAACGCTCTTTTTGGACGCGCGTGACATACAGCACATCGGTCTCAGGCAGGCAATCTTCGAGCGAGGGGCACACTGATTGTGGAATGCCTTTGGCTTTTACTTCGTCCATCACATCCCCGGGCATGCGCAAGATATCAGGTGAGACGTAGTTGAGCTTGACGTCGAAGAGCGTCAGCAGGCGTGCCAGTGAGTGGACGGTGCGGCCGTATTTCAGGTCGCCGAGCATAGTCACAGTCAGGCCATCCACCTGGCCTTCCCCCAACTCCTCGAAAATGGTGAACAGGTCAAGCAGCGCCTGGGTGGGGTGCTCGCCTACGCCGTCACCGGCATTGAGCACCGGCTTTTTGGCCGCCTTAGCTGCGATGGCCGCTGAGCCGACCTCGGGATGGCGTAGCACGATCACGTCCGCATAACATTCCAGCGTACGGATGGTATCCGGCAGGCTCTCGCCCTTTGAAACCGAGGAATATTTCACCTCGTTGATCGGGATGACGCTGCCGCCCAGTCGTTCCATAGCTGCCGTGAATGATGAGGATGTACGCGTGGACGGTTCGTAGAACAGGTTGGCCAGGATCTTGCCTTTCAGCAGGTCGAAGGTGCCAACGCGCTCGACCATGCCGCGCATCTCGTGCGCCACGCCAAAGATGTACTCCAGGTCAACACGGTTGAATTGTTTGACGGATATGATGTCCTTGCCATACCAGGGCGCGTGGGTGTTGTCGCCAAACGGCAAATAAGGGGATTGGGGATCTGTGGGCATAATTAGTCTCCTCGTTGGATAGTTGTTTGGCAGGTATTTTGGTAGTGAGAATCATACTGTTCGTTCTAAGAACATATCGGTCACTTGTTATTTGGGTTTATTGAGGGATATTCATCCCGCACGTTATTGCCATATCCTGGTTTTGCCATGATTTTTCCGTCTATGTAGACATCCCTTCCACGCAGGACAACCCGCCTCACGCGCCCTTTGACCTGCCAGCCTTCGAAAGGCGTCCAGCCGCAACGAGAGTGCAGGTCCGCGGCATGGATTTCGTATTTGGCATTCTCATCCACTTCGACCCAGGTTTCGGGCTGGTCGGGCAGACGGAAGATGCGTTTGGGGTTAGTGTGCATTTTTTTAACGATATCGGAAATTGTGAGTCGGGATTCGGAAACGGCGGTCAAGAGTAATGGCAAGATAGTTTCGAGGCCGGGAAAGCCAGGAGGCGGATTCTCGGAGTCTTTTTCTGCGAGCGTATGGGGGGCATGGTCGGTGGCAAAGCAGTCGATCACATCGAGATTGGCCCAGAGGACTTCGGCATCGGCTCGGGTGGCGAGGCGAGGGCGGACTTCTTTACGACCCGGGGTGAGACCTGATAGGTTTTTTAAACCTGTCAGGTTTTTTGTCAAGAATAAATGATGCGGGCAAACTTCACAGGTTACTTTTATGCCGCGCTCTTTAGCAGCTTTGAGGAGCAGGATCTCTTCTTTGAGCGAGATATGCGCGATGTGAACGGGGCGGTCGTAGAGTGCAGCAAACAAAATCCCGGCGGCCATTGTGCGGGATTCGGAGTGCAGCACAATGGGCAAATCCTTCGGGAATTTCTCGAAGTGCGGCATCCACAGAGACATGTCATCCAGACGCAGTTCGCCGAAGGTGGAGTCGAGATACATTTTCAGCCCGGCAGTGCGCGGCGCAAGCTGGGCAGCAAATTCAGCATTGTCGGGGCCTGCGCCGATGAACTGAGCATAATCGCAGCGCGCTTTTTCTTTCGCAGAGGCAAGCGCCAAATCTAGGGTAGAGGCGTCAAAGATGGGCGGCCTGGTATTCGGCATGGCGAGGATCATGGTCACGCCGCCCGCCAGCGCGGAGGCAGTGGCAGTGTCCCAATCTTCTTTATGGGTCTGGCCGGGTTCGCGCACATGCACGTGAGGGTCGATCAGTCCAGGGAGTTTGAGCATAGTTACACTCTTCAGACATAAAAAAAGAGCCGCTAAAAGCGACTCTCAGAATTTCGATAACGGTACCAGGCTCGAGCTTGAACGATGCGTCGTTCGTCCTTGTGGAATAGCATAGATGCGTACATATCGGGCGTGATTATATGCGCCCCCCATATATTGTCAAGGGTATAATGCAAATTGCAACAAATCGAAGGTTTTTGTATCTAAATAAAGTGCTTCTCTAGTTCGTTATGAAGTACCAAAACGGTCTTGCGCCCGAAGGGTATGCATACCCGGTGGGCATGCTATCCCAAAGGGCGTGCTATAATCCGCCAGTTTTTTCCAAAGGAGTAACAAATGACATATAAGAATGTAACCGTGCCAGAAACTGGCGCAAAGATTACTATGCAAAACGGTAAATTACAGGTACCAGATAACCCGATCCTGCCTTTCATCGAAGGCGACGGTACAGGGCGGGACATTTGGCGTGCTTCCGTTAAAGTATTCGACGCCGCTGTTGAGAAGGCCTACGGTGGTAAGCGTAAGGTTCATTGGATGGAAGTGTATGCTGGTGAAAAATCTTTCCACATGTTCAACGAATGGCTGCCCGAGGAGACTATCGAAACGTTCCGCGAATTTTTAGTGGGTATCAAAGGCCCGTTGACCACCCCTGTTGGCGGCGGCATCCGTTCGCTGAATGTAGCTTTGCGCAAACACCTTGATCTGTATGTCTGTCAGCGCCCAGTGCAATACGTAGAGGGTGTGCCTTCGCCTGTAAAGCATCCCGAATATGTGGACATGGTCATCTTCCGCGAAAATACTGAAGACATTTACACAGGCGCGGAATTCGAATTTGGAACTCCGGAAAATGCTGAATTCATCGCCATACTAAAAGAGAAATTTCCCAAACAGTACGCCAAATTCCGTTTCCCAAACACTGCCGGCATCAGCATCAAACCCGTTTCAAAAGAAGGAACATTTCGCCTGGTGCGTGCCGCTATCCAATGGGCGCTGGACAACGGCCGTAAAGATGTCAGTCTGGTGCATAAGGGCAACATTATGAAGTTCACTGAGGGCGCCTTCCGTAACTGGGGCTACGAAATGGCCAAGAGCGAATTCCGAAACGAGATCGTCACCGAGCGCGAAACCTGGATTCTGGGCAACAAGGAGAAGAATCCTGACCTGACGGTAGAAGAGAACGCCAAGATGATCGACCCTGGTTTCGAAATGATGTCCCCCGATAAAAAACAGGAAATCATCGACGAGGTCAAAGAGGCCCTGGCCCTATGGGACACCCACGGGGACGGAAAATGGAAGAGTAAGCTGCGCGTCCGTGATACGATTGCAGACATCGTATTCCAACAAACCATCACCCGCGCCAGGGAATTCAATGTATTGGCCACCATGAACCTGAACGGCGACTACCTGTCCGACGCGCTGGCCGCACAGATCGGCGGCATGGGTATTGCTCCGGGCGCTAACATCAACTACGAGAGCGGCCATGCCATCTTCGAAGCCACTCACGGCACCGCACCTAAGTACGCTGACCTGGACAAGGTCAACCCCGGCTCGGTCATTCTCTCCGGTGAGATGATGTTCCGTTATATGGGCTGGAACGAAGTTGCCGACCTGATCCTGAAAGGCATGCGTGGCGCAGTCAAGGCCAAGACCGTCACCTATGACTTCGAGCGTTTGATGGAAGGCGCGACCGTGCTGAAATGCTCCGAGTTTGGCGATGCCATGATCAAGCATATGGATGATTAAGTAGCTGTTAGACTTTACTCACTGGCCCTTATTCGTTAGAGAAAAAGGGCTTTTTTTGTGATCATGTTTCTTATGATGTACGCCGCCCGATGATCATGACTCGGTTATAATATATTCGAGACTTTGTGAAAAGGAGAACAATATGCACGAGAAAAGCATTGAACTGCTCAATAAGGCAGTTGCAGATGAACTGTCTGCTGTACACCAATACATGTATTTCCACTTCCATTGCGAAGACCAGAGTTACGACCTGCTGGCCAATCTGTTTCTCAAAACTGCAATCGAAGAGATGGGGCACATCGAGCTTTGTGCCGAGCGCATCCTGTTCCTGGGTGGGGACGTCGAAATGGTAGCGTTGCACGAAGTGGAGAAAATCCACGACATCAAGGCGATGCTCGAAAAAGCCCGTTCTATGGAAGAAGATAGTGCCAGAGAATACAACATCTGGGCTAATGAATGCTCCGCCAATGCCGACGCCGGTTCGCGCAAGATTTTCGAAAGTCTGGTCGCGGATGAAGAACGCCACTTTGACCAATACGACAATGAAGTTGAGAACATCGAGAAATATGGTGAGCGTTATCTGGCCTTGCAATCCATAGAGGGCAGCAAGAATACCGTCTCTGGATCTGAAGCGTAAGAAAAAAACGGGTTGCCAAAAAAGGTGACCCGTTTTCTATTTAATCTCTACTTTATATTTTTTTTATTGCATAAGTGGGGCAGCTTGTACCAAGTTAGGTTGAACAATAGAGGAGTCGTTACTATGGATTTCGACACAAAACGTCTACCAGTGGAGCGTAACGTCGTTGCTCCAGACGGATCGGACGTACGGATTTTGTTGGGGCTAAAGGGAGGCGGCATGGCTCACTTTGAACTCCCAACCGGACAAACATCGACAGCTGTCGCACACAGAACTGTCGAAGAGATCTGGTTCTTTCTGACCGGTCGCGGCGAAATGTGGCGTAAGCAGAACGAGCGGGAAGAAGTTGTTCCAGTCGAGCCTGGCCTCTGCCTGACGATCCCGCTCGGCACCCATTTCCAGTTTCGCTCGTTTGGGGATCGTCCGCTCGCAGCGGTGGGAGTGACAATGCCGCCCTGGCCTGGTGAGGGTGAGGCCTTTGAGGTCAAAGGGAAATGGGAACCGACAGTTCCCTGACAGACAAGATCAAACTAGTACCCGGACAACATATTCATGATGGGTAAAGTTACCGTACGCAAAAGATTGCTTCACCCACCAAAATCATTTTGGACGGGCACTAGAATTGATCCGGCGTCCAACCGATCAGCTACAAGGTCAACTGAAAACCAATATAAAAAAGAAGGCCACCCTATTCTATTCAGGATGGCCTTTTAGATTCAAACTCTGCTTGCTACGGCGTTTCTGTCTCAACCGGCATCGTCGAAAGCGCAGCGGCTTCTTCGGCGGTTTCGGGCATGCCGTTTTGAATCCACAGTTTCCAAACGTTGATTACGTCATCTTTCAATGTGGACTTGGGCGGCATGACGCCGATGATCTCTTCGCCGTTCTCATCCAGGATGGGATTTTGCTGAATGGTTTGCAGCAAGTAGGATTGTTCGTAATCTTCGCCTGGGATGAGGTTAAACTCCGCATTTTCGCCCGTGGTCAGGATCTCATCGTAAGTGGTCATCAAGAAGTCGTTGTTATCTTTGCCTTCGCGATGGCAAGAGACACAATAGCGCTTGACAATGGGTGCAATATGCACTTCATAGGAAGGTACTTCGCCTTCGGCCAGCGGCGGGAAGAGTTCGGGAATTTCCGGCATCTCGAAGCGGTCGTCCCAAGCATAGCGCATGAAGGTCACCATGTTATCGATCTGGTTGCGAGTCAGCTCGCCGCCATAGGCCAATCCGAAGGGGTTCATGCCATAGTTCGGACGTCCATAGGCAATGACTTCAGTCATGGCGGAATCGGTCAGTGTATAGAGCACGTCGCGGCTATTGATGGGGGTGATCTCTATATCGTCTTCGGGGCCTTCCTCTCCCTCGATGAGGGTTACGGATCCATCGTCGCCATGGCATTCGACGCACTGCACGGAGTACAGGTCCTGGCCCGCGACGATGCGTTCCACCAGGGTAACGGGAACCTCTTCCTCAGCGGCAGCAGTTGCGGGGGCGAAAAGAAGCGTTGCTCCCGTGAAAGCGACCATGAGAACCGATCCCAGCAGGGTCGTCCAGATCATAGGCTTTTTGGCTTTCTCTTTCATCGTAAAGGCTATAACAAACAGCAGCAGGAAAGCCAGGCCAGGCACGACCAGTCCGCCAATGCTCTGCAGGATACCGGCCAAGTAAAGACCTTCTTCCCCTGAGGTGGTGGGGACGTCCGATATCCAGGTCAACGTCACCATACTGACGATGAAAACGGTCATTACGCTGATGGGCAGCACGCGCTTGCCATAGTAGCGGTAAGGAGATTTTTCGATGAAGGGCAGCAGGGTCAGCACAGCGATGACAAAGCCAGGGATGACCACCGTGGCAAGAAACTCGATCTTGCCCAGCACCGGGATCTGTCCATAGAGCGCCAGGAATTTGAACAGGAACAGGAAGTACCATTCAGGGCGTGGAATATAGGAGGTGTCGCTGGGATCGGCTTTGGGGGTATCGTGCACGCCCACGAATGTCGCCAGCAAAACCAGCAAAACAAAAATACCCAATGCTACGATGACATCTTTGAAGATGCTGTCCGGCCAGAAACGCTCACTACTAAGATTCAGTTCGCGTTCATATTTTTTGTTGATTGTTTTCTTGGTTTCTTCGTTCATAATGATGCCTCCCTGAGCGGAGGGCCTGCGGTTGTTGCAGGCCTGTAGTCGAAGGGCATGCTGTAATAATGGCGCTTCGACTGCACTGTGTTCCGCTCAGCGCAAAAGCTAATCCTCTTCGTCCGGGAAGTGGGATTCGCCGTGCTTGATGATCAGATATAAGTGTGCGCCGATCAAGGCTGCCAGCAGACCGGGCAGAATCCAGATATGCGCAGAAAAAAAGCGCTGCAGTGTGAGCGCGCTCAAGTCCGGTCCGCCGCGCAAAGCTTTCAGGATAAAGTCACCGATAAAAGGCACGCTGCCAGCGATCTGTGTTCCCACGGTCGTGGCCCAGTAAGCCTGTTGGTGCCAGGGCAACAGGTATCCGGTGAAGCCCATGCCCACTGTTAGCAGAAGCAAACCCACACCGATCAACCAGGTCAGTTCACGCGGATATTTGAACGAAGCCGTGACAAACACACGCACCATGTGGATAAAGACCACCAGCACCATCAGGCTGGCCCCCCAGTGATGGATACCGCGGATCATCCAGCCGAAAGCCACGTCGTTCATGATGTAGCGGATGGAGTCGTAAGCGTGGTCGGGCGAGGGCGTATAATAAACGGTCAGAAAGATGCCGGTCAGTCCCTGCATGACGAACAGGAACAGACTGGCCGAACCGAGTGTGTTCCACCAGTTACCTTCCGGCTCAGGTCGGTCGAGCAGGCCTTTGTACAGGCTATCGAAATCGAGGCGTTCATCCAGCCAGGTGTAGACTTTGTTCCACATATCAGGCCTCCGCTTCCAACTCGACCGGGATGATGGTGATGACACCCTCCGCGTCCACGTTGTATTCGAAGTGCCCCAGCGGTTCTGGTGGTGGGCCGTCCAGCACCTTCCCCTCCGCGTTGAAACTGGCATCATGACAGGGACAGGTAAACTTTTGGGTTGCCTCGTTCCAGTTCACGGTGCAAGAAAGATGCGTGCAGCGGCTGGACAGAACCAGAATATCGTCAGGAGATTCAGACCTGCGTAAAAGATAGCCACCGTAATTGCTGGCTGTACGCTCCCAGCCGTTGACTTTGGTAATTGTGAAAGAAAATTTATGGAACTGGCCGACTGGAATATCCTCCAGTTTGCCAATCGTGACAGGCGCTCCAGCCTTATCTTCCCGCAACGCAGGAGCGATCAAATATCCTATCGCCGGGATGCCAAATGCAGCGCCAATAATGCCCCCTACAATGCCGGTCGTCGCCTTGATGAAATCTCTGCGGTTGAGCCGGTTAGAACCAGACATGCACACCTCCTCGACGAATTCCTGTGATCACATGCGCAAATTAACTCTATTCTACATTAAAGCTGTAAGTTTGGATTAGAATAATGCATATAGACTTTACACAATCCAACAAATTGGATTATAAGGGTCTCTGACCACTTCTTTAGAGGATTTCTGAAACGAAATAACTAGGATGATAATCACTTTCTCGCGTGTATTGTCCGTGTGATAATCATTCACACCACTTTTAATAAAATAATAAGGAGGCATAGATGGGTCTGAAAAGGAATGTCAGCCTGCTCACAGGCCTGCGATACAAAGGACAGGGACCAATGCTGACCTTTGTTTTGCACCGCATCGGCGGGCTTGGAATGGGGATCTTTGTAACGATACATATTCTGGCCTCATTCGTAGGGGGAGAAGTCGGAGGTTTCGCCAATAACATCTATACTCACTGGCTCTTTCAAATCTTCATTTTCTTCTGCGCGTTATTTCACGGTATTAACGGTCTGCGCATCACCATTCTGGACCTGTGGCCGAGATTGATCCAATACCAGCGTGAAGCCATCTGGATCGAATGGGCTGTATTCATCCCCGTGTATGCGCTGGCCGTTATTGTTATTTTACAAACAGCGTTGGGAGGTTAATCAACATGAAACAAAGATCACTCTCCTTCAAGGAACGCGGCTTTAACTTTGAAATGTTCATGTGGATTATCACCCGGCTGACAGCCCTGGCAATGTACGCGTTGTTGCTCACGGCTGTCATTGGCGCATTGATAATGGGGGCGCGCACCCAGATGAACATCGCAGACGTGATTCGCTGGTCGTTCATGCCCAATCCCTCTCACGTTCAAAGCACAAACGTGCCGGACCTGGCTCCCTGGAGCACAACCTTTTGGCGGCTGCTGGCCAGCGCTTTTCTTTTCATCGCGGTTGCGCATGGGACACATGGACTGGTCGTTATCGCGGACGATTACATCGTCTCGTCGCGCGGGCGAAACATTGTCCGCTTCTTTAGCATCGTAATGGTGATCGCTATGACCGCCATGGGCTTGTACGTTCTCTGGACTGCGTAGGACGGTATTATGAATACTCATCAATTTGAAGTCGTGGTTGTTGGCGCGGGCGGCGCTGGCCTGATGGCCGGGCTGTATGCCTCCAAGACTGCCAAAACCGCTGTTATCAGCAAACTCTATCCGACACGTTCGCACACAGGCGCGGCGCAGGGCGGCATCGGGGCTGCTCTGGGCAACTACGAAGAAGACCGTGTCGAATGGCACACATATGACACGGTCAAAGGTTCGGATTACCTGGGCGACCAGGATGCCATCGAGTTCATGTGCGAAGAGGCGATTGAGGCAGTGTACGAGCTCGAGCACATGGGCCTGCCCTTCGATCGCACGCCCGAAGGCCGCATCTCACAGCGACCTTTTGGCGGCCACACCAACAACGAGACAGGCAAACCCGTCCGGCGCGCCTGTCATGCCGCTGACCGCACCGGTCACATGATCCTGCAAACGCTCTACCAGCAATGTCTGAAAAATGAAGTCAAGTTCTACGATGAGTTCCAGGTGCTCGACCTGCTCATCGTAGATGGGAAGGCCGTTGGCGTAGTCGCCATTGAATTGGCGACCGGTGAATTGCACACCTTCCACGCCAAAGCCGTCATCATCGCCACTGGCGGACACGGGCGCGTCTGGGAGATCACTTCCAATGCCTATGCATACACCGGCGACGGCACAGCTATCGTCTATCGCCGCAGCATCCCGTTGGAGGACATGGAATTCTTCCAATTCCATCCCACCGGCATCTACCGGATGGGTATCCTGATCACCGAAGGCGTGCGTGGCGAGGGCGGCGTGCTGCTCAATAATGAAGGGGTACGCTTCATGGATGAGTATGCGCCCACGGTGAAAGACCTGGCCTCGCGCGATGTCGTCAGCCGCGCCATGTACCTGGAAATGAAGGCGGGACGCGGCATCAACAAGAAACGCTATCTTTACCTGGACGCTACGCCTGCTACCATTAACAAATACGCCGAACTTGACGGACGCACCAACCCTGACGGCTCGCCTTATAAGATAACCGGCGAGCAATTGCTGGCCAAGCTGCCAGACATCGTCGATTTCTGCCGCACCTACCTGGGCGTGGATCCCGTCACCCAGCCCATGCCTGTCCAACCGACGGCGCACTACACCATGGGCGGCATCCCCACGAACAAGTTCGGTGAAGTAGTGATCGATGATAAGAACACTATCTTCCCTGGCTTGTATGCAGCTGGCGAAGTGGCCTGTGTCTCCGTGCATGGCGCGAATCGCCTGGGGACCAACTCGCTGCTGGACATTGTGGTCTTCGGCAAGCACGCCGGTCTGCGAGCAGCGGAATTCGCCCAGGGCGCGGACTACGTGCCTCTCCCAGACGATCCAACTGCTTTTTCACGGGAGCAGTTTGACGGTCTCAGGAAAGGAAGCGGGAAGGAAAATGTCTTCGATATCGGCAACGAGATGAAGGCCGTCATGTTCGACGATGTAGGCGTCTTCCGCACAGAGGAAGGCATGGCAGAAGCGCTGAAAAAGGTCAACGAATTGCAGGAGCGCTTCAAGCAGGTCAAAGTCCAGGATACCGGCAAGATTTTCAACACTGAACTGCTGAATGCCTGGGAAATGGGGAATTTGCTGGACATGGCCGAGGTCATCACGGCTTCGGCGCTTAACCGTAAAGAAAGCCGCGGTGGTCATGCGCGCGATGACTACCCCGAACGCGATGATGAGAACTGGCTGAAACACACCCTGGTTTGGAAGAAAGATGGCAAGCTCACGATCGGATACAAACCGGTTGTGATGACCCGTTTCGAGCCGAAGAAGAGAGTTTATTAGTGAGGTAGGCAGACATGGATGTTACATTAAAAATCTTTCGCTACAATCCCGAAAAAGACCAGAAGTGGCATTATGAAAACTATGTCATTGAGGAGGCAGAGCCAACCGATCGCGTGCTGGACCTGCTGGAGAAGGTCAAGGCCTACCATGATGGGACGCTTTCTTTCCGCCGCTCGTGCGCGCACGGTGTTTGCGGCTCGGATGCCATGCGCGTCAACGGACGCAATATGCTGGCCTGTAAAGTGCTGGTCAAAGATGTGGGCAACAAGATCACGATCGAACCCCTGCTGGGGTTGAAGGTCATCAAAGACCTGATTGTGGACATGGAACCCTTCTTCGACAATTACAAGAAAATCCTGCCCTACTTCATCAACGAGAGTCCCATTCCCGAAGATGGAAAAGAACGCATCCAATCCCAGGAGGACCGCGCCCGCTTCGACGACACCACCAAGTGCATCCTGTGCGCGGCCTGCACCACCTCCTGCCCAACCTTCTGGGGCAGCGACGATTATCTTGGCCCGGCAGCATTGGTCACCGCGCATCGCTTCATCTTCGACAGCCGTGACGAAGACGCTGCGGACCGGCTCCAGGTTGTTTCAGAGACATCCGGCCTGGCACGCTGTCATACGGTCTTCAACTGCACGATGGCCTGCCCGCGCGAGATCGAGATCACGGTGGCGATCGGTGAGTTGAAGATGGCGACGATTACAGGGAAGTTGGATTAG
>JASFRG010000047.1:0-28932 GCA_050115035.1 Anaerolineales bacterium | reverse complement strand
TATATGGGCAGGCTTCCTGATGAAAATTTGTGCAGTTCTAAACCTTTGTGTAGTTCTCAATCAAATTAACCGCCATATATGGTGGTTTGAAGAAATTTCTAACCATATTTAAGCCTGAATAGATACAAAAGTGAGAAGTAAAAAGAGGATGAGCTACTGAAATCGCTCATCCTCTTTTATGTTTTTTTGCGTCTTTCTCTTTCTGAGTTTATCTTCTTCCCTTCAACTCGTCCTTCAAGATCAAACTCATGACCACGCTAACAACGGTCACAACCAGGCCGCCGAGAAAAGCCGGCCAGAAGCCACTGATGGTGAAGCCAATGCCGAAAGCCTGCCCGACCTGGCTGGTTAGCCAGAACAGGAAAGTATTGATCAATAACGTGAACAAGCCAAGGGTCAGGACGATGAGCGGACAGGTCAGCAGCTTGAGCAACGGGCGCAGGAAGGCATTGATCAGCCCAAAGATGAGCGCCAACCAGATGAGAGAAGTCCAGCCGCCTTGCAGGTTAACCCCCGGCACAAGGTAAACAGCCAGGAAAAGTGCAATCGCGTTGATGACCCAACGCAGGATAAATTTAGTCATTTTGTTCTCCTTTCAATAAATAATACGGGAAAACACAAACTAGGTTGCGCTTTTCGAGCGCATCCAAATCAAGGTTCTAGAAATACGAAAGCCCGCCTCCTGAAGAGCCAATTCCTGTAAGCCGGCAGGATGTTCCAGGGTCAGTCTCCGCTGGAAGCCCAGATCCTGGTGGGCATTAAGCAGCAAAAATGCAATCGATTCGCTGTCTGCGGTTGGGTCACAAGCTAACCACAAAGAGGATTTGTGCGCGGTGGGCATCCAGGTCAACACGCCTTGTAATTGGCCTTTTTTTTGAACGGCCCATTGCCGTAAGTCAAATTCGATGAAGAGACGATAAAACCAATACCAAAGTCCCGGCCTGAGACGGTGCCAATTCATAGAACGGTACCATCCTAACTCTTCGGGATGCAAGAGGTTGAGCCAGGTTAGTTGCTGCGGCCAAAAACGGGGAAGCCTTTGGGTAACGCTCAGCATGTTCGAGCCCCGCTCCGATCGGATTGCATAGAGCGCGTCATGCTGTTCTTCTTTGCCCGTGTGCCAGGTTGTACGCCGGGCGCGTTCTTCGAATCCCAGATCAATATACATTTGAACCGCACCGGGGTTATCCTCCCTGACGTGCAGCCACAATTCATCGCTTCCCCGTTGGTGGGCATGCTTCATAGCCCGTTCTGTCAGGGCATGAGCGATTCCTTTTCGGCGATGCTCCGGGTGCGTGGCAACATTGGCGATCAGGTAGATACGTTTGCCTTTATGTCGAAAAGGCACCAAACTGACATTACCGATGATGCGCCCTTCCTGCTCCCAGACAAACCCGGAGAGCGGCATAGAGGCCCCCTCGATCGCATTACTGGCCCAGCGCAGGAAAGATGCGTCGCGGCTGGCGCGCCGCATCTGTCGGACGTATGATTTTCCCTCCTGATCCATACTTTGTGCAAAACACAACTCAATCAGGTCGGCTACGCGCGGCAGATCCCGTATAACGTTAAGCGGCCGCACGTGCTCACTGATATGTGTTTGCGCCGGGAGTGGGACAGATGTCATGCTGATATTATAGCCTGATGTAGGAGGTTGAGGGTAGAATATGGGTACCCTACTAAAAGGTGATTTATGAGCTTGCCAGAACCCGTTCAGCCATCCCTGCGGTCGATAATCCGCTTCATGATTCGCAAGGTCGTCAAGCCAGTAACCCTGGAACGGCGCGCCGAAGTCCAGGTGCAATTGCGCGATTCATGCACCCCAGATTTCGACTTTTTCCTCCTGGTAGTGCTCTCGGCGGTGATCGCAACGTTAGGGCTGTTGACCGATTCAGCCGCCGTGATCATCGGCGCGATGCTCGTTGCTCCGCTGATGTCGCCCATCATCGGGATTGGGCTGGCCTCGTTGACAGGTGATGCACGCCTGTTCCGCGACTCGGGCGTGGCCCTGGGACAGGGCGCAATCTTTGCGATACTGATGGCTGTCTTTCTGGCTTGGAGCAATCGTTACCTTCCCTTTGTCACTTTGCAAGAATTGCCGGCTGAAGTGCTCTCGCGCACACGTCCTAGCCCGATCGACTTAACCATCGCGATGGCAGGTGGCATGGCAGCAGCCTTTGCGCTGGCAATGCCCTCCATTTCGGCAGCCCTCCCTGGTGTGGCCATCGCCACCGCTTTGATGCCGCCACTGGGCGTGGTAGGGATTGGTATAGCAATGGGTCGCTGGGATGTGGCCGGCGGCGCGCTTTTACTCTTTCTGACCAATGCCATCACCATTGCGTTTGCAGCCATGTTGGTTTTCTTCGCTTTAGGCTTTGCCCCCAAACGCGAATCCGGGCGTCGGGCTCCGCGCGCGTTGGCTATCTCGGCTATTTTTACGCTTATCTTGCTGGTGCCACTCACCTTTCTCAGTGCCAGTTTCTTCCGAGATGCTGCGGAGAACCGCGAGATCGATGCGGTTGTAAAGGATGAAGTTGCAAAGTATGACGCCGAACTGACCGACCTGCAACCACTGCAGGATGGCGATACTCTGCATCTGACAATTACTCTGCGCGTTTCAAAGCAACTTCGTTACGAAGATGTGATTGCTTTGCAACAGGAAGTAGCACTAAGACTTCAACGGCCGGTGTCCATCGTGGTGAACCAGATCGTTGCCGCACGGCTTGATCCACTTATCCCACCTACGTTCACGATCACGCCCACAGCTGCCACCTTTACACCGACGGTTACCTACACCCCAACGGCTACCGCTACCTATACCCCCAGCCCAACACCTATCCCGCCTACACCGACAGCCACTCCACAATTGGCACAGATTCCCACCGACGTTGTTCCAACCCTGGCCCTGGTCCAACAACCGGGTGGCCCGTCCATCGGGGTTATCCTGCCCGGTGATTTCGTGACTGTGCTCTATGAGACGAGGGTTTATGATGGCCTGGTCTGGTGGCAGGTCAAGGACGCTGACGGCCGCATCGGTTGGCTTCCACAGGTCGAGATGGCAGTTGTTACTTATACTTCCACACCTAGCTTAACGCCTACTGTGACATTGACCCCAGAACAGTAATAAACTGGTTCAGGAGACAACACCGTTGGGTATCTCCCCTCTGAATCTAATACAACTCTTACGCCCTGTTTGCAAATCGCAAATCCACCTTTGTTATAATCCATACTGTCAAAAACCTGACAGGTCTCCACGAGAATTCGATGGAGACATATCCTTATTTACACAAATGACAAAGAAGGAATTGCACGAACAAGACCTGTTAGGTTTGGATTTCGAAAGGAAAAACGCTTATGATGCGGTTTGATCGCTTTACCGAGAGAGCACAAGAGGCCGCCCAACGCGCTGCAGAGATCATCCAGCGCTATGGCCATAATCAAATTGATACTGAACACATCTTGCTGGCGCTGATCGAGCAGCCGGGGGGTGTGATTCCCCAAATCTTAGAAAAATTGAATGTCAGCGCAGCAGCACTGACCGAACGTCTGGACTCAACGTTACGCGCCAGCCCTAAAGCTAACATCTTTGGCGGCGGCGCGGGGCAAATCTTTATTACGCCACGTGTAAAACGCATTATCGACCTGGCCAACGAAGAAGCCAACCGTTTGCGAGACGAATATATTTCCACCGAGCATATCTTCCTGGCCATCCTGACCGAGCGCAACACCCCTGCAGCCCGCATCCTGGAGTCTGCCGGGTTGACGCGTGACCGCGTCTACGATGCCATCCAGGAACTGCGCGGCGGCCAGCGTGTGACCGATCCGCAAGCCGAAGCCCGCTATCAAACGCTGGAGAAATACTCCCGCGATATGACCCAGATGGCGCGCGAAGGCAAGTTGGATCCGGTCATTGGGCGCGACATGGAAATCCTGCGTCTGATCCAGATATTGTCCCGCCGCACCAAGAACAACCCCGTGTTGATCGGCGAAGCCGGTGTCGGCAAGACTGCCATCGTCGAAGGACTGGCACAGAAGATTGCCAACAACGATGTGCCCGAGATCCTGGCCGGCAAGAAAGTCGTCTCGCTCGACCTGAGCGGAATGATCGCCGGGTCGCGCTTCCGGGGTGAGTTCGAGGAACGCTTGAAATCAGCCATCGAAGAGGTGCAGCGCGCTCAGGGTGAGATCATCCTGATGATCGACGAGCTGCATACCGTCGTCGGCGCGGGAGCAGCCCAGGGCGCATTAGATGCGAGCAATATGCTCAAACCGGCGCTGGCGCGCGGCGAGCTGCAATGCATCGGCGCGACCACGCTGGACGAATATCACAAACATATCGAGAAAGATGCCGCTTTAGAGCGCCGCTTCGCCCCGATTTACGTGGAAGAACCTAGTGTGGACGATACCATCCTCATGCTCGAGGGTCTGCGCGACCGTTATGAAGCGCACCACAAAGTCCATTTTTCGGATGAGGCCCTGGTGGCCGCGGCACGGCTGGCGGACCGCTATGTCACAGACCGTCATTTGCCTGACAAAGCCATCGACCTGATGGACGAAGCCGCCGCCAAATTGCGTGTGGCATTGTACTCTCTGCCGGATGACCTCAAGGCGATGAAAAATGAAATCGAGAAGCATCGCGCAGAAGAGGAACAGGCTGGTCTGGAGCGCGATTACGAACGCGCTGCCCAGAAGAAGGCTGAGCGCCTGCGCATCGAGCAGGAGTTCAACCAGCAGCGCGAAGAATGGGAAGCCGATCACCAACTCGATGAAGTGGTGGACGTGGATGACATTGCTGAGGTTGTCAACCAATGGACCGGTATCCCGCTGACACAGATGATGGAGAGCGAAACCGAGAAATTACTGCAGATGGAAGAACGTCTGCATGAACGCATTATCGGGCAGGGAGAGGCCATCCATGCGATTTCGGATGCCATCCGCCGTGCGCGCTCCGGTCTGAAGGACCCGGCCCGGCCCATCGGTTCGTTCATTTTCATTGGCCCGTCTGGGGTCGGCAAGACCGAGCTGGCCAAAGCGCTGGCCTGGTTCATGTTCGATGACGAGGATTCTCTCGTCCGGATCGATATGTCCGAATACCGGGAGCAGCACACGGTGTCCAGGTTGTTCGGCGCGCCGCCAGGATATGTCGGCTACGAGGAAGGCGGTCAATTGACCGAAGCCGTCCGTCGCCGACCGTACCGCGTCATGCTCTTCGATGAGATCGAGAAGGCGCACCCAGAAGTCTGGAACGCGCTGCTGCAAATCCTGGATGATGGCCGTATGACCGATGGTCAGGGCAACGTGGTGGACTTCCGCAACACGGTTCTGATCATGACCTCCAACCTGGGGACCGAGTATGTGAGAAAAGGCGGCACCCTTGGCTTCCTCCAGCAAAAAGCGGACGACGAAGAGCGCGAGTCTCACGATAAGATCGAGAAGGCACTCAAGGGCGCCTTCCGACCGGAGTTCCTCAACCGTATCGACGAGATCATCATGTTCTCTCCGCTTAGCATCGATGAAATGGAACAAATCGTCGATTTGCAGATGAAAGAAGTACAGGGTCGTTTGAGTGAACACGACATCACAGTCGAACTGACCGAAGCAGCCCGAAGCTGGCTGGCCAAAGAAGGCTACGACCCGGATTTTGGCGCTCGTCCGCTGCGACGCGCAATCCAGAAGTATGTGGAAAGTCCGCTTTCAATGGAATTGCTGGGTGGCAAGTTCAAGGACGGCGCTATTGTGCAGGTGGATGTGGACAAAAAAGAAAATAAACTGGCATTTACAACGGCCAAGGCGGTTGAAAAGAAAAAGCAACCTGTTGAAGCTGATGCATAACCCAAAAAGAGGCGGCTTTTCGAGCCGCCTCTTTTTCTAATGCCTCTGGCTGGAAATTGCTCTTTTTGCATAAGAAAAATGAACAATTTCCAGCCGTGATAGTATATATCAATTTCTTAATTCTATTCTCAGTGAAATCGAGTAAGATTGTGGGAATTCTCTGGAGGATTATTTCATATGGAAGAACAATTTACTGAAAAACCACAAAGTAAGCTGGGGATCATCATTGCTATCGTGCTTGTTGTTTTATGTTGCTGCCTGCTTATCCTGGCAGCGGTTGGCGTTGTAGCCTATGAGCTATATCAGCAAATACCGCCGATTACCAATGTGCCATCTGGGCCTGCTACGTCAACACCAATGGTAGAAATCACACGCCCGCCAACGAGCGATGTACCAACCGATACCCTAGAAGCGCTTCAAACTACCATTGTTCCCGAAAACGATCCCTACGAACTTGCCTGCCGTCTGGAGGGAATTTGCGACGTTGAAAGAACGGTACCAGGGAAATCATACCAGTTAGGTGACAAGGAAACATTCTGGATCATCAACTCAGATACGGTCGAACATCATCAGATTGATGCTACTTTAATCTACATCACACCCCATACATATTTTTGGGCGGAAGATGGGGCCAGCGTAGACGAAGGTGATGTTAAAAAACTGATGGACACATTCGAAGAAGAAATATACCCCACCGACCGAGAATTCTTTGGCAGTGAAGCGAACCCGGGTATAGATGGCGATCCACATATCTTTATCGTTTATGCAAGCGGACTGGGGAGCAGTGTGGCTGGTTATTTCAGTTCGACGGATGCTTACAGCCCATTGATCAAGGAATACTCCAACGCGCATGAAACCTATATGCTCAGCACAACCCAGGATCTTGGGGTCGATTACACCTATTCCACCCTGGCCCATGAGTTTGTTCACATGATCCAATTCCCATCCGACCGCAATGACAGCACCTGGATGACCGAAGGGTTCGCAGAGGTGGGTTCATTTATCAATGGCTATGATGTTGGTGGTTGGGATTGGGCTTACGCCGCTGACCCAGATCTTCAATTGACAGATTGGAACGATGAACCTGGCACCAACGGCCCCCATTATGGCCAGGCGTTTCTGTTCCTGACCTATTTCCTCGACCGTTTTGGTGAAGATGCAACCAAGGCCGTGGTCAATGATCCCGAAGACGGGCTGGGCAGTATCGATGGCACGTTAGCAGCCTTGAACATCACTGATCCACAAACCGGGCAGATCATTACTGCTGACGATGTATTCATGGACTGGACAGTTGCCATGAAGCTGCAGGATGCCTCCGTAGGAGATGGGCGCTTTGTCTATCATAATTACCCTGATGCCCCGCAAACTTTTGAAACAGAGACAATTAGCGATTGTTCGCAAGCTTCGATCTCTCGCACAGTCTTTCAATACGGTATCGACTATATTGACGTCAATTGCCCTGGCGAGTATACATTGAGCTTTTCTGGAGCCACCCAGGTTGGGCTTTTGCCTGTTGACCCGTACGCTGGCTCATATGCAGTATGGTCCAACACAGGTGATGAGTCGGACATGACCCTGACTCGTGAATTCGATTTTACGAACGTTAGCGGGCCGATTACGTTCAATTATCGGACCTGGTATGACATCGAAGAGAATTGGGATTATCTCTATCTCGAAGCTTCTACGGATGGCGAGATTTGGGAAATCCTCGAGACTCCTTCCGGCACGGATTACAATCCTTCAGGCAACGCTTATGGTTGGGGTTATACAGGCCAGACCAGCGGCTGGATCGAAGAAAGTGTCGATATTTCGGAATACGCTGGTCAGAAAGTGCAACTGCGCTTCGAATACGTGACCGATGCGGCCGTCAACGGTGAAGGCATGTTGATCGATGAAATTTCTGTGGAAGCCATCGACTACTCCGCTAATTTTGAAGATGGCGATGATGGCTGGGAAATGAACGGTTTCGCACGCGTCCAGAACGCGCTCCCGCAGACTTTCCGCCTGGCTCTGATCAAAGAAGGTTCAACCTCCACTGTGGAAATGATCGAGGTCAATGATGACCAGACCGCCGAAATTCCCATATCTATCGGCGGCGATGTGGACAAAGTTACGCTGGTGGTGAGCGGAACCACGCGCTTTACCCGCGAGGCGGCAAAATACATGCTGGAAATCAAGTAATTCGAAATATTTAAAACGTAAAAAGCGCTCCTGCGAGATCAGGGGCGCTCTTAAGATATATGGCAAGCAGAGTCGTCTCCCGACTTTAGAATTTCAACGACGGGAGTCGTTGGACTCCAAGGCTATTTCTGGAAATACTGTAATGCCAGACGCAGCCGTTCCTCCACATCATCAGGCGCATCTTTCGAGAGCGATTGGATGGCCGCCTGCGCTTCAACCACACTGTAACCTAAAGCTGTCAGCGCTTCTAGCACTTCCGAATCCGCATCGGACATGGCTGCCACGGAGGCAATGGTATCGATCGGTTTCAAGCGGTCTTTCAAATGCAGGGCAATCTTCTGCGCCGACTTTTTCCCTACCCCCGGCACGCGACTCAACAATTCCGGCTCATCGCTGAAGACAGCCCGCTGCACTGTTTCTATGTTCATGGTTGAGAGTACCGAAATGGCTACTTTGGGTCCCACCCCGGCTACCCCTAATAGATGATTGAACAGATCTCGGTCGGCCTGGGTTTCGAAGCCATACAGAGTCAACTCTGTTTCTCGCACGACAAGGTAAGTGTAAACTAAAGCCTTTTCGCCGACCTTCATCCGTCCGCGCAGAGGGGCAGGAACATGCACGCGCATTCCTACCCCGCCAACTTCGATGATCAGGGCATTGTCTTCTATCTGAGTGATCTCACCATGCAGGGTAGCTATCATGATTTATCTTCCTGAAGTAATGGCATAAGTTTTACCGGATCGATATCTATATTCCCAATAATAACAGCAGTCATCCCCGATTCCGCACCCGATTCGGGCAGCTCACTTTCTCCCCAAAATATCGCTTGTCCCTGCTTTACTGGCTTTTTTTTACCGGATACATCCTTCACCCAACCTGCACCATCTACTAGTAAAAACATTTGCTGTGTCATCAACTGTTGAACGCGAACATGCTCACCCGGGTGGATATAAACGGCATTGACTTCAGCTTTGTTGTCCAGTTGAAGAACCCTGGCAATGATCGCTTTCACACTGCCAAACGGTTCATCCTTTTCACCAACTTCGAGATCAAAATTAAAAATCTTCATGAGAATCGATTCGTATGCAAATGCGTGATCGCGACTGCCAAGGCATCAGCGGCATCGTCGGGGCGTGGAATGTCCTCCAGAGTCAAGAGCACACGTACCATCTCCTGAACCTGGCGTTTGCCCGCCGAGCCATAGCCTGCTACAGCCTGCTTGATCTCATTAGGCGTGTACTCGAAGACTTCCAGCCCGGCCTGGGCCAGGGAAAGCAGCATGACACCGCGCGCCTGACCGACCGCGATAGCTGTGGTAATGTTGCGCTGAAAAAACAATTTCTCCACTGCGGCCGTCTCCGGCTTGTGGTCACGTAGCAGGTCTTGCAGTTGGTCGTACAATATCACCAAACGTTCTGAGGCGGGGATGTTTTTGGGAGTGGTGATGACTCCATGTTTAACGGCCAGCAGGCTCCCGTCCGGTTCGAGGCGGACGAGTCCGTAACCGGTTGTTGCGGTTCCGGGGTCAATTCCTAAGGCAAGCATAATCTAACAAAAATCCGCTAATCCACACTATTGGGTTAGTGAAGATTAGCGGAGTCATCCAATTTCAAAAAATTTATTCGGCTTCGAGCGCCGCTAGGGCAGCTTCCGACATTTTCAGGTTCGAATATACGTTTTGGACGTCGTCCATCTCCTCGAGATCTTCAATCACCTTCATGACTTGCAGCGTTTCATTTACGCCCAGTTCCATCTCCTGTTTGGGGAACATTCGCAACTCGGCTTCTTCGGGGTTGACTTTAGCCTTATGGAGCAGGTCTGCAATCGTTTTAAACGTGTCTACCGGACCGGTAATCTCGACCATACCGTCCTCTTCAGCAACATCATCCGCACCGGCCTCGACAGCCAACTCAAAGGCTTTATCGTAATCCAGTTCATCAGACGGAACGGCAAAGTAGGCCAAACGCTCGAACTGCCAGGCAACCGAGCCAACTTCACCCATACTGCCGCCGCTCCTCGTAAGCGCATGTCTGATTTCCGATACCGAGCGATTGCGATTATCGGTAACAGTCTCGATCATGAAAGCCACGCCTTTAGGGCCATAGCCCTCGTACATAATTTCTTCATAGGCTGCGCCGTCTTTATCCTCGCCGGTACCGCGCTTGATGGCGCGTTCGATGTTATCCTTGGGCATGTTTTCGGCGCGTGCTTTATCAACAGCCAGGCGCAGGCGAAAATTGACTTCAGGGTCTCCACCGCCTTCGCGGGCAGCTACAGCGATTTCACGTGCAAGACGGGTAAAAATAGCGCCGCGTTTGGCATCCGCTGCGCCCTTTTTACGTTTGATGGTGGACCATTTTGAGTGTCCAGACATACGAGTTCTCCTTCAAAGAACCCGCCTGCAATTACCGCGATCACCTGACATTTTCAGTCGATCGCGGCACACGGAGGCGGGAAAGTATTTTACTGGAAGGCTGATTATACCATGAGCCTATTTTCCAATTTGAGCATCAGGTCATGTTAAGATTTTCTTAAACACCCGGGGAAAAGGACAGTACTATAATGAACGGATGCATCAAGAGATCGGGAAATAAAAGTATTGAGATAAAGGATAAAAATGATATTTGAAAAACTCGAACGCATTGGGGGAAACAAGGTGGTGGTCGCGCTCTCTGCCGCCCGCCTGGGAGACGCTATAGGGAACAGCATTCTTTTTATTGTTTTGCCCATTTTCGTTTCCAAATTACCGGCTCCCTGGATTCCGTTTCCTGAAACGGTACGAGTCGGTCTGCTGATCTCGATGTTCGGCCTGGTCAATTCCGTCTTGCAGCCTTTTGCGGGCGCGCTCATTGATCGCATGGGAAGACGCAAGCCCTTCATATTAGGAGGACTGGTCCTCATGGCACTGGCGACCCTAGGCTTCGTGCTCGTCGGACGATTCACCTCTTTGCTGTTGATGCGCTCTTTACAGGGAATTGGCGTGGCGTTGACCATCCCAGCTGCGTTAGCCCTGATGACCGGCTCCAGCCAAAAAAAGACCCGTGGTGGCTCAATGGGTATTTACACAACCAGTCGTATGGTGGGATTTGCAACTGGCCCTTTGCTCGGTGGAGCGCTTTATGACAACTTTGGTTTTAATGCCGCATTTTTTGTCGGGGCAGGTTTTATCGTAGCTGCTATCATCCTGGTCCAATTGTGGATCAATGAAAAGCCTCCTAAATCGTCACAGAAAAATCCCGGGAAATTCCGTATTATCGAGCCAAGCCTGCTAAGTGCGGGGATCCTGGGGGTGGCTTTTGCGACTTTTGTGATGGCCAGCGGTTTCACGATGATGTCGGCTCTTGAAAACCAGTTCAACGAGCGCCTGAACATGAGTGCTTTCGTGTTCAGTATCGCATTCAGCGCGTTGCTGTTCAGCCGAATATTCACCCAGGTGCCGCTGGGCCGACTTTCGGACCGCATTGGCCGTAAGCCACTCATCATCGCCGGGCTGATCTTGCTGGCTCCTGCTACAGCGTTTTTAGGATACGCAACTTCGGTCACCCAATTGACCATTTTGCGCCTGTTTCAAGGGATAGGGTCGGCAGCCGTCGCTGCACCGGCCTTTGCCGTAGCCGCCGATCTCGCTCAAGCCGGGGGAGAAGGACGGCAGATGAGCATCATCACGATGGGCTTCGGTCTGGGAATTGCACTTGGACCGCTGCTAGCCGGTGTGCTGGCGGTCTATTCTTTTGTGTTGCCGTTCATTGTAGGCGGCGCGTTATCCCTCCTGGGCGCCTGGGTTGTATACAGATACGTCCCGGAGACAGTAGAGCGCGCAAATCAATAGGGCAGGCTGTTCAGCCTCTTACAAAGAAACCCACGCCCATCGTTTTAGGTCCACCGTGGACAACGATAGCCGGGGGAAGTTCATAGATGGGGATGTCAGGGGCCGCCATGCTGGATTTCAACGTTTCTGCAAATTGTGCCGCTTCATCCTCAGCTTCAACTTGCAACACGCTTAAATAGGACTCGGCAGTTCCCGGGCATTTTTCTGCCACCACCTCCGCCAGACGTGCCATAGCACGCTTTTTGGTGCGCTGCTGCTCGAAAGGCTCCACCTGTCCATCGCGGATGGTCAGGATGGGTTTGATCTCCAACAGTTCGGCCAACAATTTTTTTGCCCCACCGATGCGACCGCCCTTGGCCAGGAACTCGAGCGTATCGACCACGAAGAAAATCCGTCCGCGCGGAATCATCTCATGAATCTTTTTCTCTATTTCATCTGCAGTATCCCCCGCTTTGGCCATATCATCCGCAACCAAGACCATCGAACCAAGGTTGCATGAGACGGTTAGTGAGTCGATCACACGTACATCCAGATCAGGGAATTCCTGCGCAGCCACCTCCGACGAGCGTACCGTCCCGCTAACTTTGGCGGAGGGTGCGATCACGATCACACTTTCTCCTTTGTCCTGCGCGTCTTTATAAATCGGGAAATATAACGGCGGCTCCGGTGCGGCAGTTTTTGGCAGGGTGGGAGAAGCTTTGAGCTTCTGTAAAAAAGTGGCAGTGTCTAACTCTTTGTCATCATGATATGCATCTTCCCCAAAGATGACGACTTGTGGAACAGTCGGGATGCCGCGCTTGGCGAGTAGATCGCGAGGCAATCCACAGGTAGTATCAGCGACTATGATTGTCATACGACCCTCCCGAATAGATCAGATTAATCGATCCCTAACAACAATTTTCCACTGGAAAGTTCATGATCGTAATAGTCTTCCAGTGCCGCATTTGTGCCTCGTAAGCCCGCGACCACTTTCTCGCCCCACAATAAGTATTCCTGTTTCCGTTCCAGGGACCAGTCTTTCGGAGGCATGGTAATCAGGTTGCGCACGTTGCAGGCTTTATCGGCAATTTTGATCAGTTTTGCGCCGTAAGATTTATGCGGGGCGTTCACGATTTGCAACCTTTTACGCTCGCTCTTTGGCAGGCTCTTATCATCGGTGACTTCCAGGACAAAGGATAATACATCCTCTCCAAACCGGTCACTGATTTCTTCAGGGCGCGTATTGGTATCCTCAATTGTGTCGTGCAAAATAGCCGCTAACAACACATCAACGTCGCGTACACTTCCAACCTCCCATAACAGTTGCACGACCTCAATAGGGTGATTGATGTAGGGTGAGCGCTCGCTATCCTTACGACGTTGGTCGCGGTGCTTGTCTGCAGCGAATCGAACGGCTTCGAGTAACTGTCCTGTATTTTCTGAAAGGTCCATGTATTTACACTCTCCCACTGTTCATCCGGCAGTTGTACTGCCGGATGAACAGTGTTGCATTACAAATCTCGGATATATGTCCGGTGGATTTTGTATGAGTCTACTCCAAAATTCGCCAGGTCACGCAACATATTTTCATTCTCGGTGCCGATCTGGATAATCTCGGCATGTTTGAATTGTCCGGTCTCGACCACAGACTTGAACAACTCGCTGTACAGAATGGCTGTCCCGCCGGAACCGCGATATTCGGGCAGAAGACCCGCGCCGTTGATGTTCAAAAAGTCTGTGCGTTTGAACTCACGCAGGAGGGTAATCCAGCCAAAGGGAAACAATCTGCCTTTGGTTTTCTGCAGCGCGGCGGAAATATCGGGATAAGCCATCAGGAATCCGACAGGTTCTTCTTGGCCAGGATCTCCAACTTTCATCACCACCTTAAGCAGGCGTGGATCAGCAAAGCGTAGTAACTGGTCCGCCATCATCTTGACTTCATCATCTGTCAGCGGCGCGTTTCCGGCTGTTCCGCGCAAAGCGTTGTTGTACAGTTCTTTCAATTTTGGTACAAAGGCACGCAGGTCTTTACGGGTGCGGTAACGGGCGATGCGCAATCCGCGACGTTTGGCAATGCGTTCAGCCAGTTCGTGAATACGCGATGGGAACTGGATATCCGAGCTGATATAAGCTGAAACGGCATCCCGCTCAGGTTCGAAACCAGCATTTTCGATCAGATCGGGATAGTAGGACGGGTTGTACGGCAAGCCAAAGGCAGGACGGTGCTCGAAGCCTTTCACCAGCAAACCAAATCCATCTAAAACGGTGAAACCTTTGGGGCCGAGGATATTTGTCAGATCACGAGCACGAGCCCAATCACAGGCAGCTTCGAATAGGGCGTTAGCGGCTGCCTGGTCATTCTCGCATTCGAATAAGTAAAAAAAGCCCGTCGAGGTGTTATTGTACTCGTGGTAAAGACGATTATTGATCGCGACGATGCGCCCAACGACTCGAGTTCCTTCGTAAGCGAGAAAGAAACCAGCCTGAGAATGTTTGTAGAATGGATACCGGTTTGGGTCCAGCCGGATGCGTTCGTCCATCCGCAAAGGTGGCACCCATTGGGGAATGTCCGCGTAGATGCGAAAGGGCAGATTGAGAAAGTCCTGTACTTGTTTTTTGTTTGAGAGGTCGATTTGGGTGATGTTCATATACGAGTAGGGCGGATTGCCAATCCGCCTTAGACTGTCTGCTTAGCTCTTTCGAACGCTGCCCGTTCAGACATCTGTCCGCGCAGGGACTTGATATCGCCGTCGATGAAGAACAACGCGCCCAGGTAGAAGAAGAAGCACAAAACCCAGGCCGTGATACAAATGACCAGGATCGAGGTTTGCAAGTTAGATGCGTCCGCGATGATGCCGGCCAATAGGGGCGCAAACGCCGCGCCCGCGTTTTCGATGAAGTACTCTGTGGCTTGCGCCGTCGAACGGACCTCGGGCATTGTCACGTCATAGACGGTGGCAATCACATTCGGGGAGGAGAGAGGCATGAAAATGGCCGTCAGGATCATAAGGATAAAGAACGCTCCCCGGGCCTCGATGGGCGTGTTGATGGCGAAAAACAGAAAAACCGCGCCCATGATCACGCCGATACTAGAAACGATGATGCGTCCTTTCAGCGTGCGCTTGAAAGCCCAGTCGCCCAGAAAACCGCCCAAGAAATAACTGCCCGCCAGCACCAGGATGATGGGCGCCATCGTAAACAGGATGCTGTTTTCATCGTAGCCGCGCTCTTCGGCCAGATAGGTGAAGAACCAGTAGGTGATCACATTCCAGGGGAAGACCCCGGCGAACCCCTGCAGGAAGACGAACCACATCGTCCTTTTCTTGAAGACTTCTTTGGCTTGTTCCCAATTGAAGCGGTATTGGCTGATCTCCAGGTCTTGCAGTTCAGGCTCGGCCTGGCCGCGTGGCATCTCCTTGACACCGAAGAAGATCAGCACAGCCAACACCAATCCCAGCGCTCCGGTGATGTAAAAGACGTTGCGCCAGCCCAGGGTCGGGGCTAGCATCAGCGCCAGGATCATGCCGACCAGGTAACCGATTGGCTGGGTCAACTGCAGGATGCCATAAACTTTACCACGCAAGTTGGGGCCAAAATAGTCGGCGATGAGAGAATATAGACCGGGATAGGATGAGTCGTCAATACCGGTGGAGGCGCGCGTCGCCAGAAAACCAGGGTATGTGCGCACGATGGCGCTCAGCCAGGTAGTCGCGCCCCAGATGAAGGAGGCCAGCGCCAGCAGTTTTGAACGCGCGAAGCGGTCGTACAGGTAGCCCCACAACGGGTACAGCACTGTGCCAACGATTAGTGCGCCGGTCAGCACAGCGCCCATTTGGGTTTTTGTAATATTGAATTCTTCGATAATAGCGGGGGTAAGCGGGCCAATTAGCAGCTTATCGCTCTGGTGCAGCAGCATGAAAAAGAAAAAGATGACGACGACGAACCAGCGGTAGCGCGTGCTCTTTG
Organism: Anaerolineales bacterium; assembly: GCA_050115035.1. Classification (GTDB taxonomy): domain Bacteria; phylum Chloroflexota; class Anaerolineae; order Anaerolineales; family Villigracilaceae; genus JAABUE01. The sequence goes on along the minus strand of JASFRG010000047.1, from coordinate 13,148 downwards.
GAGACATGGTGGACCTCGCGATGTTGGGTTATGGATAGTCTACATTACAAAAAAGAGCGAGTCAATTGACGTTTGTCATCACTCGCTCCTTTTCTCTATAGTTGTGGTTGATCGATTTTTGGAAACGGAATCCGCGGAGATAACGGTTTTTTCTGTTTCTTCACGGACAGCTTCCGTAATTTCTATGGCATCCGTATCCCAATTACTCTTCGCCCCCTGCAAGGATTTCCTGCGCTAATTGTTGCAAGGCATCGGAATCCTCTGTGTGGCTGGCCTTCCAGTATTGCTCCAACAAATCCAGCGGACTTAGACTGCTGACTACCTGGCCTTCGGGGATGCGGATGCGCGATTCGAATTGGGGTCGCTTCACCAGATGGAACTCGAACGAGCCCTCCGCGTGTTTACGCAAGGCGGCGTCATCAATCAGGGTGTCCCATTCGCGCGGATATTCGACCGTCAGGCGGACGATAGCATTTTCAAGTGTTCCCGGCTTCGGTAATGTGGATATGAGCGTATCGGTCACGTTCTCATCTGTCTCTAAAGTTGTCCGGAGGTCTATGAACGGTCTCACGCCCTCGAGTTTCCTCCACTCCACCTGCGTCTGACCCTTTTCCACCTCCGCGATGATGAAGAACTTATCGTCTTTGGCCTCGCCAAAATCCACGCGCTCGATGGAGCCGGGATAGATAACCGGCGGGTGTGCATACGGGGTTGAGTCATTTGGATCTGGTCCTGGTCCATTCAGATTTTGGGGTTTGTGGATGTGACCCAAAGCCACATAATCCAACCGCTTATCTTTGACCAGTGAAGCAGGCAGCACAAAGTCCGAGCCCAGCATTACAGTCCGCTCCGAGCCATAGGATGCGCCCTGTACCGAAGCGTGCGCAGTCAGGATGATGGGCAAATCGGGGTCGGCATCATCCAGCCAGTTTTTTAGCAAGTCTGTCAGTCGTTGTTCGATCTCGCTGTAGACTTCGGCCCGGTCCACGCCGCTGATCTCCAATGCAGCCATCAGACCGGAGCGCGAGATATACGGCATGGCGATGAGTTGGACTGGCAAACCTACTTCATCTGCACTCAGGTATTCCGGTTTTTGCAGCACGCGCACATGCGGGATTTGCAGCGTGTCGAATTCCTGGACAGCGTGCGCCCGTCCCGCTGCAGGGGACATATCGTGGTTGCCGACCAGCAGAAAGGTTGGAATACCGGCTTGCGAGAGCCGGATGATCCGTCGGCCCCACTCGCGCTGAAAGGTGGGAGCCGGCGAACGGTCCTTGTAGGCATCGCCCGCGAAGATGACCATGTTCACCTTTTCGTCGATAGCCGTGTCTACGATGGAATCCAGCGATTTCAGGAAATCAAGGACGCGCAAGGGCAGTCCCGTCTGTGGATCGTGACGGCCGTAGTTGGCCATGTCAATGTGAGCATCGGCAAAGTGTAGTAGTTTCATAAATGTATACCCCGTTGGTTGAGTGGGCCGAGCGGTTTTCCCTGGCACCACCCACCAGGGCGGGTGTGCGAAGCCCGTATCGAAACCAACAATTAGAAGTAAACATGAAATTGGTGGTTTCGATACGCCCCGACGAACATGGGGCTATTCAACCACCGAAATATTTTAAGGTTGCACTCCCAAATCCTGTAGCGCCTGCACCGCAGGCAACCAATCTGGATGCACCTTGAGTGCGGCGCGGTAATCCTTGATAGCCGCACCAGTATCTCCGGCCATGTAGTATGCCCGTCCGCGCCAGATCAGGCTTTCTTCCAGCACCGGCTTGCTGATGGTATCTTCCAGGGTAGTGGTCGCCAGGTTGATGACATCGGAGAAGCGGTTGCTGTAGTAATAGGCGAAATAGGGTCCGGTCTGGTACCACATCATGCGATAAGGACGGATGCTCTCATCACCAGAAAGTCCGCTGTAGAGTTGAAAGGCGTAATCGTAGGCATAGGTGGCGTCGCCATACTGACGCAATGCAACGTGGCTGGTACCAATGTTGAAATAACTGAAGAAACGGTCGATGCCGCTCAAACGTTGACTTTCGCCCTGTGCCACGGCCAGCGCATGACGCGCCGCGTCATCTGCATTTGCCAGCGAGCCGAGTAAATCCATCACTTCATTCTCGCGTTCAGAAGGGTAGACCACTACAAGTACATAATTGAATGAGCGCCATCCCTCTGTAAATTCATCATAGGGGATGGGGAAGTCCGGGCCATCCAGATAGGTATCCTGGGCAATGACTACTTCTTTTGTGTCATCGTACCCTGTAACGAACTGGTAATGTCCCATCCAACCCATTTTGCCAGTGTAATCGCGCTCGTAATACCCTTTTTCGGTCACAACAGGGAAGCCAGCAGAGACCAGGCGTTTGAGAGTATCAATATCACCACCGTAACGCATAGCGGAACTCATGCCCGGTACATTGTCAGTGACAAAATCCTGCAGCTCATAAGGCATGACATTCTTGTCATCATTGCTGGGCTTTATGGCTTTGCCGACCACGTCGCGGTTTCCGTCCCAGCCCCAGTAGGTGAGCGCCATAGAGAAGTTGGCCGGTCCGCAGTAGTTCCAGCGGTTATGCTGGTCTTCGTATTTGACCCCTTCGAGTTTAACGGTAGCAGGTAAAGGCGTGGATGTGATCGTTGGCCGGGGAGTCGGGCCAGGTTTAAGCGTGGAAGTTGCCTCGGGCGTGAGCGTCAATTCGAATTGGGCGCGCGTCGTCGCCACTGCAGATTCAAGGTCTATCTGTGTTTCAGGCTGGAAAACGGCTTCGTCTGGCGGATTGAAATAGTAAATGATCCGCGTACGCAGCTCGTTAAGCCGCCATGCCAGGCGGGAGTGAACGGGAGGAAGGTAGTACATGCCAATCATCAAGAGAACGCCGATTGGCAAAATCCAAATACGTCTAAAGTTTTTGAACATAGGAGGGATTATATAATAAAAAAGTTCGTCCGGCAGTTGGGCTGCCGGACGAACAATACTCTTATCTTACACTAATTTATGCGTCGCTGACTTCGCCTTCGATCACATCTCCATCGTCTTTGCCATCACCTTGCGGTGGGACAGAGGGTCCACCTGGTGCTTCAGGTTGCGGCTCTCCCTGAGAATATAACTGCTGGCTCAGGGCATGGAAGGCCTGCTGGACTTCCTCGCTCAGTTGCTTGATACGGCCAGCATCGTCACTCTGGGCAGCCTGCTTTAGATCATCCACCTTTTTCTGGATGTTCTCTCTTTCGGCAGACGGTACTTTGTCGCCCAGTTCGTTGAGAGTCTTTTCAGTTTGATACGTCAACTGATCAGCAGTGTTGCGTGCGTCGATCAATTCGCGGCGTTTCTTGTCTTCGGCCTCATGCTGGCGGGCTTCCTGAACCTTCTTCTCGATCTCGTCCTTGTTCATGTTGGTCGAGGCGGTAATGGTTACCTTCTGTTCCTTACCGGTAGCCTTGTCTTTGGCGGTTACGTTCAGGATGCCGTTGGCATCGATATCGAAAGTCACTTCAACCTGCGGGACACCGCGTGGGGCCGGTGGAATACCGTCCAAGCGGAAGCGACCCAGGCTCATATTGTCCGATGCCATTGGGCGTTCGCCCTGCAGCACGTGGATATCCACAGCAGTCTGATTGTCAGCAGCGGTCGAATAGACTTCGGTCTTGCGGACCGGGATGGTTGTGTTACGTTCGATCATGACAGTCATGACCTCGCCCATTGTCTCGACGCCCAGCGAAAGCGGGGTCACATCGAGCAACAGAATGTCTTTGACTTCACCGCCAAGTACGCCGCCCTGGATAGCTGCGCCGATGGCAACTACTTCATCGGGATTGACGCCCTTGTGGGGTTCTTTCCCGTTTGTCAGCTTGCGCACCAACTCGTGGACCTGGGGCATGCGTGTCGAGCCCCCAACCAATACTACTTCGTCGAGATCGCCCGCAGTCATGCCTGCGTCCTTGAGAGCCGCTTCGAACGGCCCCTTGGCGCGGTTGAGCAAATCTTCAGTCATTTGCTCGAATTTTGCGCGTGTCAGTTTCAATTGTAAATGTTTCGGGCCAGAGGCGTCAGCCGTAATATACGGCAGGTTGAGTTCGGTTTCCATTACAGTGGAAAGCTCGATCTTGGCCTTTTCTGCCGCCTCGCGCAGACGCTGGAGCGCCTGACGATCGTTACGCAGGTCGATACCCTGGTCCTTCTTGAACTCATCCGCAGCCCAGTTGACGATTTTCTGATCCCAGTCATCACCACCCAGGTGCGTGTCACCGTTGGTGGACTTGACCTCGATCACGCCTTCGCCCACTTCCAGGATGGATACATCGAAGGTACCACCACCCAGGTCGAAAACCAGAATGGTTTCGTCTGATTTCTTGTCGAGGCCATACGCCAGTGCGGAGGCGGTCGGTTCGTTGATGATGCGCATCACTTCCAGACCGGCGATCTTGCCCGCATCTTTCGTAGCCTGACGCTGGCTATCGTTAAAGTAAGCCGGTACGGTAATGACTGCCTGTGAAACTGTTTCGCCCAGATATGCTTCGGCATCGGACTTCAGTTTACCCAATACCATCGCGGAGATTTCTTGCGGGCTGTACTCACGGCCTGTTACCGGCACCTTCACTTTTACATCGTCCGAAGAGCCTTTGATGACCTCGAAAGGCACCATTTTGCGCTCCACGTCGGTCTCTTCGTAACGACGGCCGATGAAGCGTTTGATGGAATAAATTGTGTTTTCCGAGTTGACAACAGCCTGGCGTTTGGCTGTTTGTCCTACCATCCGTTCCCCATTTTTGTTAAAGGCCACCACAGAGGGACATAAGCGTCCGCCTTCTGCGGTTGAGATAACCGTAGGCTGGCCGCCTTCCATAACGGCGACCACGCTGTTAGTGGTTCCTAAGTCAATTCCAATGATCTTTCCCATGGCTTTGCTCCTATACTTCAGTTTTGTCTGGTATAGGATACCGTATCAATGCAAGAATCATGTTAACGCAATATAGGATTTGCATCGAATTTATCCTCCCCCACCCGCCCTGGAAGGTTGGGGAGAGGGCTAAGGTTCGTTCACTTTTACCCAATCAAAGGACAGGATGACGGGCACATCCTCAAATGATCCCAGGGACAGGCCCACATTCCCGCCTTTCAGGCCAATATGTGCTACATTCAAATTGCGGATAAGTTCACCATTAATATAGAGTTGAACAGTGTCTTCATAACAACCCAGGCCTATTTCATTTACGGAATTCCCAGTGATTATCCGTTTGGATGAATCCTCAAGAATGGGCATGTAGGTTGCAATCCCCTCTGCCAGCCATTGCCCGTAAAGCACATGATAGCTGCCATCGTTGGAAATGTTGAATTCGTACCAACCCTCTCCTTCGTCATAGTGACAAACCAGTCCCATCGAGTTCGTTTGGCTGCCCAGGCTTTCAACACGCGTTTCGATGTATACCTGCTCATATTCAAACGGGCCATAAATGGCGTACATCCAGGTGACCGGGCTATATATTTCAAAAGTCAGTTTACTGTCCTCGTTGAGAACTTCGACTCGTTCTGAATCGCCGGAAGCGTACAAGGTGGACCAGTAACCTAGCCCACCATCGAACTCTTCAGTGAAATATCGCTCTGGTGGCGGTGGGGTAGCCGTCATTGTTGGGATTGGAATAATAGTTGGGGTAACGGTGGCAGGCTCGTTTGTTGGTATGACCCGCGTATGGGTAGGCTGAAGTGTGGCAGTCGGTTCAAGAATTGTCTCTGAACAGGCAGTCAGTAGAATGAGTCCGATGGATAGTAGTTTTTTCATGTTGGCCCTATGTAATTGTAGACCCTAAAGGTTTTTGGTAACCTTTAGGGTCTGTTGTAGTGGAGATGGCGGGAATCGAACCCGCGTCCGAAAGATTCGCGCCTCGGAAATCTACGAGCGTAGCCGGTTGAAAATGGTCACGCAGGGCGCCTCAACCGGCGCGGACTATCCTGTGTTAGCCGCTTTGTCTTTCGCACATGTAGCGGCATCGTGTGCGGCACCCCGTATTTGTCTCGCCCGGGCCTGCCCCTAACGGGGTTCGGGACAGGTGGACGCGGTCTCATCTATGGAGACCGACTGTTATGCTATCGCTTATGCAGCGAGGGGCATAGCAGCATAGGAAGTGCGGTTGGCACTTAATGTTTTGCGCTGAGTTTACGAGTTCGGCGCCTCTCGGCTCGCATTCCGGGAACAACCTCTCCCGTCGAAGCCTGTCATCCCCATGTCAGGGAAACTCCACATCCTACATCGGTGACCTTCCCCGCGTATGTGGATGATTCCTCATTGAGAAATCATACCAAATTCATTATAACACGCCGATTCAGGATAAAATAATGTACGCTTGCTCGATACATATCTTTATGCTAGACTTTGTGATAACTTGAGGACAATAAATGGCCGAGAAAATCTTAATCATAGATGATGACCTGGATACTTTGCGTTTGGTCGGGTTGATGCTGCAACGTCAAGGCTACCAGATTACAGCAGCGACCAGCGGGCAACAAGGATTAGACAAAGCATTCGAAGAGACTCCCAATTTAATCCTGTTAGATATTATGATGCCTGATATGGATGGATACGAGGTTGCTCGCCGTCTTCGAGATAATCAGAAAACTTTAAATGTGCCTATTTTGATGTTCACTGCAAAAACACAACTGGATGACAAAGTGGCTGGTTTCGAAGTCGGCGCAGATGATTACCTCACGAAGCCCACCCACCCATCTGAATTGCAATCACATGTAAAAGCATTGTTAGCTCGAGCGGGGAAATCATCTGATAAGGATACTGTTGTACTGGAACAGCATAGTTATGTAATCGGCCTGATATCTGCACGTGGAGGAATGGGGGTTTCTTCGCTGGCAGCAAATCTTGCAGCCAGTTTGCACCAAAAATTCCAAGCGGATGTTATCTTAGCAGAATTGACTCCCGGTCAGGGAAGTCTGGCACTCGATCTGGGAATCAATGAAGAAAAAGGTCTGGCAGAATTACTTGGAATAACCCCTGCAGAAATCACACGTAACATTGTAGCTAAGCAATTAATCCCACACGATGCCGGATTTAAGGTTTTGGCAGCCTCCACTCATCCCCGCGATTTCCAGTTAATTAACCAGGTTCGTCAATATGAGAATTTATTAGCTCGTATGGCCACTCTTGGACGCTTTATCGTTCTCGACCTAGGGATGGGCCTGCCTTCGTTTGTACAGCGTTTGCTACCCCTCATCAATGAATTGTTTGTCGTTGTTGAAGGTGTGCCCAATAGTATCTCCTATACGCGTGCTTTGATCAATGACGTTATTGAGCTGGGCATGGATAAGGATCATATCGCTGCGGTTATAAACAACCGCGTCCGCGTTGAACGCCAAATCCCCTGGGAAGAATTACAGGAACAATTGGGACATTCCATTGCGGCAACAATGACACCAGCCCCGGAGCTATTTGCTCAGGCTACACGCCTGAAAACACCCGCTGTAATCTGTCAACCGGAAAGTCTGACGGCACAACAAATAAACAAACTTGTAGAACGGATTGCAGAGCACGAAAACCAGGAATAATGGCACCCTTCTCCAGTCAGGTAGAGACGAATATTGAGTATGCAGCAGAGTTATTTCGCAAAGCTAAGTACGCAGTAGTTCTGACAGGAGCTGGAATCTCGACCCCTTCAGGCATACCAGATTTCCGGTCTGAGGGAACAGGCTTATGGTCGAGAGACGAACCGATGGAAGTAGCTTCGCTCAGCACCTTCCGTACTGACCCGGAACGTTTTTTTGTTTGGTTTCGACCACTGGCGGGACAAATCTTTAATGCAGCGCCCAACCCAGCCCACATAGCGTTGGCTCAACTGGAAGAAGCAGGCCGTATCCGATTCATTATCACGCAAAACATCGATGCTCTGCACCATAAGGCTGGATCCAGAAAAGTGATCGAAATGCATGGCACACTGCGGACTCTTTCCTGTACGCAATGTTTTCAACAGACGGAAGCAACGTATTATTTGAAAGCATTTGTCGACCATGGGGAGCTGCCACATTGTGCGAGATGTGATGGATTGATGAAACCGGATGTGATCCTATTTGGCGAGCAACTGCCTCAAAAAGCTTGGTATGAAGCGCAACGCGAATGCCGGCAATGCGATCTGATATTGGTGGCAGGTTCTTCACTGGAAGTGCTGCCGGTAGCAGGTTTACCTATGCAGGCTATTGATCGGGGAGCCCATCTGGTTATTTTGAACAACGCCAGGACATATCTCAATGTACGGGCGGATGTCGTTATTCAAGAAGACATAGCCTCTATCCTCCCTGCGATTGCGGAGCAAGTACTCAATGGCAGAAATTAAAACTCAACGATTAGACAGCTACATACGGTTGATCGATATTTCCCGCGATCTGGCCTCAACGCTCGATCTGGATATTTTGTTAGATCGTATCGTCCAGGCCGCTGCAGACATTACGGCTGCCGAAGCTGCCTCCATTTTGCTGTACGACAATACCGCGCGACAACTCTACTTTCAGGTTGCCACCAATATGGACGAACCAACCATGCGTGGTCTGGTTGTGCCACTCGAAGGCAGTATTGCCGGATGGATCGTGACCAATCAAAAGCCGTTACGTATCGACGATGCGCACGAAGATGCACGCCATTTTGATGATATCGAACAGACAACTGGCTTCCCTATAGAATCCATTTTAGGGATTCCCTTGATCACCAAGAACAAAGTTGTAGGCGTCTTGGAGGTTCTGAATAAAAAAGATGGTGATTTCACGTCTAGCGATGAGAATTTGTTAACCGTGTTAGGTGCACAGGCTGCCATAGCTATAGAAAACGCGCGCTTATTCCATCAATCGGACCTTATCTCGGAATTTGTGCACGAACTGCGCACCCCCCTGGCCTCGCTCAGCACGGCCACTTATCTGCTATTACGCCCCGAAATGTCACGAGAACAACAGGAACAGATTGTTAACAACATTCACAATGAAACCCTGCGTCTGAATTCTCTGGCCTCGTCTTTCCTGGACCTGGCACGTCTGGAATCAGGGCGGGTTCAATTTCGTAAGTCCACGTTTGATGTGATGGATCTATTGCATGAATGCAGTGATGTGATGGAATCCAAAGCCGATGAAGATCGCATTCAGATCCGCATAATTGAACCAAATGGTCCCACCCTGTTGGAAGCCGACCGCGATAAAATCAAACAGGTCGTTCTCAACTTGCTCAGCAACGCCATCAAGTACAACCGGCCAAACGGCTCGATTATTCTAAAAACCGAGATCCAGGAAAACAAAATGATCATTTCGGTGCAAGATACCGGCATAGGAATTCCGGAAGACGCCGTGGGACATATTTTTGAAAAATTCTATCGTGTGCGCGAGAACGAAGCGAAGGTCTCTGGCACCGGGCTCGGACTTTCGATCTGCAAGCAAATTGTTCAGGGACATGGCGGCACGATCGAGATCAAGAGTAAACTAGGTATCGGGACGAATATCCTGGTTGGCCTGCCGCGCGTCAGCAAGACAATCCCCCGCTAAAGCAATGCACAACGCCCGTCAAAGAACGGGCGGTTTTTTATCAGCTACAGACTTCCTGCTATTGGTGTTTCTTCAGCGGGAATCGTTCATGATTCTTATTGTGACACAGCCCAACGGTCACGCCCGGAATTTTTGGCGTCGTAAAGGGCCAGGTCAGCGCGGCTCAGAAATTTTTGCCAGTTCTCCTGACCATAATGATGCTCGGCCACACCTATGCTGACGGTGAGGTGAACAACTTCTCCAATATTGATCTCCGCTTCACGGATACGTTTACAAAGCCTGGCAGCCTGTTCCGTTGCTTCGTTCATACGGGTATTAGGCAATACCACCAGAAACTCTTCCCCACCATAACGCCCGACTGTATCCGGGTCGCGAATCCCGTCCTGCAATATGTTCGCCAGTTGGAACAGCACCTGATCGCCAACTGTATGACCATAAGAATCGTTGATCTTCTTGAAATGATCAATGTCGATCATTGATATAGAAAGGGGAGTTTTATAACGCTCTGCGCGAATGACTTCATTTTGCAAAGTCTTGATCACCTGACGCCTGTTTGGCAGACAGGTCAGCTCATCGACATGTGAAACTTCTTCTGCCTGCGCAAGCACTGCCTTTAGTTCAACTGTCTTTCTTTCAATGAGACGCTGCGCCTCACACAAGTCTTTATTTGCTTTTTCAAGTTCAGCGGTAAGACGCTGAATTTCGTTGTTTTGGGTGTCTGTCATATTTCCCCCATCCTTTAGCGGGTACCTTTCCTGCCGAACTGGCGTTCCAACATATCCACCGAAAGATGGATCATGGTCGGCCTGCCGTGCGGGCAGGTGCGAGGCGAATCGCAATTTTCAAGGTTGGTCAACAGTGCGCGCTGCTCATCCTCTGACAGCGCCTGTCCGGCTTTGACCGCCATTCTTTTGCAAACCCTGGCAGCGATACGCGCTTCAAGTTCTTCCTGTAATGGGCTTTCGTCTTCTTCAAAATCTTCAACCAACGCGCGTAATGCAGCAGCGGCGTCACTACCTGAGAATAAAGTCGGCATGGCGCGAACTTGAAACGTATTCGGGCCAAAGGGCTCCACCTGGAAGCCAAAACGGTTCAACAAATCCAACTGGTCATCCAATAATGTAGCCTGCGCAGGCGGCAGGGTTACGCTCTCCGCTTCCAGCAGAGCCTGTGACGGAATCTCTCGTTTATCATACTGAAGCATCAACTTCTCGAACAGGACTCGTTCGTGCGCGGCATGTTGGTCTACCAGATACAGCCCATCCGGGCCTTCTGCAACCAGATAGGTCGCGCCGATCTGACCGATCAGACGAAGAAGAGGGATATTCGCAAAGGTTGGTTGCCCCGCTTCGCTCTCACGCTCTGAATCTGTTCCCGTTTCGACAGCCTGTTTTGCATCCTCGGCCATGGTCCAATCCAGGCCGACCTGCCCCGCTTCGGTTGACTCCCCCGAAGGACGACTCCCCCAAAGTGACCTCGGTGGCAGGCTGGGTACGGGCGCGTAGGCCAGTAACGCTCTTCGCACTGCGCGCTGCACAAAACTGAAGACTTTGTCCTGCGCCCGAAAACGGACTTCCGCTTTGGCCGGATGCACGTTGACATCTACTGCTTCGGGATCGATTTCCAGGAACAACGTTGCCAGCGGGTAACGCCCGACCATCAACATGGTGTGATAGGCTTGCGTCAACGCGGCATTCAGCGGAATATCCTGCACCCAGCGGCCGTTGATGAAGAATGTCATCTCGCGGCGGTTTGAGCGGGTGATGGAGGTCGGGCTAATGTACCCGGAGAGCTTCAAGCCCTCATCCTCGGCAATGACTTCCAGCATTTGCTTGGCCGTTTCTACCCCGTAAAGCGTGGCTAAAATCGCACGGTGATCGCCGTCGCCGGAAGTCTGCAAAATTACCTTCTTACCTTCCACCAGTTTGAAGCGCACATTCGGGTAGGCCAGCGCGTAGCGGGTGACAAAGGTATCGATGTTGCGTCTTTCGGTTGTGTTCGATTTCAAGAATTTCAGGCGCGCCGGAACATTGTAAAACAGGTTCTCGACCTGCACCACGGTTCCAACCGGCTCGCCGATTTGCTCTACTTTCCCTTCCTGTCCGCCTTCCACACGGATGCGCGCGCCAATCTCGGAGTCAGCCGTGCGGGAGGTGATGGTCAGGCGTGAGACGGAGCCGATCGAGGCCAGGGCTTCTCCGCGGAATCCAAGCGTGGAGATGGAGAACAGTTCTTTCGAGGAAGCAAGCTTGGAGGTAGCATGACGCGAGACCGCCAACGCCAATTCATCCGCGGGAATGCCGGAGCCGTCGTCCGCTACTTGGATCAGACGCCGTCCAGCTTCTTCGATTGTGACAGAGATGGACTTTGTGCCTGCGTCCAGCGCATTCTCGACCAACTCCTTGACCACGGAAGCCGGCCGCTCGACCACTTCACCAGCGGCGATTTGCGAGGCGACTTCGGGGGAGAGCACATGGATGGACATAAAAATATTATACCGCCTGCATAAATAATTGTATTTCCATGAAATATACACTCCTGTTAATGGTACTTCTGGCATATTTTACAATTGCCTGCATGCCGGATTGAATACTTTGATAAAATCAATATCCTGTGAAATACACAACCATCTTCTTCGACCTGGACGACACGCTCTACCCCGCATCCACCGGATTGTGGCAGGCGATCAAGGAACGTATGACCCTCTACATGGCTGAGCGCATGGGATTTGATCCTGCCGAAATCCCGGAACTTCGTGAGAAGTATTATCTGCAATATGGCACAACCCTGCGTGGATTACAGGCCAATCACGAGATTGACGTGGAGGACTATTTAGCCTTCGTACATGACCTGCCCCTGGGTGACTACATTATCCCCAATCCGGAACTATGCGATGTCCTCGCATCGCTCGGGACCCGTAACCTGATCTTCACCAATGCGGATGCGGCCCACGCCCGAAGAGTGCTGAAAGTGCTCGCGCTGGACAACTGCTTCGAAGCCATCGTGGACGTGAACGCTGTCGCGCCATATTGCAAACCCATGCTTGAGTCTTTTCAAATTGCCATGCGCATGGCTGGTGAAAGCGAACCGTCTCGCTGTTTGATGATCGACGACCTGCCCCGCACGACCAAAGCTGCGCGCGAAGCGGGCCTGTTCAGCATCCTGTTCGGACAGGATAGGCCACATCCCGATGCAAATGCAGTATTGACCAATTGGAGAAAATTAGCCCCTATCTTGAACGGGAATCACCCATGAACACAGATAATGTTTGGATCATTGTTTTGCTGGTCGTTGGCATCGTCGTGCTGTCGAACCTGGCGATGTTTGCCATGGTGCGCGGTTCGCGCGGCATGAATTTCGACTGGTTCAAAAACATGCGCAGTTCCGTCAATCAGCCGTTCAAATCCGAGGATGACTCGTTGGATGAGTTACGGAAGAGAGTGGGGGAACTTTCAGGGCGAGGGAAGAAAGACAACGAATAAGTCTCTAACAAAACGCATATAAGTTTCATATATTCAGGGGAACCAGGATTCATTATTTTTTAATAAGCCTGTGTTACTCTTTACTATTGAATTGTTGGAGGTTCTTAATGGAAAATAAATTTATGCGTGGCACATTGATCGGTGCA
>JASFRG010000046.1:0-28944 GCA_050115035.1 Anaerolineales bacterium | reverse complement strand
ATGGATTGTTTCAGGTGCTGTCCAAACCGCAAAGGCTCGTGCCGCATGGCTCAGTGGACAATGGCACTCTCTTTGTGCTCAACGTTCGGCTTTGCCCCTCGCTGCCTGACAACCTTTGCGTGCACACGATGGCATAAAGTAAGGCGGACTGGAAGTCCGCCTTACTACAGTTGATACCCGATGCCGCTTTTTAAAGGGATGAATTGTTCAGAGACGTCGATTTCTTACATAAACTAAATATGCAGATTTACCGGGCCCAAGTGACAGTAGCATCAGGACCGTCATCAAGACTGCCGATGTCAGGCACCAGGCGCAGGTCGCGCCAATCACGAAGGGTTCCAAGAAGGTCAGGTAGATTGAGAAAAGCGTACCGGCGAAGGTCATCCCCAATAACGCCAACGCCCCCAGATTTTCGACACCATTACGGCCCAGCCGTGCACCCAGCCAGGCCAGCAGAATCGTGAGGTATCCAACTAGTCCCAGTGTGCCGATTGGAAGAATGCCGAACAGCCGCGCGTATTCGCTTTGCTGCACGGTGTTGCAGTCACCGACCGGGCCGCACACGGCGGAGACCTGTGCAGTTTCCACGTAGGCAAGATACCCAGCCACAAAAAAACCAACCAGGCAAAGGATGGGAATAAGCCAATGGGCATTAATACCTTGTGATGGGACGTCGCCTCTTATAAAATACAGGACTGCCCCAAGGAGCGCTCCCAACATCCCCAGCAGGACGAGAACGGAAAGGGTATTCCCTGCCGGGTCACGGATGAACTTCTCCTGCCAGCTCAAATCGTGGTCATCGGGCAATGACAGACCAGACGAAATTTGTGTTGGGATGGGCGTGGGGAGAGTGGCAGGGATCGTTTGGGTCGGGGAAATTCCCTGGGGGGAAGAGGCAGGTTCAGGAGTCAAGGAGAGATGCGCGGAACTAGCTATCGTCGGCTCGACTGGGTGATCTTCCGGTTGTCCCGGCGTCGAGGCAGCCAGGGTTTCGGTTAGTCCGGGTATATCCGGCCAATCCACACCGCCCTGTGCCAGATGATGTTCGATCAACCCGGGCAGTTGCTCCGGGATCTCGAGCGAACCAACCAGTACAGTTTCATCGATAATCAGGGTCGGGACGCCCAATCGATTCTCAGGGATTTGGAAGCGTTGGACAGCAGCCTGGTAAAGCGTTCCCCCTTCGATTTGAGAGGCGTCTATGCCAACAATTTCCAGTTGGACGCCATACTTTTCGAGCAGTGGGGGCAGGTCTTCCTGGATGACCTTGGCACAATGCGGACAGGTAGGGGAATAGAACAAGACCGCTCTTACCACCGGGTCGGCGCTTTGCGCGTGTACTGCAAAGGGAAGAGAAAAAAGATGGAGAACGATGATCAATGAAGTGATAGTCGAGAAGGAGAGATGTCGTTTCACTTTTTGCTCCGTGTTTCGTACCAGCCTGTGCGGGTTTTCATGCGCACATCGAAATCGGGTACGTAAGGTTTGATATCCAGCAAAGGTGTGTCGTCCAACACGTCTATGCCTTTTATGGTTAAGAAATTGTCCTGGACGTTCTCAAGTTCGACAATTGATATCCCGATGGGGTTGGGGCGGATGGGATAACGCGTTGCAAATAGTCCGCGTTCCTGATCGTCCAGGAAGGGTTTGATATGCAGGGAAAAGCCTTTTGATTGATGAAAGACATAGAGAATGATGATGTGCGAAAACCCTTCCAGGTCTTTTAGCCCATCCATGAACTCCGGATAAACTTCCACAGAACCGATAGTCTGCGAGCGCGTGGGTTGGATGGGCGTCTCCCCTTTTTCGGTGAACGGCGAATGAATGATGCCGATGGGCCGCATGATGAATTCCATTACGAATGAGACTCCTTTTGCCTGACGAAGGTCAGCAGTTTCACGCCCTCCACCTGTTTGAAGGATGCGCCCTGTCCAACGCTTCGCAACACGGCGGCTTTATCTAAAACTTTTGTGCCGGAGAGGATGTCCACGCCGTAATCGAACAGGATTGGGGAAAGCGGTGTGGTGGGGCCTAAGACCATGACCGTCGCTTCCGGTTGGCATAATTCCAGCAGGCCTTCCATCGTGTGATTGATAAACGCACTGCTGGTGATTGCGACTACATCCGCACGGGGCAGCAGATCCGGGGCCGCTTCAGCGGGATATTCATCTTCGGCTGGATGCTGCTCGATCACCCATAATTCTCTCAGGGAGGGACGCAAGCGCGCAATGAACGGGAAATGTCCGATCAGCGCGACGTTCTTTCCGCGCCCGCGGTCTGCCAGCACATCCGCGGCATTGATCTCCACCGAATTCGATTCGTCGATTTCCAGCAGGGAATTGATCGCCGCCATCCCAATACTGACTTCCATAGTGGAGTCAGAATAGACGAGTTCCGCCAATTCTCTGGCAGATTTCAAATGCAACTTCCCGGCCTCGTGAACATCTGGTGTCCCGTGCGAATGTTTGCTTTGCATGGCAGAGGCCATCCCACAGAAGCGGCTGCATACCACCACCCAATGTGTTCCCACCAGAATCGAACGGATGGGAGCATCTTCACTCAGGCTGGCAAATAAATCATCTAATAGTTTCATAGGTTAGTTCGCATACGTTGTCCCAGAAGCCACCCAAAAGCGCACTCCATAACGGATGATAAGTTGAGCGCGGCCGCTCTCTGAAAGACCCTCTAATACCTGGCGCAAGTCATCATCCGGCCAACGTTGGAGGGATTCGAAAAGTTCTTCTTCACGCATAGGGTGACGGGTGATAACAGACAAGATCGCCTCGCTTACATCCTCATAACCGCGCAAATCGAATTCGCCCCGTGCTGGCGACAGGACTTGTGCTACGTTCCCCAGAATGGCCTGTGCACGCAGCAGCCCTTCCTCATCGGCGGGTTGCACCCAGCTTTCTGCAGGCGGGCGCACAGGCAAACTTAGATGCACCTGGTCCGGTTGGATGCGCTCCAGCGCGGAGGCGATATCTCGCAGGGCTCCCTCGCCGTCATTCAATCCAAGGATCAGCATAATCTCCACCCACAGCTTTCCCGGATACTCACCTCGAAATGCAGTCAAACCATTTACCTGCCGTTCAAAGGTCAGTTCAGGCCAGGGACGGTTGATCTTTCGATATAAATCCGCGCTGCCTGCGTCCAGCGTCGGCAAAACGGCATCCGCCAATAATAAATCCGCTCGTACCTCCGGCAAATATGACAATGCGCCATTCGTAATGACCGCTACAGGTATGTCCGTAAGCGCTTTCACCCTGCGGATCATCCCACCCAATCCGCTGTGCAGGGTTGGTTCGCCGGAGCCGACGAAGGTCACCCAGTCGATCTCGCCAGCGGGGTGACTGTGCAAAGCCTCAGTTACCTCAGCCAGAATCGCATCACAGGAAATGTATTCCCGGCGCTCGTTGGTCATGGGAGTCGAGCGACCCAACTGGCAATATACACAATTCCAGTTGCATGTCTTTTGCGGGATGGGATCGATTCCCAACGACTGTCCCAGGCGCCGTGAAGGTACGGGCCCAAAAACAAATTTCATAAGGATAGGCTACTCCAATCCAGTGCTGGTGTCACAAATAAATTATAATCAAACAATATTATAGTGCATTACAGGTAGTTTTGTGTTAAATTAACCATTTTATTGGTTGAGCGCCCCCTTCTGGAAAATTCTAACCGTTCACTTCCCAGACCTTGCTTACAAATTGGGTTAATTGCTGCATGCCCCGCCCTACCGGTTCGGTGTTAATGAATTCGCCGGTAGTATGCGCTCCAGCACCGTTTGTCACACCCAGAACCAGCGCTGGCAAACCACGGCTGAGTGGCACATTAGCGTCTGTGGAGCCGATCATGAGTCTCGGTTCTATGCCCTGTTCCTTGAGACAGGCATTCGCCAACTTGATCAATGGATGATTTGCTGCGATCTCACCTGCTGGACGTTTTCCAATTACTTTCGCTTCCATCCGGAGCTCGGGCCGGCTGATCGTTTCAATCAACTCTTCTACCTTCCTTGCCACTTCCGTCAAAACCTGCGGATTCTCAGAGCGTAAATCCAGTTCCAGCCAGGCCTCCGCCGCGATTGCATTGATCGATGTGCCTCCTCCCATGCGCCCCACGTTCATCGTTGTGCGTGGGTTGTCGGGCAGGGGAATATCTGTCAGTCGTGTTACCAAGGCAGCAAGTTCGTGCAAGGCCGAGGGTTGCCCGTAATCCGACCAGGAGTGTCCACCCTTAGTATTGGCCGTGACGCGGTAACGTTGCACCCCCAAGGCCCGGTGCTGGATGTAGCCCAATGACAAGCCCTCTATGATCAAATAGGCGTGTACATCTGCTCCGAAACGGTCAACCACCGCGCGCATGCCGCGCAGGTCCCCCAGCCCTTCTTCACAAACATTTGCCACAAACCACAGGTCGCCCGGCAGTGATATCTTATGCGCGCGTAATAACCACACCAGTCCAACCAACGCTGCCACTCCCAGCGAGTTGTCGCCGATTCCCGGCCCGATGATGCGAGACCGTTTTTTTTGAACGGTCAGATCTGTTTCAGCCGGGAAGATTGTGTCCAGATGCGCGCTGATGATTAGCGGATTGGATTGTCCACCTCCGGGCAGGCGTGCGTAGACGTTATCGATATCATCAATGCTGATATCTTGCAAACCTTCGGCTTCGAACAAACCCTTTATAAATTGCGCCCGTTCGGCTTCCCCAAATGTTGGCGCCGGGATTTGTTGGATCTCTACTGTCAGGTCGAGCAGTTGTTTAGCGAAAGCTTTCATGTTCATACCTCGCGTGCCATTTCGCGCAATACGTCAAGACGCGCCTGTGCGAGTCCCGGAGCGACATCCAGGGGATAGAATGCGCCGCTGCCCTCCAAATTGAGCGAGGCAGACACATTCCCGTGTAAAGCGGCTTCCAATGGATCGTATGTGTTCCGGTATCCAGCCAGAAACCCGCCACAAAAAGCGTCGCCTGCACCGGTTGGATCAGCTTTACGAGAGGTGTACGCCGGGATTTCCCAGCGGTGTGAACCCATCACATCGTACAGCCATTGTCCCTGCCCGCCGCGTTTGATGACCACCAACTCACAGCCATAACTGCCCAATTCTTCTGCCATCTCCCACAGGTCATTGGTCTTGCCCCAAAACAAAGCCTGAAGCTCTTCCTGAGATGGTAAGAATGCTGTTAATCCGTTAAGCAATTCGCGTAAGTCTTTGAGAAAGTCGGGGTTCATATAGGCATCTTGCGGATCAAGCGTGATCGTGGTTGCCAGCCCCGCTTTGAATTTATTGATCAACTGCCCCTGACTGGTGAAATCCATCGGGCAAATGTGGACAGCGCTGGCTTCCAGATAATCTTCAGGAATATCGCTGACGGTAGGTGCCTCCGGCAGCGGCTGGCGCGGATGTTCTTTAGAATCCGGCGGCTGATACCCCAACAGCGCTTTTGGGAAGTTCAATTGCCGTTGCGCAAAATGCGAGACCGGGTTGTTGAAGCTGCCTTCGAATGAATCCGAATAAGCGCAGAAGCTGCGCAGATCAAGGCTTCCAGGCAAAATCTTCAGGCCTTGCATATCGAAACCGCGAGACTCAATATTCCGTCGCCATTGGAACGGATAATCCTCGCCGACGCGCCCCAGCAGGCCGATCTTTGATTCCCAAACACGCAAGCCTCCTGCCGCATATAGCAGGTTGCCGCCGGGTGTATCTATTAATGGGTTACCGACTGGCGGCAGCAGGAATTCACGTCGCAAGAGACCAACAAGGACGAAGCGAGGTGCCATACGTTAGGGGATAAAAGCTTTTTCAGACGATTTCTGTTTTTTGGGGTGCATGGGGAGTAGAAAAGTGAAGGTGCTTCCCTTGCCAACGACGCTTTCAACCCAGATGCGGCCGCCGTGCATTTCGATCATGGACTTGGCAACCGAAAGTCCCAGACCCATACCAGTGTGACGCCGGGTAAGGTGTGACTCAACCTGATAGAAACGGTCGAAAATGTGCGGAATGGCACTCGCAGGGATACCAATCCCGTTATCCTTTACAGAGACCTCTACATGCCCGGTTACCGATTGAACCTTGACCTGTACCTGGCCACCTTCATTTGTGAAAGTAATGGCATTTCGAATCAAATTGCTGATAGCAACCGTGATTTTATTAGCATCGGCTTCTACTTGAAATTCATCCTCTCGCATATCGGCCCACAAGGTAATATTTTTACTGACCGCCATATCTTGGAAAGAGGCAACAACTTCGTTGACAATGCGCGAAACCGAAACCGTATTTTCACGAATGCGAGCAGCTCCACTCTCGTAGTTGTCGACATCTGTCAGGCTTTCAATGATTTCCTTCAGTCGGGTAGCATTGCGAATAATGGTTTCCATCGGTTCTTGGTGCTGCTCGTCCATGATTTCCCTGAGGAAGGTGGCATGTCCGAGAATCAGGCCAAGAGGCGTGCGCAATTCATGGGAAGTAATACCGATAAAGTTACTTTTCAAACGGTCAAGTTGTGCAACTTCTTGAAGTGAACTCTTGATTTTCCCTTCCAATTTTGAATTCCAAAGGGCCATTGCCGCATATAAAGCCAGTACTTCTAGAATAATGACATCTTCTTCAGTATAATTGGCGCCGTCTGCCTTGTTGACAACTTCGAATACGCCAATCGTATTCTCTCTGTATACAACCGGAACGGCTAATAAGGAAGTTGTTGTAAAATCGGTAACCTGATCGACTGTCTTGTAATGACGCAGATCATTGGTCACATTCTGAACTCTTTGGGCCTTTTTATTGACAAAAACCCGGCCTGCGATGCTCTCATCCAAAGGAACCACAAAATCTTTCAGGAGTTCCTGCCAAAACCAGGGCACAGCAACAAAGCGTAGAGAGTTCGATACCTCGTCGAATTCAAGAATTGAGGCAGAAGCGCTGTTGGTGAGATCGATGGCAGCGGTGGTCAGGCGTTGCAATAAATCCGTCGCGTCAGGAGCAGATTGAAGTCCACGAATGACCGCGGGTAAATGTTCCAAAGCAGATGTTTTTTGGGATGGATTCATGATCAGTTACCCAGAATAAAGTAGTATCATTATACATTACTGAACTTGCTCACGGAAAATTCAAAAGAGTTTCATAATATAAAAATCTAAATTGCAAGGAGTATTTTTCATGGCAAACAAAAAAGTGCGTGTCGCTATCATCGGTGTGGGGAATTGTGCTTCCTCTTTGGTGCAGGGAGTCCACTACTACCGGAACGCAAAAGATACCGACACCGTTCCCGGCCTGATGCATGTTAATCTGGGCGGGTATCATATTAGTGATATTGAGTTTACACTCGGGATTGACATCAATGCGAAAAAGGTTGGGAAGGACCTTTCGGAGGCGATTTTTGCCTCTCCAAATAATACCTACAAATTCTCCGATGTACCCAAGATGAACGTGCCTGTGGTGCGCGGTATGACCCACGACGGTCTGGGAAAATATTTGAATGATGTGATCGAGAAAGCGCCGGGGCCAACTGCTGACATCGTTGGCTTGCTCAAAGAATCGAAGACCGATGTGGTGCTCAATTTCCTACCCGTCGGATCTGAAATGGCTACCAAATGGTACGTAGAACAGACAATTGAAGCCGGCTGTGCCTTTGTAAATGGGATCCCGGTTTTTATTGCCTCCAGTGAATACTGGAGCAAGCGTTTTCTGGACGCCAAACTGCCCGTTTTGGGCGATGATATAAAGTCCCAGGTGGGAGCGACGATTTTACATCGTGCTATTGCCAGTCTGTTTGTCGATCGCGGTGTACAGATCGATCGTACGTACCAGCTCAATTTTGGCGGCAACACCGACTTCCTCAATATGCTCGAACGTGAGCGCCTGGAGAGCAAGAAAATTTCCAAGACCGGTGCAGTCACCAGCATGATTCCTTATGAGATGGATAAAGGCGACGTGCACGTTGGTCCCAGCGACCATGTCCCTTGGCTGACCGATCGCAAGTGGTGCTATATCCGCATGGAAGGCACTACTTTTGGTGATGTACCGCTCAACGTGGAAACCAAGCTGGAAGTCTGGGATAGTCCCAACTCGGCTGGTGTCATGATCGATGCGGTGCGCTGCGCCAAGATTGCTCTAGACCGGAAACTCAGCGGCCCTATCATCGGACCTTCCTCATACTTTTTCAAGACCCCACCCAAGCAGTTCAGGGACAACGTTTGTCTTGAAATGACGGAAGCTTTCATCAAAGGCGATAGCGACGAATAAAAACAGTTCTGTTCTGCCAGCAGTTACACTGCTGGCAGAACATGAGCACAATTATTGGTAAAATGCTCCCCATGTTTCGACATTTTCGCATCTTTCTCAACATCAGCCTGCTGACCGCTATTTTCGCTGCCTGCGCGCCCGCCCCTGCATCCCCCACGCCAGACATGAACGCGATGATGGAACAGGCTGTCCAAACCGCCATGGCGGATCTGGCAACTCCCACCCTGCCAGCTACCGAACCACCGTTACCTACTCAGACGATGGCACCACGCACACCGCCTGCCCTACCGCAAATTTTCACCACCACACAACTTAATCCACTCGATACGCCGCACACCTACGAAGCGGATACCTGTCAGTATTTGCAAAACAAGTGGAATCCCAACAACGCAGCACCCGGCACGATCGTGATGGTCGTCATGTTCCATGGCATCAACAAGGATGCCAGCAATCTCGATCCCAATGACATCACCGTGCAGGATTTCAAGAAGTTGATGAATGATATGCACGATATGGGCTTCGAAGCCATCAACGCCACCCAACTGGCAGATTTTCTCGATACCAACGCATATATCCCAAGCCGTTCTGTAGTACTGACCTACGATGACAGACACCGTGCCGAAGCATATGGGCACTTCCGCCCGTACGCCGAGCAGTGGGGCTGGCCTGTTATCAATGGCTGGATCAGCGCTTTTGGCGGCGAGGATCAATTTCTGGCTGAGAATGTTGCGTTGTCTCAGGAAGGTTGGATTGATTACGAGGCACACGGCGTGGTGCATAACATCAACATCGTGCCCAGTTCTACGGACGAGTTCATCTACAGCGAATTACAGGGCTCGATTGATAACATTCAGACTTATTTTGGCAAAACCCCTATCGCTTATATCTGGCCCGGCGGCGGATTCACGCCCCGCGGCGCTGAAGTGGCACGCGAAGTCGGCTACCGAGTGGGATTCACCGTTAACCCGCGCGGACCCATCATGTACAACTGGATTCCCCAGGCGGATGCAGTTGATCCCAACCGTCCCTACGCTATTCCTGAAGGGCCAGCCAATGATCCGCGCCTGACCCTTCCGCGTTATTGGCCGACGCAGGTGATCCCCGAGCTTGACACCATTCGTGTGATGGGGAACGAGGCCGCAGCTTACGCGGAACAGAACAAAGCGACGGAATTGGAATATTACGATATCGTCTGCGCTCCTTCATATGGAGCTATCTCGTCGACACAATAAGATGGATATTGTTACACGGCTCAGAATGGTGAACTAACTTACTTGAAACATCCAGTAACTTGAAACAATTGCGTATCTGGTGAGGAAAGGATTGGGTTATACCAATCCTTTTTGGCTATTAAATACGAAGCGTTGAAGCTTTGACTTGTGCCCCCAATATAGATGTATTCGATTTCTTTTTGGCAAAGCATTTCCAACACGTCTTCCAAACGAAAGTCGATCTCAAAGTTTTCGTAGGTGATATCCTTGCCGGTTAGCGCGGGAATCCAAATGCCTGCGTCTGTTCCTACAGTGTTTGCCGAAGGGCCTGATGGCAGCACATGCATTTGGGTAGAAGAGACCAGGATGCGCGCATCGGACGGTGTGTTTCTGTCAAGCCAGTCTAAGGCAACCGTATCATCATGGTGCACAAAATTGCAGCAATCCGAGGGGTAAAAATTGTAGTTAAGTGTCGAAGTCAGACCTGTAATACCGATAAATATGCATGCGATCAATATCTGGGTGTAATGACCTACTTGTTCGGGAATTATTTTTATGTCGTTCACAAATTTCAATAGACCGACCAATCCCAATCCCCCGAGCATAGATAAAGGCAAATACAAAATCATCTCTACAAATGGCCTGTCCAGTAGGGTCTGGTTCTCAAGCCCGGGCAGCAAGTTGCCGATTTGGATGAATAAAGCTGTCAGGATTAATATGGTGAACAGAACGCAAAAGTAAACACCGCGGGGAAACTTGATAAATGCAAGTGGGCTCAATAGCAAGACGGTCAAAGTGATCCAGATGCCATCCTCCAGGTAGGGATCGAATGCTAAATTTAGCAACGATTCCTGCTGGACAAATATTCCGAGAATCAATAGACCTGCAAGCAAAAAGCCCAGTGACAAAACCTGAATTGTTTTAGAGAGATTTCTTAACTTGTTTGCCACAAACCAGCTTATAAGCGAAATAAGAATGACAATCGGCGTACGGGTATGAAACAATGTGGAAATAAAAATTGATAGTATTAGGATGCTAATCAGCAAAGTTCGATTTCGCTTCGCGTTTCTCCTGGAAAAACTATATCCAGTGATCAGCACAAGCTCAAAGGCAAACATCCCTGCCAGCGCGGGGTATTTGCCCCAATTGACCGCGAATCCCGGCATGTACCAGCCGAATCCGGCCAGCAGGATTCCGAATAACGCCGCCGAAACACTTCTCGTTTCAGCTCGAATGAGAAAATATAACGGGATGGGGACTGCAGCCAGGATGACCTGTCCTAGGACCAGGATCGTGTCAATCGGATTGGCACGCAGGCCAAAAGTCAGGAAAGAGGCGAGAAAATGAAAGCCTAGGTGATAATAATTTGGGGTCAGCGTTGGAATCGTCTTTAATAAGGTTGACGATTCCAACGTTGTCACAAGTTCATTGATGATCCTGTAGTGCTCGACGGAATCAAAATAGGGTGGGACATATGTTTCGGTCACAAATGCCAGGCGTAATATCACTGAAACTGCGAAAAAGGCAGCCGGCAATAAAATGCATTGCCAGGGAAATTTTCTTTTTAGGGACAGATTTTTCGAAAAGAGAAGAAGCCCGCCTCCCAGGCAAACAAATCCCATAGCTCCCAATACCAGCGGCCATTTTTCACGAAAGACGGAGAGGCCCTCCAGGAACACCTGACACATATGCGTTCAGGGTGTTATGTTTGGATTTGGGTAAGATGGGTTTGGATAAGAAGGATTGGGGTAAGAAGACTCCGGTGTAGATGATGGAACTGTTGTCGGAGCGGGAGCAGTAGTTGTAGGGGTAGCTGCGCCAAATTCTACATCGGGCTCCGGCAGATTGCCATACTGAACGATAAAAACACCTTCGGCGATAAGCCTGTCATTGTTTTTTGCGTGAATGTTTAACTTGATATTATCGCCCTCGTCAAAAGCATCACCAAGGCAATACACATTTTCAGGAAAGTTTTGCGACTGTTGGCATTCGAAAACAATCTCTTCCTGATCCAGATCGGCGCGGATGTAGATGTCTGCAAAAAAGCGGTCATTTGCTTGGAACAGGATCAGCATCTTATCTTCGTCCTCCAGCCCGAAACCTTCCAGGCACATATCGGATGGATTGATGTCACAATATGTCACCTTAAATGGCGGAGGCTCGGGTGTCAAAGTTGCTTCCGGAGTAGATGTTGCTTCTCGGCTGCAGCCAGCGAACAACAGTACGAGAAGCAGACCCAGAAATGGGATTCGTTTCATAATCGCAATTTTAATTTTGAACTTACTTCAACATTGGCATCTTGATGCCATGACGTTTGGCTGCCTCGATTGCGATCTCATAACCGGCATCCGCGTGTCGGACCACGCCCAGGCCTGGGTCCGTTGTCAGGACACGTTCCAGCCTCCGGGCAGCTTCCGGTGTGCCATCCGCCACGATGACCTGTCCCGCGTGCTGACTGTAGCCCATGCCCACGCCGCCGCCATGATGAAACGAGACCCAGGTTGCGCCGCCGACCGCGTTGATGAGCGCATTCAGGATGGGCCAATCTGAAACTGCATCCGTGCCATCTTTCATGCCTTCTGTTTCGCGGTTGGGGCTGGCAACCGAGCCTGAGTCGAGATGGTCACGGCCGATCACAATGGGCGCTTTCAATGTGCCATCAGCCACCATTTCGTTGAATTTCAATCCCGCTTTGGCGCGTTCCCCGTATCCCAGCCAGCAGATGCGTGACGGCAATCCTTGGAAGGGGACTTTCTCTTTTGCCATCACCAGCCAGCGTCGCAAATGCTCGTCCTCAGGAAAGAGTTCCATGATGGCCTCGTCTGTGCGATAGATGTCCTCTACCTCGCCAGATAACGCTACCCAGCGAAACGGCCCTTTGCCCTCGCAGAACAGCGGACGGATATAGGCTGGCACGAAACCAGGGAATTCGAAAGCATCCGTCACGCCGTAGTTATAGGCTTGCTGGCGGATGTTGTTGCCGTAATCGAATACTTCCGCGCCCGCGTTTTGGAAGTCCAGCATAGCCTGGACATGCTTTGCCATGGATGCCATGGCCATCTCTTTGTAACGTTTGGGATCGGAAGCACGCATCTCGTCCGCGGCTGCAATCGTCAGCCCGGAAGGAACGTACATCAGCGCTTCGTGCGCGGAGGTCTGGTCGGTGACCACATCTGGCGTCACGCCGCGGGTGACCAGCTCGGAGTAAATGTCCGCCGCGTTGCCGATCAAACCGATCGATTTGGGGATTTCCTGTTCCACGGCTTCTTCGACCAGTGTCATGGCTTCTTCGAGGGTATCTACCACCGTGTCCACATAGCCGATCTCAAGACGGCGACGGGCGCGTTCGGGATCAACCTCCACAATCAGCCCGACGCCCTCGTTCATGGTGATGGCCAGCGGCTGCGCGCCGCCCATGCCGCCCAGCCCGGCGGTGAGACAGAATTTGCCTTTAAGCGAATCCCAGCCCTTGAGCCTGGCCAGCGCGCCGAAGGTTTCGTACGTCCCCTGTAAAATGCCCTGCGTTCCGATATAGATCCACGACCCGGCCGTCATCTGGCCGTACATAATCAGCCCTTTGGCCGCCAATTCATCGAAGTGCTCCCAGGTGGCCCAGGCCGGAATCAGGTTGGAGTTGGCGATCAATACCTTGGGCGCATCGCGATGAGATTTAAAAATAGCCACCGGTTTGCCGGATTGCACCAGCAGCGTTTCATCTTCCTCAAGATTTGTCAGGCTGTCGAGAATAGCGTCGAAAGCCTCCCAGGAGCGGGCAGCCTGCCCGCGTCCGCCATAGACGACCAACTTCTCAGGAATCTCAGCCACTTCAGGGTCAAGATTATTCTGGATCATGCGATAGGGGGCTTCGATCAGCCAGTTTTTGCAGGTCAGTTGTGTGCCGCGTGGCGCGCGGACTTCGCGTGGACCGGACATTTTTTCTCCTTCAAATTTGTTGCTTATAGAAGGGTTTTTCCCTTCAGACCGATTTATTATAGAAAAAGCCTCCCGGTTATTATAAGCCGGGAGGCTAGGAAAAAACAAATAGGCATGAAAATTTCCTCCCGTGTTATCAGGCCGGGAGGAAATTCATACCAAACAATTAGTTGTTATCAGGCTGCGACTTTGCTTTGTTCGAGCATGAGTTGAAAATTGGTGCTCTTCAAGCGGTTGACGAGATCTTCTTGCGCCTCGCACCACACCGGGCGTAGGGGGCAATCATCGTCAAATGTGCAGATGCTGTTATCACTCACACATTCATTGAGCATGATGGGTCCATCAATGGCTTCGATAACTTCGAGCAACGTGATGTCTTTGGGCTCACGGGCCAGAGTCACACCGCCGCGCGCGCCGCGCGAAGTATGTAACAAACCGGCAATAGAAAGTTGTGAAATAATCTTCGCCAGGAATGAAGGCGGAATATGTTGCTCTTGTGCGACCTGGCTTGTGGCAGCACGCTGGTTGGGTTCCATACGAGCTAAATATAAAACGGCTCGAACGGCGTAGTCAGCTTGGCGTGTAATTTGCATAGTGGTACCTCTCTCACAATGAAGGTAATTTTTGTCCGTTATGGTGATTTTATAGTGACTGCCTGCACAAGGCAAGTGATGGAGGTCATGGATAAAATATGACCTTTTACTCCGATTTTATACACACAAAAATGACCCGAATTGTAGTTCTCGGGTCATTTAGATAGCCAAATCAGATCAGTCTGTAATCGTCACGTTACCAGCACCCACCTTGACAATGATCATGAGCGTTGGGCCAGAACCTTCCTGTGTGTAGGTTTTGTTGCTTTGACCCCAGCCAGAACTGTGATTGATATTTACAGGGCCGCCTTCCACGGTTATTCGCGCGTCTACGCCTTTGGGGACGACCAGTTTCAGATCACCGAATCCGGTTTCAACACGGGCAGTCGCGTCTTGTCCCAGGTCGCCGCTGAAATCCAAGGTGTATTCCCCGGCGCCGCCGTTGAAGATCAAGGTCGAGAAATTGGCGTTTGCCAGGCCGGTCAGTTCCACACTGGAAGCGCCCGTCTCATAACGGAACACAGACATCTCGGTCAGGTTGGGCTCGGAGAAAGACAACTCCACATCAGATGCGCCGTCTTTGATGGTCAAATTGGTCAATGCCAGCCCGCCAAATTCATAGCGTCCTTTGTATGCGCCGGCATTGATCTCCAGTTCCAAGGGGGTCTCACCGATCTGTAAATCCCATTCATTCTTGAAATCGGTCACGTTCAAGGTTTTGATTTCACCTTGCTTGATCTCGACTAGACCGTCAGTTTCTTCGATTTCAGGTTTGAAGTTGGGGATGTCATAGAGGGCTGTGCCCTCGACCAGCATATCTCCAGCGCCAGGGAACAGTCTCAGTTCTCCGGCTCCGAAAGAGATTTTCAAGCGCGGCTCATCCGTCACTTCGTCTGCGCTCAGTGCGGGCTCCGGGACTGCTACCGTTATTTCATCTGTGACTTCCGGCCCGGGTGTGGGCACCGGGGGAAGGTTGACAGTGAAACTGCAGGCCATGCTGGCCAGAACTAAGATTGTTAGAAAAGCAAATAAATATTTCATGGGTACTCTCCTTCTGGGAAGATATACGGTGAAGGAGAGTATGGGTTGCAACAAAAGTCCCCTCTACCCTTTAGGGAGAGGGGCATGGGTGAGGGTCGATAGGATGGGCCTACGCCACCTTACGCCCCTTTGGCCTTTCCCGCCCCACCAAAGCCGAATCCAGCGCCGCTTTAAGCGAACGCGCCTGGATGATTTCGATATCTTTCGGCCAATCATCCACCTTGCGGATGGCTTTGGGAACGATAGCAGTCTTGAATCCCAGCTTGGCCGCTTCTCGCAAACGGATTTGCATTTGCCCCGGCATGCGCAATTCACCTGCCAGGCCAACTTCGCCAATCAACACCGCTTCCGCGCGGACGGGCACATCTTTCCACGAGGATGCAATCGCTGCCGCAACCGCCAGGTCGGCGGCAGGTTCGTCCACTTTCAGACCGCTGACCACGTTGACGAAAATGTCCTGCTCACCCAGCTTGATGCCCACACGGCGCGTCAGCACGGCCGCGATCAGCAGCAGACGGTTGAAATCCACGCCGTTAGGGGTGCGACGTGCGTTCCCGAATTGGGTTGGGGAAGTCAATCCCTGGATTTCCACCAGCAGCGGGCGTGTACCTTCCATCGTCACTGCGATGGCCGAGCCCGGCGCGTTGACCATGCGTTCTGCCAGGAAAGCCTCTGATGGGTTGGTCACTTCCACCAGGCCGCTGCCGCGCATCTCAAAGACGCCAACCTCCGCCGTTGCGCCGAAGCGGTTCTTGACCGAGCGCAGCAGCCGATAAGCCTGGAAGCGGTCGCCTTCCAGATAGAGCACCGTATCGACGATATGCTCCAGCACGCGCGGGCCGGCGATGGTGCCTTCCTTGGTGACGTGCCCGATGATGAAGACCGAGATGCCGCTGGATTTGGCCAACTCCCGCAACTGTGATGAGCACTCGCGCACCTGCGTGACCGAGCCGGCTGAAGAGTCCAACTCGGAGAGATACATGGTCTGGATCGAGTCAATGATCAGCACGGTCGGCCCCACTTCGCGCACGTGGTTGAAGATGGTCTCCAGGTTGGTCTCGGTAACCAACAATAAATTGCCTGGTAAATCCGCTTTTTTATCGCCCGACCCCAAACGCGTGGCACGCATCTTGATCTGTCGCTCGGACTCCTCGCCTGAAACATACAGCACCTTCTGCCCATCCGACATTTCCAGCGCCATTTGTAGCATCAGCGTAGACTTGCCGATGCCGGGGTCGCCGCCAACCAACACCACCGAGCCGGGCACGATTCCGCCGCCCAGCACGCGCGCAAACTCACCGATCGGCAAGGGGATGCGGTCTTCCACATTCCCAGTGACATCTCCGATCGGCTGCGGCTGGGAACGCCCGGTCAGGCCGCGCACAGCGGCTTTCTTCTTGGAGACCTTCTCTTCGTGGATGACTTCTTCTACCAGCGAGTCATACGCACCGCACTGCGGGCATTTGCCCATGTAGCTGGAGAGCACACGTCCGCACTGCTGGCAGACATAACGGGTTTGGGTTTTTGCCATATTAATCCTTTTTCGCCCCCCTCTAACTCCCCCCGCAAGCGGGAGGAGAATTTACCCCTACCCCGGGCGCGGGGGTACCCTGTCGGGTATGCTTCGCGAAGGACGGGTGGGGGCCTTTCACTGCCTCTCTAATTGCTTCAACAACTTCATGGATGTTTCTCAAAACATCGTCATTTGTAAATCGGATGACGCGATATCCTTTTTCTTCCTCAAGCCACCGTGTTCGTTCTTCATCATACTTTTCTTGTTTCAGATGAGAACCCCCGTCTAATTCGATAACCAATTTCTCCTGAATACAAACAAAATCAAGGATGTAAGTGCCAACGGCATGTTGCCTACGAAAATATAACCCGTCAAGCTGATTGCCACGTAAAACCTGCCAGAGTTTTTTCTCGGCTGGAGTCATTTCTTTGCGGAGTTCACGTGCCCGCTGTTGGATTTTTTTGGATGCACGCCATCTTTTTTGAGAGTTTGTCATGGTATCTTTCTTCCCCTTCTAGCTCCCCCCGCAGGCGGGGGGAGAACTCATTCCTCCCCCGTGTACGGGGGAGGCCGGGTGGGGTCCCCACAGTATAACAGAATTTATGTTCTGATTTCTGCCATCATCCCGGCAATTTCATCCAATACCCCCAGGAACTTTTCGGGCGGATGCGTGCTCAGGATTTCGCGGCGTTCTTCACGCGTCAGGTGGCGTTTCAGCATCAGATATTGCGCCACGTACTTGCGGAACAGCCGCTGCCCATCTTCTTCCCCGTAGAATTCGATGTTACATTTTAAATGCGCGCGCATAAACGCACGGACTTCCTCCGCCGGGACCTCGTCCCGGTCGCGGCCGGAAAAGATCCATGGATTGGACATGGCTCCACGCCCGATCATGACCGCCTCGCAGCCGGTGTGAGCCTGCATCCTTTTAATGTCATCCACCGTGCGGACATCCCCATTCCCGATGACGGGAATCTTGACCGCCGCCTTGACCTCGGCAATCGCGTCCCAATCGGCGCAGCCGCGGTAACCTTGCTCCTTCGTGCGTCCGTGGATGGCGATCAGAGCGCCGCCTTCTTCTTCTACGATGCGGGCCACCAGCTTGTAAGTTTTGCAATCCTCCCAGCCGACGCGCATCTTGCCTGTGACCGGGATGTCAAGCGCGGACACCAGCTTGCGGATGGTGCAGGCGATCTTCAAGGGCGTGCGCATCATCCCCACGCCCGCGCCACGGTTGGCGACTTTCTTTTCGGGGCAGCCCATGTTCAAATCAATGGTATCAGGCCCTAGGTCGCGGATGCGAAGCGCCGCCTCCACGATCTGGTCCGGGTTATTTCCGTAGATCTGGAAGGCGACCGGTCGCTCGGATTCGTCATAAGTTAACTTCTTGAAGACCGAAGCTTTCCCCTCCAGCACATCTGCCGCGCGGACGAATTCGGTGTACGACATGGCCGAGCCCTCCCGGCGGCACAGCGAGCGGAAGGGCCAGTCGGACACGCCGTCCATCGGCGAGAGGATGCTTTCGCCGTAGACTGGGAGGCCACCGACGTGGAAGGTAGGGATTAGTGCCATGGGGTATGATTTTATCGTATGCGTGCAAGAAACACAAAGACACAAAGCCTCGACGGCACGAATTCGGCCATTTGTAACTTTGTGTCTCAGTGACTTAGTGGTTGAGTTGGAATTACGCCGGCTGTTCCTTCTTCAACATATCCATATAGTGTTTGCGGAACTTGGACACCTTTGGCGCTACCACGGCCATGCAATAGGGTTGGAAGCGGTTGTTGGCGAAGTATTCCTGGTGATAATCCTCGGCTATGTAGAAGGCATCCATTTTCTCCAGCGTGGTGACGATGGGATTGCCCCAGATTTTTTGCGCTTCCAAATCCTGGATGACCTCTTCGGCGATTTTCTTCTGCTGCTCATCGTGATAGAAGATGGCCGAGCGGTACTGCGTCCCCACGTCCGCGCCCTGGCGGTTGAGCGTGGTGGGGTCGTGGATGCCGAAGAAGACGTTCAGCAAGTCGCGGTATGATACGATCTCGTCATCGAATGTGACCCGCACCACCTCTGCATGGCCGGTCCGGCCGGTGCAAACTGCTTTGTAACTCGGATTTTCCACATGCCCGCCCGCGTAACCGGATTCAACCGACTTCACGCCTTTGACCTCATCGTAAACGGCCTCCAGACACCAGAAACAGCCTCCAGCTAATGTTGCAACTTGTGTACTCATAATTACTCCTTTCTCTCCTTCTTTGACGCACTTTGTCCTAAAATATTACCAGAGATGGATTACGAAAGTATTAAACTTTTTGCTGCAAAGTTGTATAATTTTTATGGACGTGGGTAATTTCCATACTTTTCAGCTTCACTGTGGAACCGCACACCGCATATGGAAAATAAAAAGCCTCCGCACGGCATGACCACCTTTATCCTGGTTGCAATCGGACAGATCGTATCTGTGACCGGTTCATCCCTAACCGGGTTTGCGCTCGGCGCCTGGGTTTATAAGGATACCCATTCAACTACCCTATTTGCGTTGATCCTGCTATTCACGATGGTCCCTTCGTTGTTTTTTGCGCCGTTCGCCGGCACACTGGTCGACCGCTGGGATCGTCGCAAAGTCATGATCGCTGCCGATAGCGGTGCAGCCGTCTGCACAGGTTTGTTAATGCTGCTTATCTACACCGGCTATCTGGAGATCTGGCACATCTACATCATTATGGGATTCAACTCCCTTTTCCGCGCACTGCAGGTACCGGCCTATACGTCCTCAGTGAGCCTGTTGGTGCCCAAAGAGCAGCTCGGTCGCGCCAATGGCATCGTTAATCTTGAAGTTACTTCTGCCTATCTACTATCACCCATACTGGCCGGTTGGCTGCTGGATCAAGTCGGTGTTGTCAGTGTGATGGCCATCGACCTGGCCACTTTTTTATTCGCAGTGGGGATTGTGCTGGCTGTGCGTTTTCCCAGCCCTGTTGCGAAGAAGGATACCTCAGGGCGTGGCTCTTTTTGGAAGGAAACAGCAGTTGGATGGAAGTTCATCTCTGCGCGTACAGGCTTTTTGAGCCTGACAATACTGTTCGCACTGGGTAATTATGCCAATTTAATGACTGATACGCTCATACCGCCCAGGTTGCTTGAGTTTACTTCCCCCACTATCCTGGGTAGCGTACTTTCGGCTGGAGGATTGGGGATGTTGGTAGGGACGTTGTTGATGTCAGTTTGGGGCGGCCCGAAGAAACATATTTATGGTGTCTTGATTTTTAAAACGCTGGCTGGGCTGGCCATCATGGGCATCGGTTTGTTCCAGTCCATCCCGTTGATTGCGTTGGCTACCTTTTTCTACTACCTGCCCTTCCCGCTGGTCAATAGCTCGGACCTGGCCATCTGGCAGAGCAAGGTGCCGCCGGAAATCCAGGGTCGCGCGTTTTCCACCCGCCGTATGCTGGCAGGTTCTATGATTCCGCTGGCTTACCTGACCGCCGGTCCGCTTTCGGATGGGGTCTTCAAACCATTGTTGAGTGCTGACGGCGCGTTAGCTTCTTCTGTAGGTCAAATCTTTGGGGTCGGGCCAAGCCGGGGGATAGGATTGCTGATTTTCCTGATGGGCGAAATTATTGTCGTCTTAACGCTGGCTGCTGCATTGGACCCCCGCGTACGAAATTTAGAAACTGAACTGCCGGATGCAGTTTAAATAAAAAAAACCTGACAGGTTTCCAAAACCTGTCAGGTTGATATCTCATACTCACGCCGCAGGCGCGGCAGCTTTTTCCTTCTTTTTCTCTTCCTTGCTCGTCAGAACAATTTCATCATCCTCGTTGACATCGACCAGGATTGAAGCGCCTTCACCAAATTCACCGGCCAGCACCAGGTCAGATAGCTTGTCTTCCACTTTCTGCTGGATGACGCGGCGCAGCGGACGGGCGCCAAATTCGGCGTCGTAGCCCTCGTCGGCCAGGTATGCCAGCGCCGCATCGGTCGCTGACAGGGCTAATTCGTGTTCCTGCAAGCGTTCCGAGACCTTGTTCAGTTCTAGCTTGACGATGTTCTGGATGTCTTCCTTGTTCAGGGAGCGGAAGACCACCACACTGTCCACGCGGTTGATGAACTCGGGACGGAAAACTTTCTTGAGCGCTTCGGTCAGTTTCTTGCGCATTTCTTCGTAAGACAGACGCTCTTCGGTCTCCTCGTCGCGCTTCAACTGGAAGCCGAGCGAGCCCTGCTTCTTGATCACGTCCGCGCCGATGTTGGAGGTCATGACGATGATGGCGTTGCGGAAGTCCACTTTGCGGCCGCGGGCATCCGAGAGGTGGCCCTCTTCCATGATTTGCAGCAACATGTTATGCACTTCGGGATGCGCCTTTTCCACTTCATCGAAGACGACGATAGAGTACGGGCGGCGGCGCAGGGCTTCGGTCAATTGACCGGCATCTTCGTAGCCGACGTATCCGGGAGGCGCGCCCACCAGGCGTGAGGCTGTGTGCCGTTCCATGAACTCTGACATGTCGAGCTGCACGGCCGCGTCTTCGCTGCCGAACATGAACTTGGCCAGGGTCTTGGTCAGCTCGGTCTTGCCGACGCCGGTCGGGCCCAGGAAGATGAACGAGCCGATCGGGCGGCGCGGGTCTTTGAGACCGGCACGAGCGCGGCGCACAGCGCGGGAGATGCCGTCAATGGCATCATCCTGCCCGACGATGCTTTCGCGCAACTCTTCTTCCATCTTCAGCAGACGAGTGCTTTCCTCTTCGGCCAGTTGCATGAGCGGGACACCGGTCCACATGGAGACCACTTCGGCGATGTCGTCTGCCGAAACAATGGGACTGGTCGCCCGGTCCCAACCGGTGCGCAGGCGCTCGAGGTTATCTTGTAATTCGAGTTCTTTCTCTTCCCACTCTTTGACATCTTCCAGGCTGCCGTCTTCCTCTGCCAGGGTGCGGTTTTGACGTACTTCGCGCAGTTGGCTGAACAGGTCTTTGGCCTGTTTGGCAGCCGGGCTCTTGTACATGCGCACACGCGAGGAGGACTCATCGATCAGGTCGATGGCCTTGTCGGGCAGGAAACGTTCGGTCACATAGCGTGACGAAAGCGCGGTGGCCGCCTCGAGGGCTTCGTCGGAGATCACCAGGTGATGGTGCTCTTCGTAAGCGCCCCGGATGCCCTTGAGAATGTCGATGGTTTCCTCTTCCGAGGGTTCATCCACCAGCACAGATTGGAAGCGGCGTTCGAGTGCTGCGTCCGATTCGATGTGCTTGCGGTATTCGTCCAATGTAGTCGCGCCGATAACCTGCAACTCGCCGCGGGATAGCGCCGGTTTGAGGATGTTGGCCGCGTCCACCGATGAACCGGCCGCGCCAGCGCCCACCAGCATGTGGACCTCGTCGATGAACAGCACCGCACCGGATTGCTTGAGTTCGTCAATGACGCGTTTGAGACGCTCTTCGAACTGGCCGCGGTACATGGTGCCGGCCACCAGGGAACCCACGTCCAGTTGCAGCAGACGCTTGTTCATAAGGGGAGCAGGCACATCGCCCTCGATGATGCGCTGGGCGAGTCCTTCAACGATGGCGGTCTTGCCTACGCCGGGTTCGCCGATCAGCGCGGGATTGTTCTTTGTCCGGCGTGCCAGGATTTGGATGACACGCTCGATTTCAACTTGTCGTCCGATAACGGGATCGAGTTTCTTCTCTTCCGCTAGACCGGTCAGGTCGGTTGCCAGTTGGTCCACCAGTGGGGATTTCTGCCCGGACTGAGGCTTGGATGCTTCGCGCCTGCCCGCTGAGGGGGTGGGGGAGGAGGTGGTTTCATTGAGCACTCGGCGCGTTTGCCGGCGGATCTGGTCGGGGGTAACGCCCAGTTTGCGCAGCACGTCCATGGCTGTGCCTTCGCCGCGCACCAATCCCAACAGGATGTGTTCGGTGCCAATGTAATGATGACCGAGACGCCGGGCTTCTTCGACGGCTTGTTCAAGGACTTGCTGCGTTTCAGGCGCAAGCTCGATCTTGCCACCGGTATAATCGCCCGATTTCGCTACCCGTTCGACGATCTCGCGCATGCGGTCTGAGTCCATGCCCAGTTCGCGCAGCACACGTCCGGCCACGCCTCCTTCTTCTTCCATCAAACCCAGTAATAGGTGTTCGGTTCCAATTTTATTTTGACGAGCACGTTCAGCCTCTTGATGGGCCAAACTGAGCACTCGTCTTGCACGCTGTGTGAAGCGTTCCATACCAGCCATAGTGTTTCTACTCCTACTGCTCTGTGCAAATAGACCCGAATTCGTATTTCGCGAATTGTATTCAAAAGCCAAGTTTACGCTTCAGGCATCTACGCAGCACGCTGTACTTCAATCAGACAGGAACTGTCTAGTTTGATTGTACCAAAAAGCAACGGACGAATCCGTATGAAAATGATTAGAATTTTATGAACTTTAGTCCTGGTAGAGAGGGGAATTCTTACCTGACGGTTTTCTTAAGGGTATTCTATCAGTTTTTTTCCCCGTTAACCTATCCTTTTGGGGAGGAAGAGTGTTCAAATTTACCGCAATACCCTTTCGGGCACTTAGCCACTCCTACCGATCATCCCCATCTCCGCGGATGGTGCCCCGCTCGAGGCGCGAATACAGTTTCTCGATGTTGTACTCTGCCACCTCGTCCAGGGACAAGTCCAATTCGGTGCAGACCTGCGCC
The DNA here is from genome assembly GCA_050115035.1 of Anaerolineales bacterium. Lineage (GTDB taxonomy): Bacteria > Chloroflexota > Anaerolineae > Anaerolineales > Villigracilaceae > JAABUE01. Next base: position 5,724 of record JASFRG010000046.1, on the reverse strand, counting down.
ACGTACCACAACACATCGCCCAATTCGGCCTTGAGCGCGGAGCGGGTCTCCTCGTTGATCTCTCCGCCTTTGTCGCGGAAAACTTTCTTGATCTTGCCAGCTACTTCTCCTGCCTCGTTGACCAGGCCGAGGGTCGGGTAGATGACCGGATGCCCGATAGCAGGGTATTTGGCGGTTTTGCGGGATTTAGTTTGGTAGTCGTTGAAGTTCATATGAATCCTTAGCGGGAAGTTGATTTGCCAGAAACGGCGGCGAGACGCCGCCTGGAGCATAAATTTTATTTTAAACGCTCTAGGCAGCGTCCTCGCTGCCGGATTCGATGATTGAGGTACTTAATCCAAGAAAAGCAAATCCCTAACATCATCAATCTCAATAATTGGCTGCCGACCTTCATCATAATAACACGCGCTCGAATATAGATACTCTGCACGATCCTGAACAAGCTTTAATTCATTTGCAACCGGGTTCTGATGAATATATTCCATCTTTTGGATCAAGAATTTTTCTGAGTAAATATTTTTTGCCTGAATATCCTGCCAGATGCTATGTTCCAAGCTGTTGTCTCGTCTGTGTGAATGGAAAAAATCAATCAAATCTTTTCGGTTTTCTTTTCGTAAGTTTTGCAAGATCTTGTGCGCAGTGAACGAACCAAAATTTTGCAGGAGTTCGCCAATGGGTCGGTTCAACGGTAAAAGGATAGCGTGGAGATGGGTAGACATTAAAATGAACGCATAAAGTGCCAAGCGTTTTTCCTGTCGAAGCCAGGCAAGTGAATTCAGAACAATATCGGCATATTCTGTTTCGGAGAAAAGTGGTTTCCAGCCAACGATGCTGGCGGTGACGAAATAGAGGTGGTCAGGGATGTGTCGAGAGTCAAAGGTCATCTGAAATCGGCGGCGAGGACGCCGCCAGGAGCATTATGGCACGCCTTCATTCTTCCTTAATGCCATACATTTCTTCTACCAGATTTTCTCGTATCTTGTGACTGCGCTCCATCATTTGCTCAAGCGTGATGCCCTCAGCTTTTAAAGCCTCGCCAATTTCCTCTAGTGCATCCTTTACAATCACACGGGCAGGTTTTATCAACACCCCTTTATCCGTTTCTTCGAAAGTGACCAGGTCTCCCTGGCGCAGGTTCAGTTTCTTGCGGATTTTGGTCGGGATGGTGACCTGCCCCTTGGCCTGTACTCGTACGGTTTCGGTCATAGATGCCTCCAAAAGTCATGATTTCTAGAAAGTATGACTTTCTGAATTTAGTATAACACCTTTTACAATAAATATAGCCAGATAATATTGAACCGTTTCGGGGTAAGAAAAACTCCCCTCTAATTTGTCATCTGCCTGTCATCTTGGGGGCTTACACTTCTACTATCACAAAGGAGTATTTGAATTATGACGAAACAATCTTTGACCCTCGAATCCCCCAAGCGTTATCACCCCGTGGCGGCTTTGCTGCACTGGATCATCGCGCTGTTGATTTTCACCGAACTGTTTCTGGCTTTGGCCCCCGAGGGACCCGGCGGACTGATCCCCAAAACACTGTTCGGGCAGCCGATCGTTGGCATCCACATGATAGTCGGGACTCTGGTTCTGGTCCTGCTGGTCATACGCTTTATCATGCGTTTGACGATGAAACGCCCTGAACGTGCCACAGCGGGACATCCGATCCTCGATGTCATCGGTGTGTTGACGCATTACGCGCTGTATCTGTTCACGTTTGCGATGGCGCTTTCGGGATTGGTCATGTCGCTGCAGCGCGGATACTTTGCCCAACTCTGGGGCATCGGCAGTATCCCGCAGACATTCAACCGCGGCAGCTACACCTGGGAGTTGATCCACGGAACGAGCTGGTCGTTCCTGGTGGGCTTCATCGCCCTGCACATCGGCGCGACCCTCTATCACCAATTCATCCGCAGGGACCGCCTGCTCGGCCGCATGTGGGTTGGTCGAGCTAACTAATAAAACACCCTGCGCATCTTCTCCTCTCCTCATGAGCCTTCCCCATCACGGGGAAGGCCCTTTTTATCTAACAAACAAAAGGCCGTGTCAGGGATGGCACGGCCTTTCTTGGAAGAAGCGATGAGTAACCCTAGAGAATGGTTATCTTGTGTTCAATAGGGACGGCAACTCCAAGCATGGCTTGCACCGAACAGTATTTTTCGACAGAAAGTTGGACAGACCGCTCTACAGCCTTTGGGTCAAGTTCGACCCCTCCGATCACATACTCTACAAAAAGATTTTTGTAAATGCGCGGGTGATCATCGACCCGGTCTCCATGTACTTTGATCTCAAGACTGGTCACGTGCTGTTGTTTCTTGCCCATGATCGAAATAATGTCGGAAGCTGTGCAGCCTGCCAGTGCCATTAGCACCAACTCCATTGGACTGGCGCCATCATCGTCACCACCATATTCTTTTTTGGTCCCAAGAGGAACGACATGCCCGCTGTCTGCGACAGCCTCAAACGACATGCGCCCTTTCCAGGTTACTTTTGCTTCCATATCGCCATGCCCCTGGTTATATGGTTTGTTCGGCGGTTATCTGTCCCATGGGCTCGTTGTAAAGAGCCAGATCCATTTCATCCACAGACTTCGCGGTAACCAGACCAGCGACCATGGCATCGCTGACGTTCAAGGCGGTGCGTCCCATATCGATCAGGGGCTCGACGGAGATGAGCAAGCCTGCCAGTTCTACCGGCATCCCCATCGCGGAGAGTACCACCAGGGCGGCGTTGGTCGCGCCACCACCGACTCCGGCAATGCCAAAGGAACTGATAGCGATGACGATGATCAACGGGAACAGGAATCCTGGGGCAAGCGGGTTCAGCCCCATGGTGGGCGCGATCATGACTGCAAGCATGGCGGGGTAAATCCCGGCGCAGCCATTCTGCCCGATGGAGGTTCCGAAGCCGGCTGCCAGATTCGCCACGCCCTCAGAGACGCCCATTTTGTTGACCTGTGCGTCCACGGTCAGGGGCAGGGTGCCCATGCTGCTTCGGGATGAGAATGCGAACACCAGCGCCGGCCAGGCTTTCTGCACGTAAGTGACCGGGTTGATGCCGCGCAGGAAAAGGATCAGCAGGTGGATCAGGAACATCAGGACCAGCGCCACATAGGAGGCCAGCACGAACAGGATCAGGTTCTGGATCGCTTCCCAATTGCTGTTAGCGATGAATCTGGTGATCAAGCCCAGGATCCCGTAAGGCGTGAGACGCAGGATGATCGTCACCAGGCGCATGACCACGTCTTTGACAACTTCGACCCCTTTGGTAAAGGCTGCCGCGGATTCAGGGTATTTCTTGCGGATGCCAATCACGGACAGCCCGACCAGGGCCGAGAAGACAACCACGGAAATGGTCGAAGCGCTGCGGCTGCCAGCCAGGTCTTCGAAGATGTTCGCAGGCACAATTGCCACGATCTGATCAACCAGCGCTCCTACCCCCTCCACGCTGGAAAGCCGTCCAGCCAGGGATTCCCCACGACTGATTTCTGCTTCACCCGGCGTGATCGCGCTGGCATTCAACCCAAAGGCAACGGAAACCAGAGCGCCAACCAGGGCAGCGACCATGGCCGTCCCGACCAATACGAACAATACTCGCCCGGTGATCTTGCCCAGCTTGGATGAGACTTCCATCTTCACTATCGCAGAGACCACGGATACCAACACCAACGGGATAACCAGCATTCTGAGCAGGCGCACGTAGATATTGGCCACCGCGTTGACCCAGATCATGGTCGCAGAGATGGCGTCTTTGGTGACATACTGCATGAACAATCCAAAGACAATACCGAGCCCCAGAGCCGCAAACACCCGGGTGGTAAAGGACTTATGGGTTTTCTGCAGGTAGAACAGCAAGTACAACAAACCAGCAAAAATAATTAGATTTACGTAGACCATCTTACATCTCCTCTTTGGCGAACTTATTTTTGAATATTGAAACTGTTATGCGTGTGCAGTATGTTCTAAAAGATATGATCGATAGGCAGTCTCCTTCTCAACAAAAAAGCCCTCTACTTGCAATCAATAATTGCAGTAGAGGGAGAATAAAATCCCTTCCCCTGATTTTTTCCAAGCGTCTTGCTGCACAAAAGATATTTCATATTATATTAGTCATGTTACGGAATATGAAACCAGATTCCTAGAGGCGTTTGTCATCCCGTTTTGGGAGGAATGTCATTTGTGGATGGATTTGGATTTTACAAAAAACCTGGCGTATTTTCACAGATTTGCTCAAACCGCCCCGATGCCTGCCCCTCCCTTGGAACAGAGAATCAAAGGTTTTGCGCAGTTCTGAAATACAAAAAATATAACCCCTCCGGTAATAAGGGGTTTCGGCGGATTCATATCGCTTCATCTGTAGAGACCACCTGCTCGGCCGCATGTGGGTTGGCCGAACGGGGTAGCGCGACCTTGCGTATCTTCTTCTTAAGACCCTTCCCCCATAATAAAGGAAGAATTGGTTAATGAATGTTAGCACTGGCAAATAAAGATAGAGCATTTTGTAACAACCTTATTTATGATGTAAGTAATTGGCCAAATATCTTTTTACCGTCTCTTGCGAAAAGTGCTTGTTTAGAAGTTCAGTTATTAGCTTTGCCTTCCGAAATGTATCAACTCTAATGGATATCTTCTGTTTACGAGTATCTATTATTGCGTATTGAGAAAGCAATCCAACGCTTATAAAAATCGGCTCTGAAACAAGGAAATCATTTGTATCTATAATGTCATACTCGGAATCGCACATCTTGCAGATAAAGGTCCCATCCATGAATTGAACCTTCTCGCCACATGTTGGACAAAGCATCTTGGAATACCCTTTCTACATTAACAATATGCAATTTTTGCATAACAAAAAGGATGCTTCATCAGCATCCTTTTGACCAAGCGATTTCGAATTTTATTATGCATCAATGTCATATTCTTTTCTATTCTCTTCATATTGTTTATCTAACTTGTAGCAAAAAATGCGTTTGAATGATGTATCTTTCAAATAAGCATGTGTGTCTAAAAGGTTATCGAATGCTTCATCTGCTGTGTTTCCGTTTGAAAACCCAATTACTTGCAAATTCTCAATGTCCGGTGTCGTAGCATCCGTATCAGGTTGAAAAGTGTAACCTTCATCGGTAAGAAAAATGTAGTTATCCATTACATGTTTTGGGATGAAGTCAAGTCCCAAACATCGGGGAAGTCACAACTCGAGTCTTCAACCTTAAACCATTCCTCAAGCGCGTTTTCTAATTCCTTTTCAACGCTTTGCATAAGTTCTGATGCCAAATCCTCGAAAATACTTTCGCCATTTTCTATAACAGCGCACAGGTCGGCATCGCCATCGCTGCGCATAATGTAGTAAGCAATATACATAATCTTTATGAACTAATTGAAACTAATTACTGAACGACGTGGCGCAAATTGATCATGGCAAAGGCAATGAAATGAGCGCCAAGAAAGTAAGTATGTTTACGTTCGAACCTTACCAGCAAAGCTTTGAATTTATCGATCCAGGCAAACGTTCTTTCAGAAGCAAAGCGATGTTGGTAGACTTCTGCATTGAATAGTCGTTTACGACCTCGCTTGAGGGTTTTACGATTACGGATGTTTTCATCCATATTGGGGATCAATCCATGATTGAAGCAGGTTTTACGAGCAGCCATGGTATCGAACGCTTTATCTGCATTGAAGAAAGCACCCTGGATGGCAAGTCCCAAGCGTTTCATGGATTTGAAAG
>JASFRG010000045.1:0-29232 GCA_050115035.1 Anaerolineales bacterium | reverse complement strand
TGTGCAGTTCTAAACCTTTGTGTAGTTCTCAATCAAATTAACCGCCATATATGGTGGTTTGAAGAAATTTCTAACCATATTTAAGCCTGAATAGATACGTTTCAGGGAAATATGTTCGTGATATATTACGCTCCGAATTCCTGGAACTTCACCAGACTGGGGAAGATCAATACCGTTACCGCAGGAGAACTGAAAGAAATTCTTGGGGAGGGCAATGTGACCATCACGCTCTCTTTAGCGCAGAAGTAGATTTCGCAAATGAAAAAGAACATATCCCGTCGTGATTTTCTGCACCTGTTGGCAATGGCGGGGGGAGCGACCCTCGTTTCTTGCATTCCCGAGTCTGAAACAATAACCCCAACTTCAGTACCAACCGCCACCCAGCTTCCAAAACCCACAGCCGCCTTACCGACAGACATTCCTCAGCCTACAAACACTGCGATTGCTCAAAATATTACCACCGTCTACATGACTACGAACATTAGCGCTGATGGATTAATGCAGATTTACGAGGCTCTTGGTCGCAAGACCACAGGAAAGGTCGCCGTCAAAGTCCATAGCGGCGAGCCAGGTGGACATTTTTTCGTGCAACCTGATTTTATCGAGCCGCTTGTGAAAGAAGTAAACGGCACAATTGTGGAATGCAATACAGCATATGGTGGGGGGCGTTCAACTACCGAGGCACACCAACGAGTGATGGACGAGCATGGTTTCACGGCTATTGCACCGGTTGATATCATGGATGCGGATGAATCCATGAGCCTGCCCATTCTGGGAGGCAAACATCTCAATGAAGTTCTCGTCGGTTCCCATTTTGCTGATTATGACATCGTGATCAACCTAGCGCATTTCAAGGGGCATATGATGGGTGGTTTTGGCGGTGTTCTCAAAAATATGGCCATTGGCATGGCCTCATCGACGGGTAAGAGTCTCGTTCACAGCGCCGGTACGCAAACGACCGGCTTTGGCATGGGCACACCCCAAGATGATTTTCTCGAGTCCATGGCGGAAGCAGCCAAGGGCATTGCCGATCACTTGGATGAGAACAGCCTCTATATTGATGTGATGTACAACTTATCTGTAGATTGTGACTGTATGAGCAACCCGAAACCACCGACAATGGCTGATATTGGCATCCTAGTTTCGTTGGATCCCGTTGCATTGGTTCAGGCTTGCGTCGATCTGATCTATGCTGCGCCAGAAGGTGCAGATATGATTGAACGAATCGAGTCTCGTAACGGCATACATATACTGGAACATGCCGAAGCGATTGGTTTTGGTACCCGCCAATATGAACTGGTCAAGATAGAATGAATTAAATAAGTAGAGAGCTGTTCTGGAATATCTCGTCTCCGCTATCGATAGGTGTCATCCTAACTGTATAATGATTTCACAGAAATCAATACAGGGATGGCAGATATCTCGGTAGTCTGCGGCCGATAATAGATAATGATCTGTTCGAAAAACGATTAAAGGCTGGCGATCATACCAAAAGCCAAAGAACAGGTTTATCCACAAATTGCCAGGTGATCGGCTTAAGAAATAGATGTCAAGGGGTTTGTTATTAATAAGGAGAAATATAATGAATTACGTACGATTAGGAAATAGTGGATTAAAAGTTTCCCGCCTTTGCTTGGGATGTATGAGTTTCGGCCAGAGATCAGAACGCTGGGCGTGGGTCTTGGATGAAGAACAAAGTCGGCCTTTTATTAAGAGCGCGTTGGAAGCAGAAATCAACTTCTTCGATACCGCCGATGTCTACTCCAACGGAATGAGCGAGGTTGTCGTCGGGAATGCCCTGCGTGATTTTGCCAAACGGGATGAGGTGGTGATCGCCACCAAAGTCCGTTTTCCGATGGGCGAAGATCCCAATGATTCCGGGCTTTCCCGCAAGCACATCATGAGCGCGATTGACGCCAGTCTCAAACGCTTGGGCACGGATTATATCGATCTGTATCAGATCCACCGTTGGGATTACGAAACGCCTATCGAAGAGACGATGGAAGCCTTGCATGACATTGTCAAGGCGGGCAAGGTTCGTTATATCGGCGCCTCAGCGATGTTCGCCTGGCAGTTTGCCAAAGCCCAATACACCGCCGACATGCACGGCTGGACGCGCTTTGTCTCTATGCAAAACCACTACAATATGCTCTACCGTGAAGAAGAGCGCGAGATGATGCCGCTCTGCGAAGATCAAGGCGTTGGCGTAATCCCCTTCTCCCCGTTAGCACGCGGCTTGCTGGCTCGCAAACCTGAACAAAAGGAAGACACCACTCGCTATCAGAGCGATGCCCTCGCCAAAAGCCGTTACGAGCAGGAAGATAACCAGAACACCGTCGAACGCGTCAGCGAAGTGGCGGAAGCACGCGGGGTTCCGATGGCGCAAGTTGCCCTGGCCTGGTTGTATACCAAACCCTACATCACATCTCCCATCGTTGGGACCACCAAACCCCATCATCTGGATGATGCGCTTGCCTCGCTCTCGGTCAATCTGACCGAGGATGAAGTCAATCGCTTGGAAGAACCTTATCGTCCTCATCCTGTGATTGCTCATTCATAGGAGGCAGTAAATTAACTCAGGTTGTGTCTATCATCGGAGCTTACTCATCATAAGGTTTGTCATTGGACTTAGTGAGGAGCCATGACGATTTCAAACAATCCTAATATGCCTGAAGAGAAGTACGAGGTCACCCCCTTAGAGTTGTTCTTCGACGTTGTCTTCGTGTTCGCCGTATCGCAGCTCTCCCATCATCTCGCAGAAAATCTCACCTGGCGTGGCACGGCTGAAACGCTGGTCATGCTGTTGGCCATTTTCGCGATATGGTTTACGACCAGCTGGTCAGCCACTCTCGTACAGGCGGATCAAGCCCGAACCCGCTGGCTGATCTTTACGGTGATGCTGTTGAGTCTTTTTATGAACGCTTCGGTCACCAGGGCTTTTACCACCTTTGGTTGGACGTTTGTCATTCCGCTCCTCGTGATTCAGCTCGGGCGCGCTATCTGGATGATCGTAAATTCCAAGCGCGTAAATTCCGGGGATGCAGTTTTCCAAAGTCATTACTTCCGGGTACTGATCTGGTATATCCCTTCGACACCTTTGTGGATCGTTGGCGCTGCTGTCAATCCGCAGGCTCGTTTACTGTGGTGGGCGTTGGCTACCGTAATCGATCAGACAGGCAGGTTGTTGGAACATCCCCTCCCTGGGAAGCGCTTCCGCTCTGAGAACGTCCCGTTCGATGCGGATCACATGCTGGAACGCTGCCGCCTGTTCCTGATCATCGCACTGGGTGAGACGGTCTTCACTGCCGGCATGGCCATCGTAACGGCGCCCACAACGCTGATGACCTTGATCACAGGCACGTTCGCCCTGGTCGGAACGATCGCTCTGTGGTCCTTGACCTTTGGACGTTCCCATCGGCTCACGATGCGCCACTTGGAGAAGACAAAGGACCCTATTCGAACCAGCCACCAGGCGACAAACGCAGTAATGGGACTGGTGGCAGGACTCATCGCCTTGGCAGTTGCGAATGAAGAGGTGATCGTGCATCCGTATGGACATACAACTCTCCCGCTTAGCCTGTTGCTGGGCGTAGGTCCGCTGATCTTCCTCCTTACCCAGGGCTGGTATCTGTGGGTGGTGCCAAATGTCCGCTCGAACTTGCACTTTATCGGTGGGATTGGACTGCTGATCCTTGGCTTCGCCACCCAGCTCGTGCAGCCCTATATCGCATTGATTCTGGTTGGTGTGAGTCTCGCGCTTCTTGCCCTCCTTGATCGAGGTATGACCAGATAAGAATTCAATCAAGAAAAGCAGAACGGGATGATTGAGTTTATTGAAATAGATGAACGCTGCACAATTAGGGCGCAGTTAGGTCTGTAAATATAGGAAATGAGGTTTAATCATGAAAAAACAAACAGCAGGAAGAAATGCCCTTGGCGAATTTGCGCCAAAATTTGCCGAACTGAACGATGATATCCTGTTCGGGGAAATCTGGTCGAGAGAAGATAAGCTTTCGCCTCGCGACCGCAGCATCGTCACAATCACGGTCCTGATGACCAAAGGAATCTTCGATAATTCTTTGAAATACCATGTTGCAAATGCAAAGAACAACGGTGTGACAGCAGAAGAAATGGCGGAAATCATTACGCATGCAGCCTTCTACGCTGGCTGGCCGAACGCCTGGGCTGTATTCCCCCTGGCCAAGGAAGTGTACAGCGAAGACAGCACCGGCTGAGAAGGGAGAACGTATGTCTACCTGGACAGAGGCTGAACTCAACAAGATTGGCAATGCAGAAGAATTGCAGATTTCACCGCGACGTCGAGATGACTCGTTCCAAAAGCCGAGGACGATTTGGGTGGTTCGCGTTGGCGACGATCTTTATGTTCGGTCCTATCGGGGGGAGAGTGGTGATTGGTACCGCGGTACCCGCATCCAGCATGAGGGCCGTATCCATGCCGGTGGCGTCGAGAAAGATGTGACACTTGTGGACATCGACAACAACGACATTAATAATCAAATTGATGCTGCTTATAAGGCCAAATATGGGCGCTATTCTCAGTACGTCGCTCCGATGGTGAAGCCTGAAGTACGCGCCACAACAATGAAACTGGTCCCGCTCGAGTAACGTCTAGCGCATCCACAACTTGTTCCCCCACTTGCGCGAAATGCTGCTCTCATGCGGATTAGCAAATTGAGTCCGCGAACAGTTAAGGATTGAGAGGGCGGAGATATAGCTTCCGTAAATTTACATTTTCATCAGGGGAATAGACTGAGTTTAAGTTTAATCCTGCACGTAAAGAGAGATACCAAAATGGTGTCTCTCTTTACGTATTTTTCCTCTGAAGTCAGGGTTTTATTTTGTTAAATGACCCCTAAAAAATAGGTCAGCAGCTTTAGTTGCACTTATCAATTAAAACCAAGCCATATTAAACCAATTGCCGTGGAATGGTTTTGTTCCAGGTTTTGGTAAAGACGCGAGTCTTCCCTTCGTAGGCATCCAGTTTGTTAATTACAAAAAATTGTTTCGCATCAGCCGACATAGTAGAGTAGGTTTCTATCCGGATATCCCAATCCTCACGCCGTAATCCAAGTTCCTGTTCAGACTCAAGATTAGCAGATAAAGGTTCATTCTCATAAATCGTGAAACGCTCCTCGCTCTTGCCATACATCTCCAAATCACGATCCAGCAAATGTACCTGTCCATTGTCCGTTATATCGTAGATTTCTTGCCTGTTCTCCCCGATATCGCGGGTAATCGTTCGCGCTCTTCTTCCCGGACGAATCTTCTTGTATCGGATCGGTTCTGACTCCACAGGCAACTCAAAATCAGCCAGCTTGTTGTCGATATCCTTCAGTTGCCGAATTGGTAATTGGAGCAAACTATCGCTACCAGTTTGTAATTTTAGATTAACAACCCGGGGGGAAGGCCATGCCATCGGCCAATAGGTGGGTGATATGGACAAGCGCCAACGGTGTCCAGCAGGCAATCTGTGTCCAGCGATATCCATTTGAATAGTGACCTGGTAAAACTTCCCTGGCTGCAATGGGGTAATCTCTTCATGAGAGTCTCGGTGCGTCAGGTTTAGAAATCCACGACTGACCAGGAGAGATTCCCCTGTAGGTGAGACATCGCACAAGCGCACAACCACTAAAGCATCAGGCTGATCAGACGCCAGCTTTAAGCTTACACTGGGATTTCCCAGGAGGACTACATCCTTCACCATTGGCGAAGATGTGAATGTCAACGAAAGTCCATCTTCGATACGTTGATCGGTCGGGAAATCAATTGCTTCACCGTACGGGCACCACAAGCCTGCTCCCGAACCGTTGAACTGTGATCCGCGGAACTCCAATTCTGCCTCGAATTCAGCACTTTCCTCCAAAATACCATCGCCAAAAAAATATTCATGAGTTTGCGTATCAGGGGAAGGCCACTGGGTTTCGGCAACCCAACGACCCGGTCTCTCTTCATAATAAGATGAAGGAACTACACTGTCCTGAATCCAGGCGCGAAGCAATGGTTCATCCATGATCCCGTTATCGACACCCTTCAACCAGTAGTCCCACCAGCGTAGACATTCTTGCAGAAAACCGATTTGCGGTCCGGGAATGGCAACATACGGATAGCCATGCGACCAGGGACCGATCAGGCCCTTTTTCGAACCCGGAAGTCCCTCCAGCAAACGCGGAATGGCATTGGTGTAAGCATCTCCCCAACCGCCAACCGCATAAACCGCACACTCGATATCCGCATAATTCTCACACACTGAACCGTGTTGCCAGAACTCGTCACGAGTCTGGTGATCGAGCCAGGCCTCAACATAAGGAGGGGTGTTCTCCAGGCGGTTAAACCACATTTCCCGCCATTTTTCACCAACGATTTTGGGATCGGGAGGCAGCCCGTTCATCACAAACATGCGCGAAGCCCAGGGCATCTGATCGCTGGACAACAAGCATCCGCCCCGATAATGCACGTCGTCGGCGTAGCGGTCGTCGGTCGAGGCCACCGTAATGATGGCCTTCAATTGTGGTGGGCGGCGGGCGGCAATTTGCAGGCCGTTAAAGCCGCCCCAAGAAATGCCGATAATCCCAGCCTCGCCACTGCACCAGGGTTGCGCCTCGATCCAGTCCAGGATTTCGAGGGCATCATCCTGCTCCTGCTTCAAATACTCATCGTAGAGAATACCTTCCGAATTTCCCGTACCGCGAATATCCACGCGCACAACAGCGTAACCATGACCGGCAAAATAGGGTAAATAGGTTGAGTCACGTATGGCTCGGGAGTCGTCTTTGCGGTAGGGCAAATACTCCAGAATCGCAGGGACGGGTGACGTTTCAGCATCTTCCGGAAGCCAGATGCTGGTCGCCAGGCGCGTACCGTCAGACATCGTAATCCAGGTGTTATCGATTTTGCGCACCTTGCGAGGAAATTCGTTCAGGATTGTTGAGCTCATTGTTGAATCGTCTCCATTAGGGAATCTGTGGGTGAACTTTTTCAGGGAAGTGGCAGGCCACCCAGCGCTGTTCCTCATTTAGCGGTCGCAGCAAAGGCATCTCACTTTCGCAGCGCTCCTCAGCATAACGGCAGCGAGGGTGGAAGGGACAACCGGAAGGCGGATTGCGCGGACTGGGTATTTCACCCGAAAGGATGATCCGTTTTCCCGCACCTCGCAATCGTGGGTCGGGCACTGGAATCGCAGACATCAGGGCCTCTGTGTAGGGATGCTTGGGCCGGGTGAAGAGTTGCTTCGTTTCGGCCAACTCGACGATGCGCCCCAGATACATGATTGCTACCCGGTCGGAGATAAATCCGATCACATTCAGATTGTGAGTGATGATGATATAGGTGAGCTTCAGCCGGTCACGCAGGTCTTTGAGTAGGTTCAAGATACCTGCCGCTACGGAAACATCCAGTCCGGCGGTCGGCTCGTCTGCTAACAGTACCTCGGGCTCCAAAGCCAAGGCGCGGGCAATCCCCAGGCGGCGCGCCTGTCCGCCGGATAGCTGGTGCGGATATTTATCCGCTTGCTCCGCTGCCAGTCCTACCATCGCTAATAGTTGGGTAACTTTCTCTTTATCGGTAACAGGCTGATTATGGATCCGGAATGGTTCCAGCAAAAGTGATGAAACTTTCATGCGCGGGCTGAGGCTGGAGAAGGGGTCTTGGAAGATCATCTGCATCTGCGCTCGCAACGGCCTGATCTCACCAGCAGAGAGGCGGCTGATATCCTTTCCGCTCACCATGATCGAACCCACTGTAGGATCGATCAAACGCAGAATGGTGCGCGCCAGTGTGGTTTTTCCAGAGCCGGATTCGCCGACCAGACCAAGCGTCTCGCCACGCCGAATTTTGATATCCACCCCTGAGACCGCCTTTACTGACCCGGCATGCTGCCCCAATATTTGACCCAGTAGACCAACGTTATCCTGAAAGTGCTTATGCAGGTCACGGGTCTGAATGATAACCTCATTGCTGTCCAAGGTACGATCAGGGGTCATCTTTTGGTCTTCCGCAAGCGAAATGGTCTCAACCAATGATTCAACGGAAGGGCCATCCCACTCAGGCGAATATACATGACAGAGCGCCGAACCCTTTCCGACCTGCCAAAACTCAGGTTCTTGTTTGTGACAAATTTCGCGGGCCAACTCGCAACGAGGGGCAAACTTGCATCCGATAGGCATGTCACGTAAGCTAGGCACCAAGCCAGGTATTGTACGCAAGTGATGGGTACGCGCCCGGTGAGAGGGATGAGCACGCAGTAACGCCTGAGTGTAAGGGTGTTTGGGCGATTCGAACAAACTGAAGACATCCCCCGTCTCGGCTACATTACCCGCATACATAACGATCACCCGGTCGCAAATCTGGGAGACCACGCCCAGGTCGTGGGTAATGTAGAGCATAGCCGTATTGAATTCGTCCCGCAGTTTCAGGATCAATTCCAGAATTTGAGCCTCGAGGGTGACATCCAGTGCCGAGGTGGGCTCATCGGCGACGAGCAGGCTGGGATTGGAGAGCAAAGCCATTGCGATCATAATGCGCTGGCGCATGCCGCCCGAGAACTGGTGAGGATATTCTCTGATCCGCTCACCGGCGTCAGGGATGCCAACCCGGTCCAGCATTTCGACAGCACGAGCATGGAGTTCAGTTTCCGAATTGCGTATTCCTGTGGACAGATGGGCCAACTGAGCATCGATCATTTGACGCTCGATGCGGAAGACCGGGTTGAGGCTGGTCATGGCATCCTGGAAGATCATGGCCATTTCCCGACCGCGATACTGACGCATCTGCTCCATGTCGAAGCCTGTGAGGTCCTGTTCATTAAGCACAATGCTGCCTTTGCTGATCTCACCATTCGGAGGCAACAGGCGCATGACCGCCGAGGCGACAGTACTCTTACCACAGCCGGATTCTCCAACAAGGCCAACGATCTCGCCACGATGGACTTCGAAACTGGCGTCGCGGATAGCGGTCAATACGCCCTCGCGGGTATGATAGCGCACTTCCAGGTCTTGCACTCTCAGGAGTGGCTCGTCCATCATAAGCCTCGCGTTCCCGACAGGCTCGGGTCGAGCACGTCCCGTAGGGTCTCACCGAAAAGGGTGAAGCCCAGGGTTGTAATGATCAAGGTCAGTCCCGACCAGGTGATCGGCCAGGGAGAATTACGGATGAAATTGAATCCGTCGGAGAGGATCACGCCCCAAGAGGGGGTTGGCGGGCGCACGCCTAACCCGAGAAATGACAGGCCGGCTTCAAAGGTGATCACAACCGGCAGATCCATAGCAGCTAGGATGAGCAGCGGCGCGATGATGTTGGGCAGAATGTGAGACAGCAGAATGCGTCTTTGTGTCGCTCCAAGCGAACGCTCGACCTCGATATACTGGTTCTGTTTGGTGGTGAGTACCTGGGCGCGCACGATGCGCGCATAACCGGGTGTCCAGGCCAGGCCGATAACCAGTACGACATTAACAAGAGAAGGCCCCAACAAAGCCAGAATGGTCAGAGCCAGGATGACCGCCGGAAATGCCTGTAAAGAGTCCAAAAAGACCAAGGTGACATCATCAACAATGCCGCCAGTGTAACCAGCCAATAGGCCAAGAGCAACACCGCCTAATAAGGCAATCGAGACAGATGGAATGGCGACACCGAGGGCAATGCGCGCACCGTAGACGATACGCGACCACAAGTCGCGGCCCAGGTGATCGGTGCCCAACCAGTACTCGGAGGATGGTCCCTGGAGGCGATTGGGGATATCCTGCTGTTCATAGCTGTAAGGCGCGATCCAGGGTGCAAAGAACACCATCAGTAGGAAAATAAATACGATCAGGAAACCCAACATCCCGAGCGGGCGACGGAGCACATCGCCGAGCACAGGGATGCGATTAAGGAAAAGCTGGTAGCGGTTAATTCTGCGTGGTCTGAATTCCATATTAGCCTCGTGCTTTCCCAAGTTGGATGCGTGGATCCAGATATGTGTAGAGAATATCTGCCAGCAAATTTGCAGCAACAAACAAAAATGCTACGGTCAGCACACCGGCGCGCACAACGGGATAGTTGCGGGCCTGGATGGCGTTATAGATCAACGTGCCCATGCCCGGACGGGTGAAAATCAGCTCGACAAAGACGGCCCCGGCCATCAAGTTTCCCACTCCCAGTCCGAGCACCGCCACAGTTGGAATGATGGCGTTCTTGAGAGCATATTTGTAGTAGATCAATCTGCGTGGTAAGCCGGCGGCCATCTCGGCGCGGATGTAGGTTTGATTGAGAACTTCAAGCAGGCTGGCACGCACCAGGCGGGCCAGATAACCTACCCAGGTGATTGCCAGGGCGGAGGCAGGCAAAATCAGGTGCTTGATATAGTCAACGATATCCCCCTCTTCCCCCAGTCCGATGGCAGGCATTAATCTCATTCTGACTGCAAATATTAAAAGTAAAAAAAGTCCGCCGACGTACGAAGGAACCGTAATAAAGGAGATTGATATGATCGCTGTGAAACGGTCGAGCCAGGAATCGGGGTTTGTCGCCGAGAATACCCCGAGCGGGATACCGATCAGAGCTGCCAGGCTCAGGCTTGTCCAGGCTAGAATCAGAGTGTGCGGCAGGGCTGCGCCAACGAGCTCGCTAATTGAGCGACCAGTGAAAATATCCTGGCCTAGATCAAAACGGATCAGACTCAACAGCGCCAATCCGAGTTGCTCGAGAACAGGCTTATCTAAATTCATCGCAGCGCGGATTTTAGCAATCAGGTCAGGGTTAGCACGCGGGCCGAGCAGGCTTCGGGCCGGATCACCTGGGACGATGTAAACGAGCAAGGTCAGGTAGATCGTCACCAGTACCAGAACTACAAAGGTCATAAATAAACGTTTAATCAGATAGGCACGCACTTTGCACGACCTCCTTTCGCATTCCGTCCGAGGGGCACCAACGGCAAATTAAACATCCTGCGGGGCCTGCACACATGTGTGCAGGCCCCATTCTCAATGTACTGTGAATTTATTTCACTCTGCCGGAAGGAAGAATTCGTACTGTGGTTTCCCATTCGGCGTTGTGGCCGGGGCAATATCGGGCGTGTAAGCATAGGGACGGGCACCGTGAGTGGTGAAGATCGAGTGGGCGGCCTCATCCCAGATCTGCTGCATCTCTACGTACAACTGATCCCGTTCATCCTGATCGGTGGTAATCATAGCCTCGTTGTGAAGGGCATCGTAATCCTCGTTGCACCAGGCCATTGCATTCCAGACCGCGACCTGGTCGCAGGTGAACCACATCGTAGCCCAGGCAGGATCGGGCTGCATCGAGTAGCTGCTGACCATCAACTCATTGTTCTCCACGGCCTGCTCACCGAAACTGGTTGTCCAATAGGTGCTCGAATCCATTGGATTCAGCTCAACATTGATGCCGACTTCAGCCAGGTTCTGCTGTACGATCTCGGCAATGATCCTATCATGGGTTGTGTCTTGCAGATCGAGACGCAAGTCAAGCGTTTCCAAGCCTGCGGCTGCTAAATACTCTTTAGCTTTCTCAACATCGCGTTCATAGCAAGGCGCGCCTTCCCAATAGCCCACCAGTCCGGGTGGAACCAGGGCACATTCTCGTTCAACCTGACCCATGTAGTCGGCCTGTAAAATACTGGGAACGTCGATGCCATAGATAATTGCCCAACGCACATTAGGGTCTTGCAGCTTGGGGTGTTGGACATTCATGGCGATCCACTCATAGCGCAGGGATTCCCGAGTTACTATGTTGAAGTCCGGGTTGGATTCGAAGCGCTCGACAGCATCGATACTGATCAGACTGAAATCAAGATCGCCTGCTTCGAGGGCCACTTCGGCAGCGTTGTCATCCTCGATCGGGACCAGGTGGATCTCATCAAAGGCAGGCGCCTCACCCCAATAGTCGGGGTTTTTCTTAAGGATGACCATCTCTTGAGGCTTCCATTCGGAGAATATGTAGGGGCCGGTGCCAATGATATTCGTGGCGAAAGCTTCCAAGCCGACCTCTTCAACCCAGGCTTTGGAAATAATCGTTCCACTGCCAACTGGAAGTGTGGAGCTCCACAGAGGGGCGAAAGGCTCTGTGAGATGGATGATGCCGTTATAGTCATCGATGATCTCAACGTAATCGAGCGTGGCCCAATCGTCGGCGTAAGCGGCATCCAGTTCGGGATCGATGAAGCGTTCGAAGGAATACTTAACATCCTCCGTGGTCAACTCCCCATATCCATTCTGCCACATAACGCCTTCACGGAGTTTGAAGCGAATTTCCAATCCATCTTCAGATTCTTCAATTTCTTCTGCCAACTCGTTGCACAAGTCATATGAGTTCGGGCAGTAACGTACTAACCCGTCCATGACAGCGTTGGCAATCACTGTATCATTTTCAGAAATCTGGAAGGCGGGATCAAGGTTCTGGATATCGCCGTAAAGACGTACTGTCAGAATCTTGGGTTCTGAAGATTCGGGTTCCTCCTCGGCAGGGGCGGCGGGTTCCTCTTGCTCAGGGGCGGCCGGCTCCTCCTGCTCAGGTGCAGCGGGTTCTTCTCCTGAGGCTGGCTCGCTTACTTCTGAAGGGCCACAAGCTGTCAGGAACAAGGCCAGGGCTAATAACAGGCTTAGGGCTACTACTAGTCTTTTTTTCATCTTCACTTCTCCTTCATTTGAATCGTTAGGTTCTATCGAGCAATTTCCGGTGAAAATTTGGTGTCAGTTCACCTCCTCATAAAAAGTGGTCGCAGATTATAGGATATAGAAATGTCTCACTTATGGATTAATTTCCGAGATGCGCGATCCAGGACATCATCCAGTTCAGCTTGCACGGTCTCTGGTAATGGGTCTGGTTTATGTGTGTTCAGGATTTCGCGAGCCTGGGCTTTGGCAATGGCTAATATGTCTTCGCTGCTCTCCCCGTTTTGAGCCTGCCCCCGATTAACGATCTTGGACATCCATACAGCGCCAAGGCGCATGTGATTGATTGTGTGCTTTTCTGACAGGAACATCTGATCATTTTCAATCACATCTTTCATAAGTTCATAGGCAAGTGTTTCCTCGTTCACTGATACACCCTCAATAATGTGCTTCATCATTCCAATCAACTCGTTATCTAACACAGCAATTTCGTGAGCGCCAACCATCCCGCTTTCCGCAGACCCAACGCCCGAGAGAATGTCGACACCGGCCAGTGCAGGAATGAAAGCATTGCTAAATCGTTCGTAGGTAAACTGGGCATCGACTGTTGATACGCTGCTAGAAAAGCCATATGAATCGCAAGCCATACCTAAGCGGTGCGCAAGTTGGGCTGCACAAGCGCCACTCATGCCCACCTCCGGACCTCCCCAATTAGATATGGCAGTACGCATGTCGATCGGATTGATTCGCGAGCAGTAAGATACCAAAGCTCCGGGCTGTGCTGCAGCAGCGATAACAAAACTGGCAAGAACCTCTGCATGTTGTTGGGCTAAAGCTGCAGCTATCGTGATTGGAGCGGTACCACCGAGTGAAGGTGCGGGCAGCGAGTGGAAAGGGGTACCGGATTCGACAACAGCGATAATCGCTGCTGTAACGTCTCGGCTAAAATGTAAGGGGCTGATCGGCGAAACACTGATGGACAAAAAGGGATGTTCCTTGAATGCTTCTATCCCCCCACTGCAGGCTGCTGCCATTTCTACAATATAGGAAACGTGTTCGGCTTTTTCGATAGCTGCCGAAGAGATCGGCTTATTGGTGTTAATCAGCATGGCATGAGTCGAAGCCACGGCAAGCATCTCATCTGGGACATCTTGAGGTCCAAATAAAGGTGTCACTAGATCAACATGTGGAAGATAATCTAATAAGCGAGAGATATCAGCAACATCTGAAAGTGTTGCTTCACGGCGTTTGCTATTTTCAAGATCGTAAATAAATGGTGGTCCACCCCCGTTATGAAAGCGTAGTTTTCCATCCCCAAATTGAAAAGCTACGCTGCCGTCATGATTGTAAACCTGCCGATGAGGTCGCAAGTTCTTTAGTGCCGACTCAACCACCGGAAGAGGAATCTTTACACGCGCACCATCTATCCGGCACCCTATCCCATCAAGCATATCAACAGCATCTTCATGTTCGAGCAGGATACCGACCTCATCAAGAAGTCGATATGCTGTTTCCTCGATACGCTCAAGATCTATTTCTGAAAGAAACTCAATTCCCAAACGGTTGGTTGTCATAGGTTCTTTCTTGGTCTATTTTATAATTGCAATTGGCCTTAAATTTATTTTTGCAATTTGATTTGAGCTACCTTCAGGTAGGAGGAGAAATACAGATAAGTTAGTGCTCCAGTATACTGGTATACTAACATGGTAATTTTTCTATGTCAACCTTTTCTAACTTTGATAACAAGATTCTAACCCCCTATTTTGGTTGGTAATACTTTACTTAATTTCCATCCGCTCAATGGCTCGTTCCGCGGTCGCGAGAATGTGATCCGAAATGACCTGATTAAGCTTATTGTGATCACCACTTTGCATGATATTGAGCAGTTCTTGATGAGTGCTTCCGTAAGCTTGCTCATCACCCGGGCGGGTCAGGTACATAAAGAAACGCACCTGGGTTTTCATACCTTCTAGCATCTCACCTAACAATAAGTGATTCGTACGCCCCCAAATATAGCTATGAAACTGAATATCTAAATCAATCAGTGCATCATAATCCTCGCGCAAGTAAGCGGCTTCCATTTGCATGATTACACTCTTTAAAAAATCGTAGTCGGCGGGCTGCATGTGTTCACTTGCCAGTCTAATCGCCATTTCTTCCAGCGTAGTACGCAAAGAGGCAACCTCCCAAAGTTTTTGTCCATCCCAGGTGGCCACCAGATAGGCGCCAGTTGAGTCGCGTTCTAGCAGGTGTTGCATCTCCAAACGAGCAAAGGCTTCCCGCACAGGTGTGCGGCTGACATCTAAACTTTCCCCAACTTCGGCCTCACGCAAACGCTGGCCAGGCATTATTTTGCCCTTGACGATATATTCACAGATCACATCATAGATATTATCAGAAAGCTTTTGTTTATTCGATACGATCGATGGCAATTCAGGTAGTCTTGTATTCATAATTTCTTTGTCCCAATCTTTTTTGAAAAATCATAGGAATTTTAACATACCTGGTCGAATTTATCGCCATATTACTAGAGAACCTCATCTCATTAAGGCGCTACTCTGCTGTAAAAATCCTGCGACAATAAAGGAAAATGCTTTCTCCTTCGAAAAACTTTTATTGGTTAGATGAGTTTCAGCGCATTTTCCATATCCACTTGTAAATCTTCAATATCTTCAATTCCAACTGCATAGCGCACCAGGCCTTCTGGAACACCTGAGGCTGTCCGCTCTTCAGGGGTGAGTTCAACATGGCTGGTTAATGCAGGTGGACCAACGACGGTTTCAACCTGTCCGAGATTAGGGGCCATGTAAGCATACTGCAATTTAGGCAGGAAGTGAGCAATCGCATCCAAGCCACCTGGTACCTCAAAGCTAAGCACCCCACCAAAACCTTCCATCTGGGATTTGGCAACTTCATAATTGGGATGGTTTTCCAAACCAGGATAATAGACTCTTCCAATTTTAGGGTGTGCATCCAGGTAGCGAGCCATTGCCAAAGCGTTCTCATTCTGTCGTTGGACACGCAATCCGAGGGTCTTGATGCTGCGGAGTAACAGGTGAGCGCGATGTGGCCCTAATCCCGGACCGGTCAATTCACGGTACCTGTAAATTTTATCGATGAGGTCGACTGGGCCAACGACCACCCCTCCAGTCAAATCATTGTGTCCGCCAAGATACTTTGTAGCGCTATGGATAACCAGATCAGCTCCCAGTTCGATCGGATGTTGGTTGATTGGTGTAGCAAAGGTGTTATCGACAATGACCGTCGCTCCAACAACATGAGCCGCTTCAGAGAGTTTCTTAAGATCGACGACCCGGAGCAGTGGATTGGTTGGCGTTTCAAGATAAAGCACATCGCAATCCTTTGCAATCTCGCTCAATATTTGCCCTTCATCCATCGTTGCGCATACTTGACAGGTAATACCAAAACGCGGAAGTATCTGTGTAAAATGCAGATAAGTGGCCCCATATGCATCTCGTATGCTGACAGCACGCTGACCCGGGTCAAGCAAAGCAAATAAAGTTGTGTGAATAGCAGACATTCCAGTTGAAAAACTTAACCCCGCTTGTGCACCTTCCAAGGCTGCAATTTTGGCCTCAAGCTGGCGTTCTGTTGGATTCGAATTACGACTATAACTGTCACCAATTACTTCTCTTAAAGCTACCGCTCGCCAGGTTTCGAGATCATCAAAAGCAAAGGCAGCATTTTCTACAATTGGTGGCAGAATGGAATGGGTATTTGGGTCGGTTTGTGAAGCAATATGGACAGACCGAGTGGAAGGTTTACTTTTGAAATCCATAGAATTTCTCCCGAGGTTGTACCTTTAGATCTCAGAAATCAAAATACTAAAACCAAATTGCAGTATACTGGTGTACTAGTATACTGCAATTTGGTTAATTTTGTAAGCCAAACACACTTGGAAATGAGAAAGCATTTACACAAATTATTTGGTTATCGGATTACATGCTTTCACCTTTAGCCACTACCCACAGTTTACCCTTCCAACAACAACCTCTCAGGGTCTTCGACCAGCTCCTTGATCTTCACCAAAAACTGCACCGCTTCGCGTCCGTCCACGATGCGATGGTCGTAGCTAAGCGCCACATACATCATCGGGCGGATGGCCACCTCCCCATCCAGTGCTATGGGGCGTTCCTCTATTTTGTGCATTCCTAAAATTCCCACCTGTGGCGGATTCAGGATCGGCGTGCTGAGCAGCGAGCCGAACACGCCGCCGTTGGTGATCGTAAAGGTGCCACCCTGCAAGTCATCAATCGAGAGCTTGCCATCATTGGTCTTCTCGACCAGCTCGTTGATGCCTCGCTCGATCTCTGCAAAGCTCAACCTGTCCACATCGCGGATGACCGGCACGACCAGTCCTTCCTCCGCACCGATGGCGATTCCCATGTCGTAATAATGTTTCAACACGAATTCATCGTCCTGGATTTCAGCGTTGATACGCGGGAAGGATTTCAACGCCCCCACGGATGCTTTCACAAGGAACGACATGAAGCCCAGCTTGATTCCATGCTGTTCCTGGAAATTTTCATTGCGGCGCTGGCGCAAATCTATCACCGCGCTCATGTCGATCTCGTTGAACGTAGTCAGCATGGCGGTAGTCTGTTGCGCCTCCAGCAAACGACTGGCGATGGTACGACGTCGGCGAGACATCTTGATACGCTCTTCTCGACGTGAAGTTGGCATCTCCTCCTCTAAAACTTCTGCTTTCGCTTCAGGCTCAGTCCGGACCTGTTTCTCGGTCTCCTGAGCTTTTTCCTTATCCCGCAGGAATACTTCCACGTCCGTCCGGGTGATGCGGCCTTCGCTGCCCGAGCCGCTGAGTTTCTTGATGTCTACGCCCTTTTCCTGCGCCATACGCGAAGCGACCGGTGTGATCTGTGGGGCGGACTGGCGTTCCTTCTGCCTGCCATTGCCACGATCAGTTCCAGATTTTTCTTCCGTCTTTTTCTCAGCTTTGGATGCTTCAGTTTCTTGCTCAGATTCGGACTCGGAAGCTCCCAGCTTCTCGGCCTTTTCGTCAATCTCGCCTAACACATCCCCCACCTCGACATCTTCACCAGCTTTGACCTTGATCTTCGCCAGCTTCCCCGCATTTTTGGCGCCCACCTCCAGGTTGACCTTGTCGGTCTCCAATTCCACGAGCACATCGCCCACATTAACGTATTCACCCTCATCTTTGAGCCATTCTATGACCGTGGCCTCCAGCACCGACTCGCCCATTTCGGGCACAATAACTTCGACTGTCATTTCAATCTCTCTCCTTGATCACGCTGCGTGTTTCGGTTTGCTTTTCGAATTCAAAAGCCTGCTCGATCAACGTCTCCTGGTTGACACGATACAAAGTAGACGATCCTTCCGCCGGGCTGGAACTCTCTGGCCGGCCCACATAATGTAAAGGCAGACCATATTGAGCCAGGGTATGCCGCAGACGTGGACGCAGGAAATCCCAGGCGCCCATGTTGAAGGGTTCCTCCTGTACCCAGATCACTCGTTGCAGGTTGGGATAAGCCTCCACCACGTTTGTAACCGCCTCTTTCGGATATGGATAAAGCTGCTCCATCCGTACGAGAGCATCGTCCTCGTTTTCCTTGCGCAACCCGCTGGTGACGAGGTCAACATACACGCGTCCGCTGCACAAAACCAGATTTTCCACCTCTTCGCGCCCGGTAGGTAAATCCGGGTCATCGATTACGGGCTGCCAGTTGCCTTTCGCCAGCTCTTCCGCGGGCGAAGCGACGAGGCGGTGACGCAATAATCCTTTCGGGGTAAAAACGATCAATGGCAAGGGGTCAGTCGCTAACAATAAAGCCTGTCGACGTAAAAGGTGGAAGTATTGCGCGGCAGTGGATGGGGTTGCGATGCGGACGTTCAATTCAGCAGCCAGGCCTAAAAAACGTTCGATGCGCGCGCTGGAGTGGTCGGGGCCCATGCCTTCATTGCCATGCGGTAGCAGCATGACCAGCGAAGGCGTCAGTCCCCATTTTGCGCGGCCTGCCAGCAGAAACTCGTCGATGACGCTCTGGGCGTTGTTGACAAAGTCGCCATATTGCGCTTCCCACACCACCAATCTGGTGGGAGCCTGAACGTTGTATCCAATCTCGAAGCCAAGCGCCCCCTCCTCGCTCAGAGGGCTGTTCAGGATTTCGAACGAAGCTCCCGCCTGTGAAAAGGATTGCAGCGGGATGTAACCTTGGTTGTTTTCAACATCATAGAAAACAGCATGGCGCTGACTAAAGGTACCCCGGATACTGTCCTCGCCCGTCATGCGGATGGGAATGCCATCATGTAAGATGGAAGCAAAAGCCAGTTCCTCCGCCGTTGCCCAATCGACTTTGGCGTCGTCTTTTTCCTCCAGCAGGTCGCGTCGTCTTTCAATGGATTTCTTCAATTTCGGGTTGAGATTGAAATCATCCGGGAAGTGCATCAGCGCCTGGTTCAACTCCCTTAGCCGCTTGAGCGGTACAGCCGTTTTGACCTTTTGCGCGGCGCCGCCTGGAGGCCGAGGTGGCACCGGTTCATCCAGTGCTTCTTCCGCGTCCAGTTCATCATTGACTTTTTGCAATTCTCCCATGCGTTCCTGAAAATACTCTTCTGTCTGTTCTTCAGCATCCAGCTTCGAAGCCCAGAGCTGTCGGACGGTGGGATGGTCGTCGATTATCCCGTACATGACTGGCTGCGTAAAGCGCGGTTCGTCACCTTCGTTATGTCCGTAGCGGCGGTAACCGATCAAGTTAACCACGAAATCCTTGTGGAACTCCTGACGGTAAGCAAAGGCCGTGCGCGCGGCCTCGATACACGCCAGCGGATCATCCGCGTTGACGTGGATGATGGGTATCTCGAATCCCTTTGCCAGATCGCTGGCGTGCAGGCTGCTGCGTAGTTCATCGTCTGTGGCGGTGAAGCCCAATTGGTTATTAGCGATAATGTGCAAACTACCGCTGATCGAGTAGCCGGGTAAGCGCGACATATTGAGCGTCTCAGCCACGATACCCTGTCCGGTAAATGATGCGTCTCCGTGAATGAGAATCGGAAGGGAAGCATCCTCGAAATACTGCGGCGAGCCGGGCTCTTCCACGTTTTCGTCAGCGGCACGCGCCATACCCAGGATGACCGGGTTGACCATCTCCAAATGACTGGGGTTGGCCGGCACACGGATGACTAAATCGGCTTTTTGGCCTTCCTTCGGTGATTTATACCCACCCATGTGATATTTAACATCGCCTGTCCAGCCGAGCTCGTCCCAGGTGGTGGCGCGTCCGAGTGGGTCTTTGAATTCGGCCAGGATCTGGGGATAGGGCTTCCGTAGCACATGCGCTAACACGTTCAAACGTCCGCGGTGGGCCATGCCGATCAGGGTGGCGCAGATGTCACCAGCCGCTGCCGTGCCGATAATCTCATCCAACATAGGGACCAGCATGTCCAGCCCCTCGATGGAAAAACGAGTTTTGCCGGGATACAGACGGTGCAGGAAAAGTTCGAAGGCTTCCACTTGCGTCAGGCGTTCCAACAATCTGTTGTTGTCAATCTGTTCGCGAAAGCGTCTGCTTTCGGCAGCCTGATACAGCCACTCGCGTTCTTCAGGGATGCGGATGTGGCCGTAGTCATAACCGATATTTTGACAGTAAATCCCACGTAGTTTTTGGATAGCCTGTAGCGCATTTTCTGCTTCCAAACCAACCCCCTCCGCAGGAAGCTGGCGCAAGTCGTTTTCATCCAGATCATGGAATTCCAGCGACAGCGAGGAATCGCCCAGGGGTTCGCTCCCCAAGGGATCCAGAGAGGCAGCCAAGTAGCCGCGCGAACGGATGGCCTGGGCCAGGTTGGCAACTTCGGTTAACGGGAGCAGCTTTGGGGCCGTCTGTTGCGAGAGTATTGAAGATGGAGTCGGCTCCCAACGCTTGAAAAGTCTACGGGTGGACTCGTCTACAGAATCAGGATCATCCCGGAACCGGTCATACAGTTCCAGGATGTATCCAAGGTTGGGGCCATGAAAGTTTCGATCATAAGTCATAATTTATATAAATCACCGCAACCCTTGGAACTATTCAGCCCGTAAGGGTTGCGGCAACGGGTGCCCCTTTCGTTTATGCGGCAGGAGCGGCTTCAAGCAACTCGGTTTCGATCTTGATTTTCAGCCCGTTCCGTAAAAGATTGGAAACGGGGCAATGTTCATCAGCCATCGAAACGAGGTCATTAAAAGTTGTTTCATCGAGTCCGGGTACAAACGCACGGACATGTAAATTCATATCGGTGATTTCGTTACCGCCACTCCTGGACATTAAAGTAATGGTGGCAGAAGTCTCGACCTGTTCAGGGTCATAGCCGTTTTTCTTGATCGTGCTGGCCAGAGCCATACTGAAACAGGCCGCATGGGCAGCCGCGACCAGTTCTTCGGGATTGGTGCCCGAGGTCTCTTCAGGGTCAAAACGCATTTTATGGGTATAGGGTTGCTCGTAGAGCGCCTGGCTCTCAGTGCTAATTATTCCATCACCGTTTCGTGAATCACCGTTCCAGACTGCTCCTGCTTTTCGTAGAATGTTTGTCATTTCTAAAATCCTTTCTTTGTGTTAGACAGTAATAAATTGTTAGGCAGTGATAAACATTGCCTGTTTTTCTGCAATTGTTTCGATCAACTTGTCGTAAGGTTTAACGAATTTATCGACGCCTTCGTCGAGCAGATCGCGCGTCACATCGTCCAGGTTGACCCCCAGCTTTTCCAATTGTTCCAACTGAACGCGGGCCACATCAACATCTTCATCGAGCGTCCGCGCCACCCTGCCATGATCCATGAAGGCTTCCAGCGTTTTGGGCGGGATGGTGTTGACGGTATTCGGACCGATCAGACCATTCACGTACATGACATCCGAATAATCGGGGTTCTTGGTACTTGTGCTGCCATACAGCACACGCTGTAGGCGCGCTCCCTTGTCTGCCAGCACATCCCAGCGTTTGCCCTGGAA
The DNA here is from genome assembly GCA_050115035.1 of Anaerolineales bacterium. Lineage (GTDB taxonomy): Bacteria > Chloroflexota > Anaerolineae > Anaerolineales > Villigracilaceae > JAABUE01. Next base: position 7,628 of record JASFRG010000045.1, on the reverse strand, counting down.
TGTCTTTTTGAAGTGTTGGTAGGCCATTTTGGCATTAGCGATACCGATCTTGCCCTTGAGCGCGTTGGCCCGAGGCGTGTCGAAGGTTTCCAGGATCTTGTCTACCTTGACGTCGATGCGGCTGACGAAGAAAGAGGCTACGGATGCAATCTGTCGCACATCGTAGATCTTGGCAGCACGCTTTTCGAGCGCGGAAATGTACGCTTCAGCCACCATGTCATATTGCGACATGGAAAACATTAGAGTGACATTGACGTTGACACCCGCTTCAATCAGTTCCTGGATTGCCAGCAGACCCTCAGCAGTTGCCGGAACTTTGATCATGACATTGGGTTGGTTCACGGCTTCGAAAAGTCGTTTGGCTTCGGCTACGGTAGCATCCCTATCGTGCGCGAGATGCGGGTTGACCTCCAGGCTGATGTAACCGTCGTCTCCTTTGGTTTCATCGTAGACTGGCCGCAGAACACCGGCAGCCATACGGATGTCATCGATCGCTATTTGCTCGTAAATCTCACGAGCCGATTTACCCTCTAAAGACAATTTTTGAATCTGTTCGTCATACTCGTCGCTGTTTGCGATGGCTTTTTCAAAAATCGCCGGGTTGGAAGTCATGCCGCGCAAACCATCTTGAACCTTTTCTGCCAGTTCGCCAGATTGCATCAACGAACGTTTAATGTAATCCAGCCAGATAGATTGCCCAAGCTCGGCCAATTTATGCAATTTTGTCGTCATAAATTTGCTCCTTTCCAGTTATAAACTCCCCATATCGTTGTCATCATATCAATCAAGCACATAAACTCCTATCCAAAATAGGAGGGCATTCTCTTTCCCGTGCTTTAACCTTAGCACGAGACCGATATCAATGAAATGTACCTGTGCACATCAGGAAGATATAAATATGGATATATCCGTCCTTTTTACCCCAATGAAGAAACAATGTTTTCGATCAGATTGATGAGTGCGTTTGGCACAATCCCCAATGCAAGCAGCGCAATACTGAGTACGACCAGAGTCGCGTCGGCAACCAGACCGAGGGGCTGCATACGCCACCCTGTGTCTTCTTCTGGCTGACGGAAGATGGTGATAACTACACGCAAATAGTAGAAAATGCCGACGATGCTGCCAATCACCAGCGCCGCCAAAAGCAACCAGAGTGAAGACTCCACACCCGCAGCGGCCAGGAAGATCTTGCCGATCAACCCACCCGTTGGCGGCAGGCTGGCCAACGAGAGCAAAGCCAGTGTCATATAGATGGCCGGTCTGGGTTGGCGGCGGAAAAGTCCCCGGTAATCGTCCAGGTTTTCAAGTTCATTTTCGGGATCAGACATCACCGCGATAACACCGAAAGCCATCAGACTGGTAATGATGTAAACCACCAGATAAAAGGTCATCGAAGAGTTCGAGAGCTGGTTGCTGGCCAGGAAAGCCACCATCAAGTAACCAAAATGTGCGATGGACGAGTAGGCTAGCAGGCGTTTGACGTTATTTTGAACCACCGCCAAAATATTCCCACTCAGCATAGACAGGATAGCGATCAAGGCGATCACATTCCACAGGTCGCTTCCGGTGGTCAGCGGGAGGTTGGCAAACAGACGCAGCAACAGAGCGAAAATACCGCCTTTAGAAACCGTGGCGACAAAGGCCGTGACAGGAGCCGGTGCGCCCTGGTACACGTCTGGAGCCCACATATGGAACGGGACCAGCGCCAGCTTGAAACCGATCCCGACCATCAGCATGGCCAGACCAACTGTCAGGATACCGCTATCCACGCGGGACAAACCCGACGCATCCATTAGATCGAATTGCATGGTGCCAAAAACGAGATAAGCCAGTGCCATGCCGAACAGCAAAAATGAAGAAGCTGCCGCCGCCAACACCAGATACTTGATAGCTGCCTCGACGCGTTTGTGCTCGAAACGCGTATAAGCGATCAGGGTGTAAAGCGAAATGCTCAGAGTTTCAAGCCCCAGGAAAAATGAGACAAAATGATTGCTGATGACCAATACGGCCGCCCCCAGCGTGCCAAGGAGGAGGAGCAGGTAATATTCTTCTTTGTTACCCCGGATTTTTTCAATGTAATTGAATGAAAGGATGACGACCACTAAGCCGGTTGCTAAAACAAGCGCCAAATAAAAGATGGCGAAACTGTCAACTACGATCAACGGCGTGATGGAGCGCGGCAGTCCGCGGGAGGCGAAAGGCAGGGAGACCAACGAGAATGCCAGCCCGAGCAAGGATAAAACGAACGTCAGACGATGATCTCGTTTGAACGCGGTCACCAGCATGACGATCACAATCGAAGCGGACAAGACCAAAAGAGGGAGCAGGGGAAGTAAATCCTGGAAGGTCATTTCATCCTTTCAGTTCGCTGGCTGAATCCACGTCCAGTGTTTTGAACTGCTGGTACAGTCGCAAAATGAGCGCCAGTCCGATGCTGACTTCGGCGGCGGCCATGGCCAGGATGAACAGGAACATGACTTGCCCATCCGGTTGTCCCCAGCGCGTGCCAGCCACGATAAAGGCCAGACCGGCGGAGTTGAGCATGATCTCAATGGATAACAACATAAAGAAGACGTTACGGCGGGAAAGCAACCCCACCAGCCCGACTGTAAAGAGCATGGCAGCCAGGATGAGCGCATGGTTCAATGGGATGGAGGTCACCTAAACGTTCCTTTCATTACTCTGTTTGCGCCTGCCCAGATGATAAGCACCGACCAGCCCGGCCAGGAGCAGCATGGAAGCCAGTTCAACACCCAACAGGTATGGGCCGAAGAGCGAGAGCGCAACCTGATGCGGGGAGACCTCGGTCACCTCCATCTGTTGGGGCAGACCGAGCCTGATGGCAACGATCAATTCAATCAGCAGAATACCAGCGACGATGACCAATCCACGCCAGGTACGCAGGTTGAACCAGCGGCGCTCCTGGTCTTCGGACTGCGGCCCCAGGTTGAGCATCATAATGACAAACACAAATAAGACCATGATCGCCCCGGCATAGATGATCACTTCCAATGCGGCGACAAAGGGCGCGCCCAGCAGGAAAAATATCAGCGCCACCGAAAGCAGCGACATGACCATATACAGCAGGGCATGCACCGCGTTCAGTCGCGTGATGACCATCACACTACAGAAAAGTGCAACGACAGCGGCCAGGTAGAACAACCAGTTCATAGAGTGTATTCTCCTTTACGGCAACAGGCTGCGGATATCGACCGGTTCGTCTTCGTTGAGCCCTTCGCCTTTGTCTTTGCCGGCGATCTTCAGGCCAGCTACGCTGTAGAAGTTATAGTCCGGGTATTTGCCGGGGCCGTCAATGAGCAGGTCTTCTTTTTCATAGACCAGATTCTGGCGATCCGCCTCGCCCATCTCGAAATCGGGCGTGAGTTGGATGGCGAAGGTCGGGCAGGCTTCTTCGCACATCCCACAGAAGATACAGCGCGAGAAGTTGATGCGGAAGAAGTCCGGGTATCGCCGTCCATCTTGCTCCTCAGTGGCTTGCAGGGAGATGCAGTCTACCGGGCAGGCCACGGCGCACAGGTAACAAGCCACGCAGCGCTCCTCGCCGTCCGGGTCACGGGTCAATACAATGCGACCCCGCCAGCGCGGCGGCAAGTAGGATTTTTCGTCAGGGTACTGGATGGTTTCCTGCTTGTGAAATAAGTGCAGGAAAACCTCCCAGATGGTTCTAAATGCGCTTCTCAACATGTAAAGTAGACTCCTTTAAATTCACCACAGATGAACGCAGATAAACGTTTTTTGTTGGATAATCGATAAAAGGTTTTCTGTTCATCAAAAAATCACTGTTCATCCGTGTTTATCTGTGGTTAATCAACCTTCTACCCAAAAGCCACTACCAACCCACCCGTAACCAATAAATTAAGCAACGCCAGCGGCAGCATAGCCTTCCAGGCATAAGCCATCAACTGGTCATAACGCGGGCGCGGCAGGGAAGCTCGTAGCAAAATAAAGAAACAGATAAACACAAAGGTCTTCAACCCGAACCAGACAATTGGAGGCAGGAACGGTCCCAGCCAGCCGCCGAAGAACAAAGTCACAATAAAAGCGGAGATCATCGCAATCGCAAGATATTCACCCACAAAAAACATGCCGAACTTGATCCCGGAATACTCGGAGTGATAACCCGCGATCAATTCGCTCTCAGCTTCGGGCAGATCGAAGGGCAGACGGTGGGTTTCTGCCAGGCCGGCGATCAGGAAGGTCAGCAGTCCTAAAATTTGCGGGATGAAGAACCAGACCTTTCGCTGCGCCTCAACGATATCCCGCAGATTGAAAGAACCTGCCATGATGACTATCCCCGCCAGCGACAGCCCCATAAAGACTTCGTAGCTGAGCATCTGAGCCGCTGAACGCAGCCCGCCTATCAAAGAATATTTGCTGTTCGACGACCAGCCGGCCAGCATCACACTGTACACACCCAGCGATGACATCGCCAGGAAGAACAGCAGGCCGATGTTGAAATCACCCAGCACCCCGATCCCGGGCGCAAACGGAATGACCGCAAATGACATCAGCACCGTTCCCATGATGACCGCCGGGGCCATGATGAAAACGGGTTTATCTGCAAAGGGTGGAATCCAATCTTCCTTGGCGAAGATCTTGATCATATCCGCCAACACCTGCAGCACACCGAACGGACCCACCCGATTGGGGCCGTAGCGATCCTGCCAGAAAGCCAGCAGGCGGCGTTCCAACCAGATCAAACCCGCTGCCACCGACATGGCGCCGATCAGCACGCCGAAGATGTTCAACCAGGGAACCCAGGCGCTCATGCTTGTCCTCCTCCAGCGCTCAGCTTACTCCAAATCGGTAAAGCGGCAGGGATGGTGGGCAAGCCAACTGGCAGGCCAACCGTCCCGTCAGGCAGCGCATCCGATAAACGGACGGGCAATTGGAGCGCATTTCCATCCAAATCAACCTGAAGGCTCTGCCCATCGTCCACACTGAACTTCTCGGCAAGCGCTGGATTAAGTGCCAGATAAGGAGTTGGAGTGCGCTCGAGAATGGCAGGCGCCATGCGGCTGAGCTCATCCGAGCCAAAGATGTGCTGGAGCGGAACGATCAGATATTCATCCTGACGCGGAATAAAAGCCTGAGGAACGTTCTGGAAATAAGGAACTTCTGCATTTTCAGACGCTTCGATCAGACGACTCCCGGGGCTGCCACCGATTAATAGACCACCCACTTCGTCCTGGAATTTGTTCAGGGACTGCACCGAATTCCAACCCGGTGACCAGTAATTCGAGATCAGGCTGGCTGGTGGCTGACCCTGGTAGCCTTCCATCGAAAAGGCCAGGGGGCTATCCGGGTCTTCGGGTGGCTTGGGCTCACTGACGTTGATATTCGCCCGCATGGAGGTACGCCCGCTGTACCGGAACGGCTGTCGCGGGATTTTCTCTTCCACGATGCGAAAGTTGGCGGGCGGGGCGATCTCAAGGATCGGTGTAAAATCCGGGATTTGATCGACAAGAGTATGCAAAACGTCATCCAGATTGCCCCATTGACCTGCGAGTTCATGGTCAACCAAATTCATCAATTCACCAACCCAGCGCCAGCTTTCTTGCAAGCCTTCCTGTGGATCGATGACCTGGAAATAGCGTTGAGCACGCCCCTCGTTGTTGACCAGCGTGCCGTCCCCTTCGGCGAAGGTAGCGGCTGGCAAGACAACGTCCGCTTTGGCGACGGTGGCGGTGTCGAACGACTCGAGTACGATGACCTGCTCCGCCGCCTGGATCAATTCACTGATGGACTGTTCATCGGCGCGGGTGTACAAATCATTTTCGAGCACGATCAGCGTGGCGTTTTGGCTCTTCACCGCTTGAAGCGCGCCCTTCAGGCTTTTCTCTTCCAGCAAAGCCAGTCCCATGCTGTTGGATTCGGGCAGGGCGAAGGTAATGCGCGCTTCTTTGTCCAAAGTTCGCAGCGCCCAGGCGACGTTGGCAGCGGCCTGTAGAATGGCTTCGCTTCCCAGGCTGGTCCCTGACACCACCAGCGGGTTTTTGGCATTTTTCAACTTTTCAGCAATTTCGTCCACCAACGGTGTGAGTTCGGCAGATAAATCCGTTACTCCAGGCGCGGACGAATCAATGGCGTGTGCAATGGCAAGCCCGAATCGGGCGATGTCAGCCGGCGCCAGATGCGCTGTGGATGTGGCGACATCGTCCAGGCGGGTGGCCGCCGGTGTAGCAATATACAATGGGCCTTTATGTTCCTGTACGATTTCACGGATGGCGGCATCGTTCCAATGGTCTATATTCCTTTTTTGTGCTAGTTCGCCCGGCTGGTTGTAGACCGCCTGCCGCAGCGAGAGTGCCAGCATTGGAGCCGTGTTAGTCAGGTCTTCACCTAGCACCAGCACCGCATCAGATGAGGCCGCTTCCTGTAAACTGGCAGTTGGAACAGGACCATCTCGCAATATGGAGATGACCTGCTTGTACAGACGAGACTCATCCGCGGAGATGCCAGCGAAGAAATGCTCTTCGCCGACCAAGGCTCGCAGGGCAAAATTCGATTCCAGCGTGGCGCGCGGCGAGCCGATGCCGATTAACGGCGTGCCGGGTTTGAGAGTCCCTTTCAGATGGGATAAGGTTTCTTCAACGGTGGCAGTTTCGGGATCTGTTTGTTGATGCGTTTTGATTTGTGGTTGGCGAATGCGTTCGGGACTGTTGACGAAGTCATAGCCGTAGCGTCCGCGGTCGCACAGGAAATAGCCGTTCACATCGGCGTTGTAACGGTTGCGGATACGGCGCAACTTCCCGTAGCGTTCGCCGGGGATGGTGTTGCAGCCCAGACTGCAGTGCATACAAACTGACGGAGCGGTCTGCATGTCCCATTTGCGTGAATAGTGCTGCTTAAGGCTTTTGTCGGTAAAGACACCGGTTGGACAGACTTCCACCAGGTTGCCGCTGAATTCGCTCTCCAGGACGCCGTCTTCGTGGCGTCCAAAATAGACGTGATCGTGGGCAGCGAATACATCAAAATCACGGCCACCTGCAGTATCGCGATAGAAGCGCACACAACGGTAACACTCGATGCAACGGTTCATCTCGTGGTTGATGAACGGGCCCAGGTACTGGTTCTTGAAGGTGCGCTTGTTAAAACGTTTGCGGCGATAGTTGTGCCCGGTCATGACGGTCATATCCTGCAAGTGACATTCGCCACCCTCATCACAGATCGGGCAATCGTGTGGATGATTGAGCATCAGCCACTCGATGACCGAAGCGCGGAATTCCACAGCTTTAGGATCTTCGATAGAAATACGCGTACCATCTGATGCAGGTGTCATGCAAGCCATGACGATTTTTCCGGTCTTGTCATCCTCGTCCTTGAACTGCACCACCGCACATTGGCGGCAGGAACCGACCGAGCCCATAGCCGGGTGCCAGCAGAAATAGGGCAGGTCCAGGCCCAGGGACAGGGCGACGTGCAGCAAGTTTTCGCTGGAGTCCACTTCGTATTCTTTACCGTCGATAAAAATTTTTGCCATATATGTTTCCTAAAAATATTACTCCGTTGGTCGAGTAGGGCTGGCGGTTGAGTAGCGAGCGATCTTTGCAAGCGTATCGAAACCCAGCCCATATCGAGACCAAAATTTGAATAGGAACAAATGA
>JASFRG010000044.1:0-29258 GCA_050115035.1 Anaerolineales bacterium | reverse complement strand
GGAGTATGTTAAGCAACAAGGTCAAGAAGAATATAAGCAATTATATGTACAGCAACTCAAGTTATTTTAGCGGACCGATACCCCGTCCGCTTGCGGCGGGGTAGTTCATTAGCAGGAACCGCTGTGGTTCTGCTGCGCAAAGGCACCCGCTGGCACCGAACACTGGGTCACATTTACCTGACCTCGATGATCAGTCTGAATGTAACAGCCTTGTTTATCTACAGATTATTTGGTCACTTCGGCCCCTTCCATTGGCTGGCCGTAAGCAGTCTGCTGACCCTGATCGCAGGTATAGTTCCTGTCTTCACCCGGCGGCCAAAAGGACTGTGGCTGGAACGGCATGCCATCTTCATCACCGTTTCTTTCATCGGGTTGGTGGCCGCGTTTTCGGCTGAGATCACCAGTCGCATCCCGGGCCTGGAAGAAGCCATTGGCTCTGTTGTGGGACTCACCAGCGCCCTGGTGATTGGGATTGGCATGGCCTTGTTGTTCCGCAATCTGCCCCAAAGCATACGCCGTACACCTTCTCGGTTCCAAAACGCCTCGAAAATATGATAAAGTTGATAAACTATTGGGAATAATATCCGATTGTTTCAATCCAGAAGAATAGAAAAATGAAAATACATGCAATTGAAACTGGAAAAGTTCAAATTACGCAAAGTTGGCGCATGGGGCGAGGTGATGGTATTGGTCGCATGGTACATACGCTTTTTGACAGTGAGTATACAGAATGGTTACCCATTTACGTTTGGCTAATTGAACACGCTGAAGGGCTCATTGTTATTGATACTGGTATTCCAGCAGATGCAAATAAGCGTGTCTTGTTTCCACCTTTTATGCCGCTGATTCAGCGTGCGGCCAGATTTAAAATGGCCCCTGAACTAGAAATTGGTCCACAACTAAGAGTCCTTGGTTTTTCACCGGAGGATGTGCGCTGGGTCATTTTGACCCATTTGCATCAGGATCATGATGGTGGATTGCATCATTTTACAAAAGCCGAATTCCTTGTATCCTGGCAAGAATGGGAGAGTGCCAATGGTTATAAAGGACGCCTCAACGGTTATTTAAACCAGCGTTGGCCTCACTGGTTTCAACCACATCTCGTGCCATTTGATGCGGCGCGTTTTGGCCCGTTTTCCAGCCATTACAGGGTGACAAAATCAGGTGATGTACATCTTGTGCCTACACCAGGGCACAGCACCGGGCATTTGTCTGTTATCTTGAATGAGGAAGATCGATCTATCTTCTTTGCAGGCGATGCGTCTTATAGTGAAAAATTACTGGTTGCGAGAAAAGCTGACGGAATTGGTATAAACCCAAAAATGCAGCTTGAAACGCACCGCCAAATATTGGCGTACTCTCAGGAAAATCCAACAGTATATTTGCCCAGCCATGATCCTGATGCCAAGAATCGTCTGGAAAATCGTATCACAGTGAATAATCTAACAGAAAGGAGCAGAAAATGACAGCTTCCCAACCAGAAGTCGCAACTGCAGAACGACGGATCGATTGGCCCCTGATTTCCTTTTTTGCCCTGGCCTATGCGATAGCCTGGGTAACCTTCGGCATCGCAGCTTTTATCGCCCGTCAGGCCGGTCTGGAAAGCGCCCAAACGCTGATGGCGATGGGGGAAGCCTATCAATTCGAAGGCATTAGCCTGAGTATCCCGTACTGGCTGATGTATTTGCTGACGCGCCTGGCCGACTTCTCCTTCTCGATAGCAGGGGTTGTCATGATCGCAGTCACAGCCGGACGTGTCGGATTGCGTGAACTATGGGAGCAGTTGACACGCTTTCGGATTGGTTGGAAATGGTATGTCATTGGCTTACTGCCGGTGTTCCTGTACTTTCTGGCTACGGCTCTCGCTGATGCCTTCTCTTCGGCTGATTTTTCAATGAGCGCCATCTTCACCGCGTTATTCAGCCTGCAGGCCGGGTTCTTTGTTTCCATGTTCCTGCGCGGTGCGCTGGGAGAGGAGTTGGGCCTGCGCGGGTTTGCGTTGCCCCGTCTGCAGGAGAACAATTCACCATTCCGCGCCAGCCTGATCATCGGCCTCCTGTGGGGAGCCTGGCATCTGCCGGTTCTGATCGGGCGGGATGTGGTTTCGGTTGTGGCCTTCGCCCTGCTGTCATTCGGTTTGAGTTTCCTGTTCACCTATATGTTCAATGGCAGCGGCGGCTCGCTCATCCCGGTGTTGTTGTTCCATGCCACGCAAAACTGGGAGGAAGGGTTCGAGACCGTTTTTCCGGCACTGGTCGGCACAGATTGGGAGTTACCCTCCACACTGGCGTTGTTGCTGATCGGCATCGTGGCCGGAGTTCTGGTATGGAGGAACAGCCGTTCGTGAGGAAGCAGGCTTAGGCTGAGTCCGATGCGGTTTCTCATCCAATAAGTGATGTTACACTAAAATGCAAGTGATGAATGCGAATCAGCAAAATCAAATGGATGCCTGGGAGAAGTGGGAATGGCTGTGGAAATCGCTCTTTTATGCGACCATCCTTGTTTCTTTCGGCATCGTATTCTTCGATAGCGACCAGCCTACGATGCTATGGGTGACGGGTTTGCTGACGGTTGTCATGCTGCTCTGGCATTGGTTCGGCATGCGGCTGGCCCACCGAGGTCTGACTGCATGGGATGAGCGCCCGCTGTCCCGCTTTGTCGTCATCCTGGGAGACATCGTCTTGTGGTTCTTCCTGGTCAATCTCTCGCCCGCTTTTTACATTGCGCTCTTTGGCCTGTTCATCATGGTCTTCCGCCATCTGCCGATCCGTTACGCGATGATCGCCGCCGTGCTCCTGATGATCGCGACCGTTGTTGAACAGTTCAGCGATACGGGCGGTTCGTTCAACCTGACTGACCCGGTCATCTGGCTGTTCTTTTTCATGGTGCTGGTCAGTGTTATTTTAGGATTCTGGATTACGAACATAATCAACCAGAGCACCCAGCGTCGCCAGTTGATCGAACAATTGGAGGCTACTCGGGCGGAACTGGCTGCAGCCGAACGACGCGAAGGCATCCTGGAAGAACGCCAGCGGCTGGCGCGCGAGATCCACGATACGCTAGCTCAGGGATTTACCAGCATCGTCATGCACCTGGAAGCCGCGGAAGGGACCATGTCCGATACGGGGGCGACGCTAAAGCATATCGACCGGGCGCGCTCGACCGCGCGTTCCAGCCTGGAGCAAGCGCGCCGCGTCGTCCGGGACCTGCAACCCGATTCCCTTGAAAAACATTCCCTGCCCGAAGCGATAGAACGCGCTGCCATTCACTGGGGCGAGGAGACCGGTATCCCGGTGGCTATGAATACGACGGGGAACCCGCTCCCCTTGCATCCCAATATCGAAGTGACGTTGCTACGGGCAGCACAGGAGGCGCTGCACAATATTCACAAACACGCTCAAGCCACAAACGTGCAGTTGACGCTCTCGTACATGGGCGATGTGGTCATCCTGGATGTGCAGGATGATGGCGTTGGCCTGGAAGGGGCGGAGCCTTCGCCCTTATCCGGCGGTTATGGCTTGCAGGCCATGCGCGAGCGGGTCGAAGCCTGCAGCGGAACCCTGACTCTTGAGAGCGATCCCGGAGAAGGCACCACGGTGGTGGTCACGATCCCGCTTTCTAATGAGGAACCATGAAAAAGATTCGTATTCTGATCGCAGACGATCATCCGGTAGTACGGGAAGGACTGGCAGGCATGTTAGCCGGTCAGTCTGATTTCGAGGTAGTGGGGCTGGCTACGGATGGTGACAAAGCCGTTGAACTGCACAGCGAACACTCTCCTGATGTCACCTTGATGGACTTGCAAATGCCCGGCCTGGATGGCGTGGGTGCGATCGAAGCCATCAAGGCGAATAACTCGTCGGCGCACATCCTGGTCCTGACCACCTACGATGCGGACGCCGATATTTTGCGCGCCATCGAAGCCGGAGCCACCGGCTATCTGCTTAAAGATACCCCGCGCGAGGAACTGTTCCGGGCGGTTCGTGCCACGGCGGCCGGGGAATCTGTGCTGGCGCCAAACGTCACCGCCCGCCTGATGACCCGTATGCGTGCCCCCGCCGAAGAGAACCTGAGTGCGCGTGAAATCGAAGTATTGCAACTAGTGGCCAAAGGGAACAGCAACAAAGATGTCGGCAAGGCGCTGCACATCAGCACTGCGACGGTCAAAACGCACCTGATCCACATCTACAACAAACTGGGGGTGGATGACCGCACCGCAGCCGTCACGACTGCGATTGAGAAGAAAATTATTACGTTATAAGAGTCCTCTTTTCAAGGACGATTTCAAGAGCTTATCTACCCTTTTATTGTGGTAGAAATGTTCATTTGTGGGGTGTGATAAAATTTATCGACTTTATCAAAATTTATAAATAAGAGGGTGTTTTATATGAGAAACCTGACGATATTCTTGTTGGTATTACTCCTGGTCGGCTGTCAGCCGAACCCGCCAGCCACGCCTGAAGCCGAACCTGAACAGCCTACCGTTGAAGTGGATGATACGCCTCAACCAGACAACGATGCAGGTGAGCCCACTCCAACTGGGACTCCAGAACCAGAAACGCCAAGGATGGAATTAGTTGTATCCGGACCCGAAGAAATCGTCTTTGACTGGACCAACGACCGTTGCGAAGACGGAAATATCCCTGACATTGCTGCCAGAGCGTTCCGCGATGCGGAGGGACAGGTTCAGTTGACCATTGGGCATGTGAATACCTATCGGATGGTTGGACCAGACTTGAACAGCCTAGAAACCGATTGCAGCGCTCCCATCAATACGTCAGATCTTGACCCTGACCCAGCCATGTTCAATGATGGTGAGTGGATCGGGTCGCTTTATACGGAAGACGGTGAAACGATCTACGCAGTTATGCACAACGAATATCGCGGGCATATGCATGGTGATACGCGCCCTGACCAATGTCCATCGGGCGATTACCTGACCTGCCTGGATACCTCTCTTACGATGGCGATCTCTACCGATGGCGGAGATAGCTATCATGACATTGCCGAACCGCCAAATCATCTGATTGCCACACTTCCTTATACATTTGACGATCAGGGTGTGCCTTCTGGTCTTCGAGCACCGAGTAACATCCTAAACGGTCAGGATGGTTACTTCTACGTTTTTACCAATATTAGTGACTACCCTACGGAAGAACAGTGGGCCTGCCTACTGCGCACGGATAACCTGGATGACCCCTCCTCATGGCGTTATTGGGATGGAAACGATTTTAACGGTAAGTTCATTAATCCTTATACCGAAGATGTTACCGAAAATACACCGACCTGTGCTCCTGTGGATTCATTCGATATTTCAGGATCGTTGACGAATAGCGTTACCTATAACACAGTGTTAGAGAAGTACATCTTGGTGGGGATGGGATACAATCCAACCTCCACAGCTGAAAGACCGATATGGGGCGTATATTACTCTATTTCGGATGATTTGATCGACTGGTCAAGGCGCAGACTGATCATAGAGTTACCTATGGTGGCCTCGGTCGCAGACCCGGAATTCGAACTCATTTATGCCTATCCTGTTCTGTTAGATCCTGACAGTCCTTCTATCAATTTCGACACCAATGATGATGAACTGTATTTATACGTTTCGCGATTCAATTTTGGAGGCGGCAGCCTTGATCGCGACCTCATTCGTTACCCGCTTCAACTTGTCCCCGCTACCTATGAAATCCCAGACTGGGAGTTCGAAACAGAAGGGGATGTAGAATGGTGGTGGCCGGAAAACCATATTGAGGACTTCACTGCCTCGGGTGGGGTGCTGTCTATGGTATCAAGTGGCGACGACCCCTATATGGTTTCGCCGGCGGTTGAGTTCCCGGCCAGTGACTACGGTCAGTTGAGCATCACGATGAAGGTTTCAGAGGGTGATCCAACAGCCGGCGAGGTGTTCTTTTTGACCGACACCGACCCACTATGGGATGGGGACAAATATCTGGTCTTCGATGTGATCAGTGACGGCGAGTTCCACACCTATGATTTGGATATGTCATCGATCAGCGAGTGGCGTGGATTGATCCAGCAGATTCGGATCGACCCGGTTGTGCACGCAGGACGGAAGATCGAGATCGACAAAATTAAGATTGCCGAATGAACTCTTCGTCAACTTAGAGAATTGAAGGCGGGAGCCCGAACCAAAAAACCACCCGCTGAGCGGGTGGAAGACGGGGGATTAAAAGGCGGGAAATCGCGGTCTGAAAACGAACCGCCTGCCTGGTCCCATTGATCGGGTTCGGATGTATATCCGTACCGGGCCTACCTGGCCTTATAAGCCTGGAACAGCCTTTTCGCTAGTTCGTGATTCACCAGCGACCAAGCGCAAAATAAACTAGGGTGACAGCGGCTCCAAGCCAGCCCCCATCCAGTACCCGGACCGTGTAGTGCATTGATCTTCGAGCAGGACAAAGCTAATCCGGCCACTTTCCAACAGTTGCACCTCATAGGTGCCGTTCTGACCTGCACAGGCGGGGCTCTCATCGCTAGCGATAAGAATCAGCGATCCTCCCTCAAGCGTAAACTCTCCCAGTTGTTGCGGGCTGTCCTGGAGATTGGTAACAACCCGCTGGGCCGTCCGGTAAGTCCCGTCCTCATCAAACTGGTGGAAAATGGCGTTATCACCAGAACCAAACTGCCAAATACCAATTATGTCGTCGACGCTCGTCGCCAGGACGGGCGTTGGTGTCTCAGTCGGTGGAGGCATTGCGGTTGGAGATGGAGTAGATGTAGCACATGCTGATAGGAGTAGAATTCCCAAAGACATGAGTGCTGTCAATAATTTGTTCATTAATTCTTCCTCTTAGCACAAAGATCCATTCGTGTGGAAACGAAGATAATCCTTCCGAAATCACTGGAGATTGTGCACGTAAAAATTTGTGAAGCCAACCACTTAAATATAATGGACAATTTTAGTCTAATTAATTGACAAAGTCAATTAATTAAATATAGGAGAAGAGCTCATTACATAGTTTCTATTAGGCTGTTAGTTTGTTGCGATGTTTTATAATGAGAATCGTGTCTACAAAGTCTTCTAACCCTGCATGAAGATGACCTCACTTCGTTCGGAGGGTATGCGGTGCGAAATGTCAGAGTGGGTCACAATGTCAGCAGCAGCATCTGAAGCCAGAATCGTTCGGCAGCTTATGCTCTCGTTACAAATTTTAGTTATAACTCAAGGGTGAAATGTAGCCGAACTGGAATTGAACCTACATACGCTTGGTTATAGGTTGCGTTCCTAAACCATAAAACCAAAAGCTGCCCTGGACAAGCCAGCAGCAGCTTTTTTGGTTATTTGGTATTGGTTCAGTTTTCAATACCTATTCATTGTAAAACGCTCTCAGTTACGTCGATGAAAGGCTAGTATTGATTGTACTGAACACGTTGGCAATGATCGGGCCAAGGAGCATCAGAACAGCAATAACAACAATGGCGACCAAAACAAGAATTAACGCATATTCAACCAGACCTTGACCTTTTTCTTTCGGTGCAAACAACATGATTTTCACCTCCTTTCCGGATTTGAGTTATTACTACATAAACATGACGATTTTACAAAAACAAGGTTACGCTGTAACGCATTAAGATAATGTCGCTTGGTGAGGACTGCTATCTATACTACCCACCAAAGGATGATAGGCTGCTATTAATTGTGCTAAAAACATTTGCAACGACAGGACCCAGCAGCATCAGAACAGCAAATACGACTAGAGCAATCAACACCAAAAGTAATGCATATTCCACCAACCCCTGCCCCTTTTCTTTCTTGACCAACCCCGATGTATAAAACATAACAACCTCTCAAAAATGAAATTAGATTTTGAATACTGAATTTATTGTATCCAAAATGAAATTAATTTTTCTTCGGATAATTTTATGATTTATTTGTTCGATCCTCTCCTCACCAGAGTTTTTCCTATGAGTGTTACAAATCATCTTTATTATTTGATGTAAAAATATGGCCGGACTGGATTTGAACCTGCAAACGCTTGGTCACAGGTAGGTGCCCCGCATGGGTTATCGCAGAGTCCCTGGTCGCGAGAGGGGATGTTGCAGAGACATCAAGCGCGGGTAGTCGAAACCCTGGGTGAGAAAGACGGGGTTCTCCTGGTGGACGAATCCGGGATGGTCAAACAAGGGCAACATTCTGTGGGGGTGGCCCGACAATGGTGTGGCTCGGTGGGCAAGGTAGCCAACTCGCAAGTAGGGGTCTACCTTGGATATGCCAGCCGCAAAGGTCACAGTTTTTTGGACGCTCGTTTGTATATACCGGAGGAGTGGTTCGAAGAGACGCACCAGGTTCCGCTTCAGATGTGTGGCATTCCCAAGGAACGCAGCTATCAAACTAAACCGGAAATCGCGCTGGAGTTGTTGGAACATGCACTTGAAAGAGGCGAATTGCCCTTTCAATGGGTGGCTGCGGACGAATGGTACGGTGATTCGCCAGTTTTTCGAGATGGAATCGTCGCTTTTAACAAGTGGTACTTCGTCGAAGTACGTTGCACGATCCGCATCTGGCTGGAACGACCAGAAGTAGGTGTCCCAACTTGGAAGGGCAGAGGTCGTCGTCCAACTCGCATTCGGCTGCGCAATCCACAACAGATACCCATACAAGTTAACGAATTGATCCAACAGTTGCCCGGAGCCGCAAGGGTACGAGCCAGGATCAAAGAAGGCGCCAAAGGACCCCTGGTTTGTGATTTTGCCTGTTTGCGGGTCATCGAAGTACGAGACGGCTTGCCGGGTCAGGAACTGTGGCTCATCATTCGCCGCAACCTGGAAGACCCCACCGAGATCAAGTACTACTTTAGCAATGCCCCTGCCAACATCGACCCGGCTGAACTGGTGCGCATGAGTGGCATGCGTTGGCCAGTTGAGATCATTCTCCGAGCCAGTAAAGTTGAAGTCGGGTTCGACCATTATGAACTGCGCAGTTGGATCGGTTGGCATCATCATATGTTGTTCGTTTTTCTGGCTCATCACTTCCTGGTGCGCATGCGTATCTTTTTCAAAGAGCGCGCTCCGGCGCTTACAGTCTATCAGGTGCGTTTATTGTTATCGAGCATTTTACCTATGCCGATTTTCGATCTCACAGCTGCTATTCGCATGGTTCGCTACTATCAGCGCAGAAATTATGCCGCTTATCTTTCTCATCGCAAAGACCGCTTGGAACGGCTTTCAGCCTACCTTGCGCTGTAATACTAGGGTTATTTGACAAATAACCCCATCGGCTCGAACTTTCCTAACTAAATTCTCAACCAACAAAACTGTAAACGCTGCAAGGCTTTGGGGACTGTATAATTCGCCGCTGTAAAATTCAACCCGGAGATCATCATGACTGACACTATGCAAAAACTTCATGTTTGTTCAAGCTGCGGCTTCATGTCTATGCAAGGAAACACGTTTGAGATCGTAGGTGGGGATAAACTGTGCAGGTCCTTTCTACTATGAAGCCAGCGGCGATTACGGCCTCATCTTTGGGCGAGACAAACAGCAAGCTCACAATAACCTGTCCGGCATGATCCTGTTCGAAGACATCCTCGTATTGCGCGAGGCAACTGATGAAGACGTCTCACGCGTTGAAGCGAGGAGGGGCCGCGCAGCGCAATGTGTTTAAAAGCACACCGCCCCGAAGGGGTGCGGGGCGGTGGCTTTCCAGAACAAGGAGCCTCGAAAAACTAATGCCTATAACCATCATAGTTGCAGCAATATCATTTGTCAACGAACAGATTTGTAAGTCTGCAACTGGTAAAAGTTGGCTATGTTAATTGAGCAGAACCACCTCTGCTTGTTATAGAATAAACCACTCCCTGGTCTGCTCAGGGAGTGGTCGCTTTTAATCGCTCAACTCTCTCTGGATACGCAAAAACCATAACGTTCCATGAATTGAGGCCAGGAAAACAAACGTGGACAAGATAGTCACTGTATAAAGGGTGTCAATAAATTTTATGATCGTCATATACAAAGACAACAGGGAGGAAAAGATGAAGAATTGAATTTGCATCCCGGCATTATAGCTGCTGGGGAGTATTAGGAGTTTACATTTTCGTTTGGGGGCCGTTGTTCTCACAAAAAAGAAGACACACCAAAAAGTGTGCCTTTATTTTGTACCCTCGGACGGACTCGAACCGTCGTTTTTGGCTCCGGAGGCCAACGCTCTATCCACTGAGCTACGAGGGCAGGTGAGAGTGAGATTTTACCATGAGAAAAAAATAATGAAGCGGCTGGAATACTTACTGATAGAGTATTTCCTTCATGGAAAGGTTTAGTATCTCCGAAATCAGAATTACAACTTAATAAAGAGTTCTACAGTTTAATAGAGCGCAAATAACCATGCAGTAAGTCGGACAACGATACACTTCTACTCAATTGTCGCCCCCTTAGCTTTTGGGTCAAATCCTGCAGGCCATGTTGTATTCGTATCATATATTGCCCCTCTTAAGTTGGAATTTTTTAGACGTGCTCCACGTAACTTGGCTCTCCCAAGCAAGGCTCCTTCTAAGTTAGCTTCTTCCAAATCGGCTTCTTCCAAGCTGGCTCCTCGCAGGTATGCTCTGTTCAGATTAGCATGGCTCAAACGTGCCATGCGTAGGTCGGCCAACGTTAGAGAGGTTCGAATTAAATTTGCTCCTCGCAAGTCGGCTTGGCTTAGATTCGCTCTGAATAGATTAGCTCCTCTTAAAATGGCTTTGCGTAAAATTGCTTTGTGTAATTCAGCTCTACCGAGGTCGGCCCGTCTCAAGTCCGCTCCGTTTAGGTCAGCGCCGCTCATATTTGCTTCAAAGAGTTCTGCTCTGATCAAGTTAGTTTGGCGCATATTGGCTGAAACCAGATGGGCTTCACGTAGGTTAGCTCCTTGCAAGGAAGCTCCACTTAGATCGGTTTTGTTCAATTTAGCTTCGCTAAGGTCTGTTCCAATCAGGTATGCATCTAGTAGATATGATTCGACTAGGTAAGCCCTAAACATGTTGGCGCCACTTAGATTGGCTTTGTTCAGGTCTGCTCCACGCAAATTTGCCCCCCGTAGATGGGCTCCACTTAAATCAGCTCCTCGCAAGTAAGCTCCAATCAATTCCGCTTCAAACAGTTCGGCCCTGATCAAGTTAGTCTCACCCAGGTTGGCACTGATCAAAAAGGCTTCGCGCAGATTGGCTCCCCTCAAAAAGGCTCCGTTTAGATTGGCGCCTAAGAGATTTGCACCTCGCAGGTTAGCTTCGTGCAGGTCGGCGCCGATCAGATTAGCATTTCTCAGGTCGGCTTTACTCAGATCAGCTCCGAACAGATTAGCTCCGTCCAGAAGAGCCCCTCGTAGATTAGCTCTACTAAGTTCAGCCCTTCTCAGATCAGCTCCACTTAGTTTTTTATCGCCGCTTCGATATTTATTAGTATCGCCCTCAGTTGCCATTATTGATAACTCCGATAACAAATTATACATTTAATTCTTTGGATAAAGAAATGAATATACTGAAAATTGGACATATTTTGGGCAGGTGAGACGATAAAAACAAAAGGGGAGAATAATTTTCCTGCTGTGAGCCAACGGAAATGTGATTTCCCTATCCTGTACGAAAAGGGCAATCTAAAAGAAAATATCGCTTATGAACTCGCGTGATGGCCATTCAAGGATAGGAGTGGTTTACGGTAATGAAGATGCATTAGCCAGTGATGTGAATACAATCAGCATACAACAAAGAATGCCAAAGCCAATTGCTCCAACGATTGCTATTCGAGTGACTTTGGGTAATTCTGAAAACCGCTTTCCCATGTTCCTGGCTCCTTCACATGATCACAATACATATTCTAACATTCAAGAGAGTGCGTTCGTTGACAACGTTACAAAGTCGCTCAGGTTTGTGATTAAGCGACAACCCCCCTGGTACCTGCAGGGGGGCTGCCTTCTGGGGGAAGTGGTTTGCTAAGTTGATGCAACTATATCCAATTCTAGGTCATCTGTGGTTAACAGATTGTTAGGGATATGTTAAAGCTGAGGTTCAAATTTGGATAGTCTCTCCCTTTGGTGTGGTTATTTTTAAACCGCTAAGAGCGCAAAGCCCGCAAAGGTTAAAAACGGTTTTTCTTGGCGCTCTTAGCGTGCTTTGCGGTAAATTCATTGTGTAATTCATCCAACCACACTATAAAGGGGGACTACCCAAACAAAATTGAATCTACTCCCTTGTGCAGGGAGTAGTTGGATCCTATGATTTCGCTCTTGGTCCAAGCCGGGTCAACTCAGCGCGTAATTTCTCGATGATTCCCGAATTGCCACGCTCCTCACCCAGTTTGGCTAGTTGTTCTTTTTTATGTGCCAACTCACCAAGTACCTGGTAAAAGCGGGAGGTGGCGAAGTAACTACCAGAGGTGAGTGCATTCAAGCGCGCGCCAGACTGCGCGAACGATAGGGACGTGCGGTATTGCGCGGGGGAGATTAATCCACTGTCTACCTCTTCCAACAGGTGTCGCTTCAGGAGGTTGCGTTCGTTGACGACCATCCAGATGATGAAGACCAGCATAATAAACCAGCCCACCCAGTCCACAAAAGTACCGATGGCCAGGCCCGGGAGCCCGCCGATCAGGCTGCCGAAAGTGTTGTGGAAAGCGTGGGCGAAGACTGCTGTAGAAAATCCGCCCATTACAGCGATGATCTTGACCAGAAGGTTGCGGTTCATGCGCGCGATTGACAAACCGATACCGGTGAAAGCCGTGTAGAAAGGATGCTGCCAGCCGACCAGGATCACGCGGATGAAGACCAACTGCCACAACCCGCCCCAGCCGGCCTCCTGGTAGCCGTAATTGTAGATGTACAGCACATTCTCAATGGCGGCGAATCCCAGCGCGGTGATACCTGCATAAATGATGCCATCTAAAATTGAATCAAATTCCTTGCGAAACAGAAGGAAGACCACCAGCACGGCCAACCCCTTGAGACTTTCTTCTACGATGGGGGCGATGATGGAGGCGGTCGCAAAGTCGGTTGCGCCTTCTGAACTCGTAACGAGGTATACGCCCACCCCCAATACGGTATTGATAATGTACGCGCCTCCACCCGCGATCACCACGCCCCAGGTAAAGGCCGCACCAAGCAAGATTTTGGGCTCTTTCTCATAGCGGTCCAGCCAGTTAATGAACCCGGCAAATAAAAACATGGGAACAAAGCCAAAGAAAATGGATACGAGTAATGGCATGGGATTTCCTCCAAGTGCATAGATCTTGCCGATGAGCTGATTAACCGCTTCAATTGTAAAATTAAATGTCCAAAAAATCTTTTATTGGCGAAGTGCCAGGGCCATAATAATGCCCGCATATTCACGAGGCTGCTCTACTGTATCATAGGTTTCCAGAATGATGGACTCCTTGAGGTACCCTGCAGCCAGAAGCCCCTTCTGTATATCCTCTTTGGTCAGGTCGACGCATTTAAAAATCACATCTCCCACCTCATACGTGCGGGCGCCGGTGGTGACACTCAGCATCAGCCAACCGCCAGGACGAACGATTGTGGTGACATTTTTGATGACCTTTTGCCATTCGTCAATATTTGTTGCGGCGACATCGGTGCAGTGATGGGCAGTGACCAGGTCGTATTGGATGTTCCCCAGTTCGATAGGCGGATTTTTTTGCGCATCGCAGTGCATAAGATGTGAGAGGACTTTTCTCATAAGCGCAGCCCGCTCGGCAACAGCAGTTTTGGTCACTGCTGACCCTTCCGCCTCAAGCGCCAGCGCGATGTAAGGAGTCCAGTCATGCGTTTTTGGCCTGCCCGTCAACCACGCCCTCACTTCCTGCAGACTGGCATCTACCACATCACTGAAGTGGATTTCGCGGGCCTTACGAGCCAGCGCCGCAACGGAATACAGCGTTGGGCCGCCGCCAAATTCGTGGATAAATAAATTGTCTGGTAGGGAGTTGAGTACGCGAGCCATGAAGAAAAGACTGAAATGGTCTTCGTCATCGGGCGCGCCGAACATCTCGCGCAGGTACTCTTTGGGATCAAAATGGTGGTTGAAATCGCTTGCAGTTGGGTACGTCGTCTGGGTAACGGGGGGATCGGGCAATTGTCACTCCTTGAAGAGCAATTTTGTCCTTTCGATGCGAGTATCTTCCAGCGGAATGTCCATCGCATCCAGCACTTCTTCCGGACGGCCAGTGGCACCCTCACGGGCGGTCAGACGCATGTGTATGTGATTATCATCCGGGGATGTCAGTTCCTCGATCAGCGGACGCAAATCATACGGCTTCTTGCGACGCACTCGGGGGATGGATTCGGACTCTAAAACGGAAGCAAGCTTCTCGTTCAAGCCCGATGCGGAACCTGATTCCGTTATCTCGACCTGGTACTCGGCTGCAATGACCTGCGATTGCAAGGACGGTTCGCGGTCGTCCACCTGACTCGCGCCCATGATGGTCAGCCCCGGTGGAACGTGTGGTTGCAGGGTAGTGGTCACATCCTCCACCTCTTCGTTCAACCACATATCCATCACTTCAGCGCGGGACGAAAAGCCAAGCGGCAGGGCAGCGGCCAGATGGATCTTGGGCTGCGGGTGATAACCCTGGCTGTAGGACAGCGGCAATTTCGCACGGCGGATGCTGCGCTCCCAGATTTTGTGCAGATCAAGGTGTCCGATATAGCGCAGCGCACCTTGTTTTGAGAAAGTAACGCGTACCCGCATGGTCATCTCCTCACCGGAGATCTGAAGCGTTTGCGGATATCAGCGGCGTGCTCGTTGTAATGTGCATACGTATAATGCGCGATGCGGTCAAATAGATTGTTGTCAGTCATTTGCTTGCCTGTCAGCCCCTGAACATGTTCCCAGATGGCGTCGAAAGCATGCAATTCCAGCGCGACCAGGTCGGGGTTGGCAATCGACTTATATTTGTTCACCACCCAATCGTTGGCGATGTCCTGCTGCAAAATCGGCGATTCGAAATCGGGATAACCAAACTTTTCCTGGAAATCATACAACTCGGCCTGTGTCCGGCAGAACGAAGTGAGTTCACCGCGCGCGATCTCGGCCAGGCGGTCGGCCAGATATTGTTCCTGTGCAACGATGTGCGCCAGGATGTCACGCACGGCCCAGGTTCCGGCCACGCAGCCAATCCCCATACGCGAAGAGGCAACATAGTTGATCAACAGTTCCCAATTCTGTCGTTCGTTTTGCAGACGCGTTAAGAAGTGTGCTTTTTGCATCAGTACTTAATCCCCGACCACTGGTAACTGATTGCTGACTGCTGAACGCTGAGGGCTCTTGACATCCGGGCACTTCCAGACTTCGCCGGGGTTTTCACGGCGCAGGTTGGAGAAGGTGGGCAGGATGCCGCAAGCGAAACAGTTCAGGCGGCAGTCCACGCGGATCTCGCCTTCAAGCGACATGCGGAAGTCCTGAAACAGGAAGTTCTTGCGCACGGCAGCGCTGATGTGCTCCCAGGGGAAGACCTCGTCTGTGCGGCGCTGGCGATGCGTATAGAATGTGTGGTCAATCTTGTGTTCATCGAAGGCAGCCATCCAGACATCGAACTTCATCTGGTCGCCCCAGGCATCGAACTTGGCGCCGTTCTTCCAGGCTGTGTAAACTACGTCCGCGATCTTGCGGTCGCCGCGCGTCAACCAGGCTTCCATCATACTGTCCTCAGGATCATTCCAGGAAAGCTTGATGTTGCGGTCGGGCAGCATTTTACGTAACACGTCCTGCTTTTTGAGGATGTTCTCGCGCGTATCCAACGGCACCCATTGGAAAGGTGTCTGCGGTTTGGGGACGAAGGTGTTGAAGCCGACGTGCAGTTTGATACCCATACCGGCCACCTTGCGGCCCTCGCCGATGACGGCCTTGGCCAAGTTGGCGATGGCTTTCACATCTTCCATGGTTTCGCTGGGATGCCCGATCATGAAATACAGCTTGATGGTTTTCCAGCCGCGGCGGTAGATCTCGCGTGTGGTCTCGATAATCTCCTCATCGGAGATGTACTTGTTGATGATACGGCGCATGCGTTCGGTGGCCGCTTCGGGGGCCAGCGTAAACCCACCAGAGTAGTGCTCGCGCAGCTTGTCCATCAAGTCAATCGAAACGGATTCGATGCGCAGCGAGGGCAGGGAGATGGTCAGCTTCTGGCCTTTGAAACGCTCGCTGATGGCATTGGTCAGCTCGACGATGTGCGAAAAGTCAGACGACGACAACGACATGAGCGCCAGCTCTTCAAAACCGGTGTCTTCCACGGCGCGTACGGCCGCCTCGATGATCTCATCCACGCTTCGTTCGCGGACCGGACGTGTGATCATGCCCGCATGGCAGAAGCGACACCCGCGCGTGCATCCGCGCATGATCTCCACCGAGGCGCGGTTGTGCACCACGTTGATGTTCGGCACGATGAATTTGGTGGGTGGGGGAGGCAGCTTGGCAACCATGCGTTTGAAAACCGGGTTGGCGATGTCATCCAGCAGGTTGTCAATGTGCGAGAGCGTACCGTCATCCATGTAATGCGGTTCGTAGTATTGGGGTACGTAAACGCCGGGGATGTGTGCTAAATCTTTAAGAATGTCATTGCGAGACGCCATTGGCGTCGTGGCAATCTCCTCATTGGCTGGGAGATTGCTTCGTCGCTGCGCTCCCCGTTTCGGGCTGTTGCCCTCTCGGGGCGAACGGCCTCGCAATGACAACTTGTGGCGTTGGATAACTTCAATGATGTCGTGAATGACTTCTTCTCCCTCGCCGATAGCAAACGCGTCGATAAAGGCGTGCATGGGCTCGGGGTTAAGGGTAGCATGTCCACCGGCGATGATGATGGGGTGCGAGTCGTCCCTGTCCGCGGATTTGACCGGGATGCCGGCCAGGTCCAGGATGTTGAGTGTGTTGGTGTAGAGCGTCTCGTAGGGCAAGGAAAAGCCGATCAGGTCGAAGCAGGCCAGGGGCTGTTTCGATTCGAGCGCATATAACGGAATCCCGTTTTCGCGCATCTCGGCTTCCATATCGATCCAGGGCGCGTAAGCGCGTTCGGCCAGCGCGTCATCCCGCTGGTTGACCTGATCGTAGAGAATCTTCAACCCCACGTTGGAAACGCCGAGATCGTAAATATCAGGGAAGATCAAAGCCACTTTGGTCTTAACCTTTTCCCAATCTTTGACGGTGATGTTCAGTTCACCGCCTACATAGCGCCCGGGCTTCTGTACCTTTAAGAGAATTCGGTCGAGTTTGGCCTCGATTTGTTTTGGTGTTAGTAGCATGATGTGTGCGATTATACCTGATAAGATTTGTCCGATTGGTAAAAGTATTATATTTTCTCAAAATTAAAGCATTTGACTTGTCTCTTAACAAAAGTGTAAAGGAAGACAGGTAAATATTAACCGTATTGGGGACTGTATAAGATTGTAAGACGATCTTAAAATGATTCTATAGAAAGGAGTATCTTATGAAAAGATTTTTCATTCTCACATTTGTATTTGTATTGGCCCTGACAGCCTGTGATGCGATGACTTCCTCAACGGAGGAACCTGCAGTCCCGCCGACAGCGGAAGTGGTCGTTGTGACAGTGGAAGTGCCCGTAGAGGTAACCGCTGAAGCCAGCGAAGCTCCCCCTACGCCGGAGCCAACCGCTACTCAACCTCCCACCGCGGTTCCCACTCAGGCGCCGCCTACGGAAGTCCCGCCAACCGAGGTCCCACCGACTGAAGCAGTGGCTGCGGTAAGTGCTGACGCGGAAGGTCCTATCATGGTGGAAGACTCTTATTGGGGCGATTACTTCCAGAACATAAGTTATACCAATCCAACTTTTTCTTTGCGCTGCAATCCGAAGGAAAACGTCTTCACAGCTACAGCAACCGATGACCATATTGTAGCCGTCGACTTTTATTATCGGATCGAGGACAAGCTGGGTACGGCCACCTCAGCATGGAAGAACCTCGGGAAAATGGTACCGCAAGGGAATGGAAATTTCATGCTGACGATGTCTGGCGAAAGCGTTCACCCCGATCTGCGCAAGGCTCAAGCCTGGTTCGATTTTCAATTGGTTGGGCTCAATACCCAGGGCCAGGCGGTCGGCCGCACCGAAAAGATCTCACAACTGGTAGGCTATACGATCGATTGTCCGTAAACTTACAGAAAGAAAAAAAGAGGGCGAGTTCAATTTGAACTCGCCCTCTTTTTTGTATGGCAAGATTTGTCTAGCCAGCCGGTTGCTTTGTAAATCGATCGCGTCCCCACAGCCAGAGCGCACCCAGTCCAAAGAGCACCACTGCAAAATTGAGCAGCCAGCCGAAGAAGCCCAACGGCAGGAGCGGGAAGCGTAACAGTGCTACCACAACGGCGATCAGGATCACGCCCAGGATCATCGGCCAGAATCTATGTTCGGCCAGGGATGAGTTGAACTTGCCCAAGATCCATTTGCCGACTGCCTCACCAACCACGATCTTGGACACATAGGCGGTCGCCAGAACGAATAGGACGATCAGCGCGAACATGGACAGAATGCCCAGCCAGATGATGACTCCGCTGATACCGCCCAATGTCAGGAAGCCGAAGATGACGCCACCAGCTATCATGACGATCACGATCAAAAGCAATGCGAAAAAGAACGCTGCCCAGGCGATTGCGCCCCATCCCAGGCTTGGCCAGGTTTGCGCAGTGATCTTCTCAGATGTGGTGTGCATGAACACGGGAGTCAGCCAACCCAACAGCAGACCGAGAATGACAAGAGTCAGGATAGTGCGGAGCGAATCCAAGGCCCACTTACCGGTTTTTTCCAGGGGCGTCGGTGGAACATATACTCTACCCGCATTAATCTCGGGTTGCACGCGATTCACCTCTCCACCGACAGCGCCGCCGGGGAAGGTCAGGTCATAGGTACTGGTGTATTCCAGGTCGCCTGCGATGTTTGCGCTATCGGCAACAGTCAGGCCCGGCGCGACGCTCGGCAGGGTTAGAGGAATGCTCTGTTGCATGAAGACATTGGGTGACGGCCCCCTGACTGACTCTTCGGTCTGATCGACATAGGCTTTTACATCCCGGCCGAAATCGCCGCGCAGTTCCAATGCGCTAGTACCGGCCAGCACATCCCGTTCTACATCACCGGCCAGCAAAGCCTGGCCCGCGCCCACCAAAAGATCGCTTCCAACGCTACTGCCAGCTTTGGTTTCCAGGCTGGCTCCGGCGGCTAACAGGTCACCGCCCACCTGGGCATCATCACCCAGTTGCAGACCAGCCCCAGCGATACGGGCATCGTCCATCACAACACCATTGATGATGACCAGCTGCCCGGCAGCCCACAAATCACCTTCGACGGTGCCGTTGATGGTGATGACCGAACCGCCCACGATCAAATCTCCCTTGACGGTACCGTTGAGTGTGAAGTTGTCAGCCCCTACGTAGAGGTCATCATCGATCACTTCATCCGCAGCGATGACGACATTGTCACCTTCGCGGCCCTCAAAAGCGAAAACTGGGACAGCAAATGTGAGCGTGAGTAGAACAAGCAAGGTGAATACAGAAATTGCTTTTTGTGTTTTGTTCATTTAAAACTCCTTCTTTAAAAAACAGACTTCCTCCTGATATACGGCTAAATCAGGAGGAAGTTGCGATGATTGAATAATAACCAGGCTATTTCGGCAACCGGCTTCCACGAAAACGACGTGTTATGCCTGCTTTGAGCAGGCTCACGACCTCATCATGCCCGGCTTTGCGTGCCATGTCGAGAGGCGTTTCATCTTTGTCGCTTTTAGCTTCCAGGTCCGCGCCGCCAAAAATAAGACTGCGCACGATCTCGACATCCCCGTTGTGAGCGGCCGTGTGGAGTGGCGTATACCCGCCTCCCTCGCGGACATTTGGGCTTGCTCCCGCTGTAAGCAGCATGCGTGTGATCTCAAGGTGTCCTCCGGCAACTGCCGATTGCAAAGGCGTCACACCCAGCGCATTTTTTGATGACGAGTTGACTTCCGCGCCGGCCTTGATGAGATACTCCACAACCTGTTCATGCCCAAAATAGGCGGCTAACCCCAACGGTTGATAGCCATCATCTGAATATGCGTTTACAAGTTCTGGTTTGTGCCCCAGGTTGCTGATCAGATGCTTCATTTTGCCCGTTGCTGCCGCTTCGTAGACGGTCAGCTTGACCATGCGGTCTAATAGCAAATCCGCGATTTCGAATTCATGGTAATACATGGCGGTCAGCAAAGGGGAAAGGTTCTTTTTGCTTTTGGACAGGATCAGGTCCGGTGTTTTGCGCAGCATAGTTTCGACCTTATCTCGGTCCCCCTCTTGGATCACTTTAAAAAACTTAGCAGACATGATCCTTAGAACTCCATTCGTTAAACGACGGGTTTGCCGTTCTTGTAGAATAACTCTCCATCAACAGTGACTTCGGCCTGGGCCATGTCACACAACATATCCCAATGTAACCCCGATTCGTTGTTGCCACCTGCCTCGGCAAATCCCAACCCAACTGCCAGGTGGATGGTGCCGCCGATCTTTTCGTCGAAAAGCATGTTCTTGGTGAAGCGCGTGATGCCGTAGTTCGTCCCGATGCCCCATTCGCCCAGGTAACGAGCGCCGGGATCGGTGTTCAGCAGACTGGTGAGCAATTCCTGATTTTTGCCGGCTTTTTCCTTAATCACCTTGCCATCCTCAAACCACAACTCGATATCTTCCACCTCGTTCCCATCGAAGATAGCCGGATACTTGAACCGGACCCAGCCGTTGACCGAATCTTCCACCGGGCTGGTAAATATTTCACCATCCGGGAAGTTTTCGTCGCCTGCGCAGGGGATGAAAGTCCGTTCTTCGATGGACATGCTCAGGTCTATGTTGTTGCCTTTCAATACGGCCTGTTTGTGTCCGGCCAGCCAGTCAACCAGTTTTTTCTGGCGCGCAGCTTCTTCTTTCCAATACACAACCGGATCATCTTCATTGAGCATGCCAGCCCCATAGACGAATTCGCGGTAATCGCTCAGACTCATATTGGCTTCCTGCGCCATCGCCTCGGTCGGGTAAACGGTGAGGCACCATCTCATGTCGCCTCTGGCTATACGGTCGGAGAACAACTTGAAGAGTTTGCCGTAGGTTTTACGGTTGCGGGCAATCCGTTTGGGGTCCACGCCGGCAAGCTCTCGGGTGTTCGAATCGGCTTCGATGACCATACGGGCGTCGAACGTTTCGTAGATGGTCCTGCGGATGGGCATCTCGAAGTCCAATTGTCCATCCGATGCGTTCTTCAGGAAGATTTCGTTCATTCCCGGAATCGCATTCTGGACCAAAACGTGCGCGCCTGCTTTGGTGGCTTCTTCGAAGAAGGCCAGCGAAAGTTCATCTGCCAGCGGTGTGGTTTGCAAAAGCACCAACTGCCCGGGCTTGATTTGCAGCGAATAATGCACCATCACTTTTGCGAGTTTTGTAACGCGAGGATCGGACATGTTTTCCTTATGTGAACAGGGGTTCGAATTGGTCTCCCGATTGTATCATCGCTTCACGTTGGGATTGGCTCAATTGGGAGAAATTCTGGCTCGCCTCCAGCACCATTGGCAGCACATTGACATCCCCCGCGGTGCATAAACCGGTAACTTCATAGGACAGCGCAAAGTTTACCGCCTCCTGGATTTGTTCCATCTGATCAAACGGTTCATACCAGGTTGTGGCCGTCTTTTCCTTATCTCCCCAGGGACCTTTGGTGACGGTTTTGATCACCATCGTGCCGACATTTTTTTCCTTGCAGAGCGCGATCAAGGTCTCGGCATCTTTTCGATATTCGGGATTCGCCATTTGTACGAAATTCAACGGGAACAGGATGGAATCAAACTCGAAACGCTTCAACGCCTCGATGAAGACCCGCGGCGAATCGACCCCGTGGCCTGTGATGCCGATATGTCGGGTCAATCCCCGCTGACGGGCTTCCACGAGCGCTTCCAACGCGCCACCCTTCATGGTGCAGGCATCCAGTTCTTCCATGCAGGTGATGGCGTGCAGTTGGTACAAGTCGAAGTGGTCCGTCTGCAATCGATTGAGAGATTGTCCTAACTCATTCATAGCACCACCCTTGGTGCGTTCCATGGTCTTGCAACCCAGGAAGAAACGCTCACGCTCACGCGGCATCCACGGACCGATGCGCAGCTCGGCCTGCCCGTAAGAGGGGGCCACATCGATGTGGTTGACTCCTGACTCAATAACCATCTCCATGACTTTGTCTGCTTCCTTCTGTTCGATCTCCCAAAAGGCAGCCGCCCCAAAAATCGCCACCGTGCTCATGTGGCCTGTACGTCCAAAACGTCTTTTTTCCATCTTATTCTCCAATGATTTTGACCAACACTCGTTTGCGTCTGCGGCCGTCAAATTCGCCGTAGAATATCTGCTCCCAGGGACCGAAGTCTAACTTGCCATCGGTTATCGCGACAACCACTTCGCGTCCCATCACCTGGCGTTTCATGTGAGCATCCGCGTTATCTTCACCCGTGTCGTTATGACGATACTGGCTTATTGGTGCGTGCGGCGCAAGCTTCTCCAGCCATTTTTCGTAGTCCTGGTGCAGGCCGCTTTCATTGTCGTTGATGAAGACCGAGGCAGTAATATGCATGGCATTCACCAAAACCAGTCCATCCTGAATCCCACTTTCGTGCAGACATTCTTCCACTTCACGCGTTATGTTTACGAATCCGCGCCGGGAAGGAACATTGAACCAGAGTTCTTTTCGATAGGAATTCATCTGTCCTCCTGTTTTTAATCATTGGTAGGTGTTATTGTACTTGAAAGGAGTATAGCATCCTCAATATTTTAGTATTGGAGATGACTACAACTACCCATTTGACATCAATTTAACGTAGATCTCCTCCAGCGCGGATTCTCGCATAGATAGGTCCATTAGCGTCCAACCACTGGTTGAAATGGTTTCCAACATACCGGCGATGGCATTAACTTCGGCGGTACGGAAAACATAGTTTCCGTTTACGATTTCATAGTCCAGTTTTTCGTCTGCATGGAAGATGACCTGGTATTCGCGTTTTCCCAGCTTGGCTCGGATCTCTTCCATCGTATCGAATACCAGTAACTTGCCATTTTTAATGATGCCTACCCGGTCGCAGATAGTCTCCACATGAAAGAGATTGTGTGCGCTGAGCAGGATCGTTTTTCCTTCGCGTTTGAGGGCCTTGAGATAATTGATGATGAAAAAGGAAGTCAGCGGGTCCAGGCCTGAGCTAGGTTCGTCGAGGATCAGCAGTTCCGGATCGTGCAGCAACGTGCGCGCGATAGCGGTTTTGCGCTTCATCCCTTTGGAAAATTCGCCAGTGAGTTTGTTTTTCTCGGCTAACTCAAGTGAAGCGAGAAGTTGATCGATGCGAGCCAGCGCCTTCCCCCTTGGCATCTGATAAAGTTCCGAGAAAAAAAGCAGATATTGCTGGGCGGTCATGGCTTCGTAGAGCGGACTTTCTTCCGGCAGGTAGCCGATCCGTCCTTTGACCTTGATGCTTTCCCTTTGCATATCGTGTCCCATGACTTGTACATGTCCTGAAGTGGGCTCAACCAGCCCCACGATCATTTTCATAGTGGTGGTTTTGCCTGCGCCGTTGTGACCGATAATCCCCACAATCTCACCGGGATGGATTTGCAAGTTTAGGCAGTCGACGACTGTAGTATCATCATACCGTTTGGTAACATCTACAAGTTGGATCATGTGGGTATTGTATCCCAAACTCAAGAATATCATTGTTATGAAACAGATCCTTGTTATCGCCTGGCGCGAAATATCTCGATTGCGTAAACGCTTTAGCGGCGGCGCAAGCCCGGTTGCCGTCATTGCCTTGCTGGCTCTGGTAGGGCTATCCGCGTTTGCCCTGCGGGATACGGTTGCGCTTGGCAGCGGACTGTACCGCGTTGGGGTTTCAGGGGATGTTCCAGAGATTCGTGACAGCCGGTTTGCTGTAATGCCGGTCGAACTTGCAGAGGGGGAGAAGCTCCTGGAGCAACGATCAATTGACGTGTTGATCGATGGTGTAAACGTGATTTCCCGTAGCGATGACAAATCGCAGTATGCAGTGCGGGCGCTCAAGCTATACATGGAAGAAAAAGAATTAGCGCGCGTCGGGAATTCCTATCCGGAGGAGGAAGCGTTCCCACTTAGAGTGGGGATCAACTATCTCAACGCCTCGCAGGCTCAAGGTCAGGGAGAAGCGGACGGCGAAACATCCGTTCCTGAACCTGAAGAAGTCATCATCCCCTCGCTGACACCGCCTCCTGCGCCGTTCACGCAGGTGTTGGTGGCGCTGATATATATCCTGCCGATCACGTTCATCAGCATCTTTTTCACGAGCAGTTTCATGGACGAGAAAATCAACCGTCGTCTGACGATCCTGCTCTCCGCGCCGGTGACGCCTTTTCAGATTATCCTGGGAAAGATGCTGCCATACGCCATTTTTGCATTATCTACCACTATATTGATCGCGATATTGACTGGTGGAAACGTACCGCTGGCGCTGACCATTTTCGCTCCCACCACCCTGTTCATCTTTGCGATTTACCTGATGGTGCCGTTGTTTTACCGTACGTACAAGGATACGACTTTTATCGCCATGCTGGTCACTACGCTGACCACGGCCTACCTGGTGTTCCCGGCCATGTTTACCAATGTCAACGACCTTTCCTATATCTCGCCGTTGACGCTGGCAGTAAAGATGTATCGCAGCGAGCCGTTTGGCTGGCGAGAATATTTGTTCCCGTCCCTGCCGATGGCGGCTATTTTCGGGTTTGCGATGTTTGCCGGGACACGGTTGTTGAACGAAGAGTTTTTGATGGGGTACAAACCCATCACGCGCAAGCTCAGCGATGCTATCTACCTGATGATGGCGCATACCAGGCCGTATTTTTCGGTGCCGTTGTGGAGCCTGCTGGTCATCCCGATTGTGTACATGACGCAAATCGTCTTCCTGGCGTTCGCTACCAACTTGCCGGTCGGGTTGATCCTGGGTGCGATCCTGGTTGGATCTGCGCTGGTGGAGGAGATGGTCAAGTCCGTTGGGATCGTGGCGCTGGCGGAGCACGGTGCGGTGAAATCGATGCGCGATATTCTCGGTCTGTCGTTCCTGTCGGCGCTGGGCTTTCTGGCTGGGGAAAAGCTTCTACTGCTGGTTTCAATTCGTATGGTGGCGCAGGCTCAAGTTTCAAGCGCGTTGTTCGGCTCCGGATTGCTCCTGTTCATTCCACTGCTGGCGCATTTTATTTTTACCGCCATTATTACCCTATTGAGGACAAAATTGCGTTTCCCATATTGGTTAGCATTAGGGGTTGGAACGGTCGTGCATTTCTTCTACAACGTTTATGTTCTGCGAGGTGGCTTGTGATGCCTCCATTTATAGCTCTGGTCAAAAGAGAGATAAGTTCAGTTCTCCGCGACCGGACGATTGTGATCGCCATCTTGATCCAATTGTTCATCGCCTCCTTTTCTTCAGCGCTGTTGTTGGGGATGCTCTCGTTGTATGACTCGGATACGATTATGCAGTTTGGGGGCAGAGGGATAACGATCGGGGTGACGAAAGAGAATCAATTGGGAACCTTCCTGTCCGATCGCGGCCTGACCGTTTTTTCGTTCGCTTCGCTGTCGGAGGCCGAGACTGCTTTTTTCCAGGGACAGATCAACGCCATCGTCGATACGCCCCAGGATGTAAACGGACTTACTGAGGTCCAGCTTTATCTGCCCGAATCGGATGCAGCCAGTTCCCTGATCCGCATGGTGATCCAGGAACCGCTCAAACAGTATGAGAATTTCCTGCGCATGGAAAAGGGGATTGAAGTGCATTACGCGGATTTGAAGGGGCAGCCCTCCACATCCTTTGAGTTTGTCTATTCGGTTTTGTTGCCGATGCTGATGTTCTTCCCGGCCTTTGTCGCCGGCAGCATGTCCATCGATTCTCTCACGGAAGAAATGGAAAATAACACGCTGCAAACGCTTCTGTCTGCGCCCCTGACGGTCAATGGGATGGTTGGGGCAAAAATCGCTTCGGCGGTTATTCTAGCTATCCTTCAATGTGGAGCCTGGCTGGCTTTGTTGAAATTGAACGGGATTGCGATCCAGAACACCGGCTGGATTCTCCTCATGGCTTTAACGGTAGCGGGGATCACATCCACGCTTGCAGCTTTAGGAGCGATCCTGCTTCAGGATCGGGAACGATCCCAATTTATCTACTCGCTCATGTTACTGGCCGGGGTATCTATCAGTATCTTAGTGAGCCTTTCACCGATCACGACCCTGTCTCGTTTGGCGATAGGGGATTATTACACTAACGGTTGGAATGTTGTGATATTTATCGCTTTTCTGGCAGGATTGTATGCGCTTTTATCGAGGTTATCCCATCGCCTGGTAGTTTAGACTTTAATTCTGGATGCTGATAAACGCCAATTTCGCTGAAAAAGATGGTGACGTTGGGGTAGAAAATCTGTGAGAGGGGAGCATTGCTGCTTAGTAGTAACCTGATCGAAGTAATGATATAGTGAAAGTGTGGTGACAGATATGAAATTTCATCAAGACACTTCCGAGATTTTTGTCCCTGACAACCTGCCTGCTAAAGATGCTTTGGCACGTACAACGCATTTATGCGTTGTCGCACATCCAGATGATATTGAAATGATGGCCGCCGGACCCATTTTGGAATGTTTCCAACGCGATGATAAATGGTTCACCGGTGTGGTGGTAACTGACGGCCGTGGGTCTCCGCGTAATGGGAAATACGAAAAATTTACAGATGAAGAAATGCGCCTGGTGCGTTTCAGGGAACAACGCAAGGCCGCCATAGTGGGTGAATACGCTGCTCAGATGATTTTGGATTACTCCAGTGAAGTTGTGAAGGATAGCAGGAACTCGGCTCCCGTAAGCGATATTGCAGCGATTATAAAAGCTGCCCGTCCACAAGTGATCTTTACGCACAACCTGGCGGACAAACACGAAACCCATGTCGCGGTAGCCGTGCGGGTTATTGCCGCTCTGCGCAGCTTACCGGAGAACGCCCGCCCGCAGAAGGTGTATGGTTGTGAAGTTTGGCGCGATCTGGACTGGATGCCGGATGATGACAAAATTACCTTTGACTTATCAGAACAGGAAAACTTGCAGTCTGCTCTGCTGGGTGTATATGATTCGCAGATCAGCGGCGGCAAACGCTATGACCTGGCCTCGCTAGCGCGGCGACGAGCGAATGCCACTTTCTTAGCATCGCATGCTGTGGATGATGCCACCGGTTTCTCTTATGCAATGGATTTGACTCCATTGATCACAAATCTGGACCAAGACATCCGGGAATATATTCAAAGTTATGTTGATCGATTTTCAGAAGAAGTGAGAAAAACGATCACTCGTGTGTTGTAAAGAAAGGTGCGAGAGGAAAGATGAGTTTACATTCCGAGATAATGGAACAACCCGATTGCCTGAAACGTCTGCTTTCGTCACAGAGGAAGAACGCGGAGAAAATCGCGGCGGCGATCCAAGCAAGTGACATCCACTTTGTGTTTCTGGCAGCACGTGGTACGTCCGATAATGCCGGTCGTTATGCCAATTATTTGTGGAGTGGAATGAATGGGCTCCCGTTGGCATTGGCGACCCCATCGCTGTTTACTTTCTACGAGCAGCCACCAAGGTTGCAAAACGCGCTGGTCGTGGGGGTTTCGCAATCAGGGATGTCGCCGGATATCGTCAGTGTGCTCGAGGAGGGCAAACGCCAGGGCAACCCGACATTGGCGATCACCAACGCGCCTGATTCTCCCCTGGCGGATGTAGCTGATTTTGTATTGGATGTGAAAGCCGGGCCGGAGCTGGCTGTAGCAGCCACCAAAACGTACACATCAGAATTGATGGGGATTGCTATGCTGTCTGCAGCATTGGCCGGTGATTCTGAGCGTTGGGATGAGTTGGAGCAGGTTGCCGAATGGGCGAGTGATGCGTTGGGCCTGGACGAAACGATCCGTCAGGCAGCGCAGCGCTACCGTTATATGCAGAATTGTGTCGTGTTAGGGCGGGGCTTCAATTACGCGACGGCTTTCGAATGGGCGCTCAAGCTCAAGGAACTGACTTATGTAGAAGCCGAGCCATATTCTTCAGCAGATTTCCAGCATGGTCCGGTCGCAATGGTGGCGCGTGGTTTCCCGGTTATGGGGGTATTGCCCACTGGCAAGGTCTTTTCACCGATGGTGGAGTTGCTAGAACATTTGCAAAAAGACTTGCTGGCAGAACTGGTCGTCATCTCGAACTCCCCCGAAGCACTTTCAATGGCCCAGGTTCCCTTTGCCATCCCGGCGGATGTACCTGAGTGGTTATCCCCCATGGTCGGCATCATTCCTGCGCAGCTTTTCTCATATTATCTGACTCTTGCGAAAGGGTATGATCCAAATAATCCGCGCACGATCAGTAAAGTAACAGAGACACAGTAATTATTATTTAGCGTTCAATCTTCGCAAAATTTGCCAGTCTGACATTTACTGCCTATAATCCTGAGCTGTAAGTGCTACGCAATCACCACGTTCTACAAAACCAGGTCCGCGTGTGCCTACCAGCAGGCCTTCTTTTTCCATAATTAGCGATTCTGGGATACGGGCGGGATCCTCGGGATAGTGGATTTGACCTACAGACTGACCAGCCAGGACTTCATCTCCAAGTTCGAAAAAAGCTTCAAAAATACCTTTGCTGTGTGCGTAAGCGTAATTCCCGGCTTCTGGTACTTCCATCAGGCGCGTGGTCGGTTCAGGTACATCACCTGCGATGATATCAAAATGCTTTAAAATGTTTTGCACGCCTGTTTCAGCTATTTTTAACTTCGAGGGGGAAAGAACTCCACGTCCACCAATCTCAGCACATAGAAAGATTTTCCCCATCCCTTCAACGGCATAATCTAACAAACCTTCTCCAGTAAACTCGCGCATGATCAATGAAACTGGAGCGTTAAATGCTTTGAGGGCAGTCATTGTGCCCTGACGCAATTCTTCGTCAGGTAAATAATGCATACTGTTATATGGAAACAAGTCAAGGGAAAATCCACCTGAATGCAAGTCAATGACTGCGTCACATAAGGGCAATATCGCCTCATGAACGTAATGGGCAATCACTTGTGTCACTGTGCCGTTGTATTTGCCTGGAAAGACTCGATTCATATCCAGGCTATCAATTGGAGATAACCGTTCCCTAGCCTGAACAGCTGGGAGGTTTAATGCCGGTAAGATAATCACACGTCCCTGAATCTGCTCTGTCTGAAGATTACGGCTCAGTTTTGATAATGCCACTGGACCTTCATATTCTCCTCCATGGTTCCC
>JASFRG010000043.1:0-29332 GCA_050115035.1 Anaerolineales bacterium | reverse complement strand
GCAAGGTCTTGGCTTTCATCGAATATTACAACCGTACTATGGCCAAGCCTTTCAAATGGACCTATCAGGGCAGAGCGCTTTCTGCATAGTTATTTATGCCCAGGTGTACTAGAAATTCTGGCGAAACCGTTCCTTGCTCTTGTAGTGGCAACCTGTATAACTGTGCCGACTTCTCATCTCACGCGGACGCACAAGTTTGCTATAACTATTGCCTATCTGTTGGACTGTGTACTTTGTTGCGGCAGAAATAACTGGTCCAAATATTGGCCCTAAAGAGGCTGAGTGAAGGTTTCACAATTTGATGATGGTGCTCAAGAAGCAAAAGTTTGTGTAATGTCTCATTAGTCGGTTGAGGTTGAAGCGACAGGACGTCACATCATCCGCAGCCTCCCCGGTCGATCATTTGGGGAGGCGCTTTCATGTCACCCTTGCCCGTTGCCGCCTTTGGGGTACAATTGTGCGCGCATGATTACCCATAAAAACAGCATTGTGGATACCATTTAACCGCAACAACATCGAGTATCTGGGGACGTGGCGGAATTGGCAGACGCGCATGACTTAGGATCATGTGCCGCAAGGCGTGAGGGTTCAAATCCCTCCGTCCCCACTTAAATTACAGACCTTTAGGGTCTCTGGAGGACAATTTTGAAAATCGAGAAAGAATTCTTAGACGATCACCAGGTGCAACTGACCGTGGAAGTCGAAGCCGATCTCATGGAAGCCAGCAAGCGCCGGGCTGCCAAACAGGTTGCCAAACGCGGCAAGATTCCCGGCTTCCGCCCCGGCAAAGCCCCTTACGAAATCATCGTGCGCCATTACGGCGAGGCCGCCATCATTGAGCAGGCCATGGATTTACTGGTCGATGACATCTACCCGAAAATCCTGGAAGAAGCGGAGATAAACCCGGGCGCTGCCGGCTCGCTGGAAAAGATCGAGGAAATAGACCCACCCAAGCTGATATTCAGTGTCCCCTTAGCCCCTGAGATCGACCTGGGCGACTACCGCTCGCTGCGCCTGCCGTACAAGTATTCCCCTCCCGGCAAAAAAGAGCTGGAAGATGCCCTGAAAGAGATGCAGCAAATGTACGCCACCACGGAGACGGTGGAACGCCCCGTTGAGTATGGTGATTATGTCATGGTGGATGTCAAGGGCGAACGCGCCAAACCCAAGGAAGAGGAAGACCGTGAAGCGGCTCTCTCCCGCAATGGATATGCTCTGGTCGTCCGCGAAGAATCCAGGGACGATGAATGGCCCTATCCGGGTTTTTCCAAGGTGTTGGTTGGGATGAATCCCGATGAAAGCAAGACGTTCAAGCACAAATACCCCAAGGATGAT
Source organism: Anaerolineales bacterium (assembly GCA_050115035.1). Lineage (GTDB taxonomy): Bacteria > Chloroflexota > Anaerolineae > Anaerolineales > Villigracilaceae > JAABUE01. Next base: position 27,997 of record JASFRG010000043.1, on the reverse strand, counting down.
CCTGATGAATCGCTGCAGGGCGAAACGGTCAATTTTGAAGCAACCTTGAAGACCGTTCGCAGGATGATTCTGCCGGAACTGGACGATGAATTTGCAAAAACAACTGGCCAACACGAAACGTTGGATGAGTTGAAAGAAGCGCTAAAAAATGATCTCGAAGCGCGCGCCAAAGATGAATATGATGATGAGTATTACGTCGAGTTGATCGACAAGATCAAGGCTGGCGCAACCATCAAATATCCGCCGCAGGTGGTAGAACACGAAGCCGAGCATGTCATCGACGAGCTTTCCCAGCGTTTGTCACAGCAAGGTCTTGACCTCGAGACCTATTTCAAGATGCGCCAGACCACACGCGAGCAGTTCATAGAAGACGAGGCCAAACCGGTCGCGGTCAAACGGCTGGAGAGGTCGCTCATCATGGACCAGATTGCCCGTGAAGAAAAGATCGAAGTGGACGAAGATGCCCTGCAAAGCGAGTTCGGCCAGACCATGACCGAATTGCAATATCAGGGTCTGGATTTTGGCAAAGTACGCGGTGGTAAGCGTGGCCAGCAGCAAGTGGCGGAAGCGATTGCGATGGAATCGGCCAACCGTCTGATCACGCGTCGTGTCTTGGAACGCATGAAAGACATTGCGACCGGAGAACTCGAAAAGCAGGAAAAGGCCGAGAGCGAAAAAATGGCTGAAGAGGAAAAATCTGCCTCTAAGGCGAAGAAAGCCAAAGCGACCACAAAAGCTGAGAAAACGGCGGCAGGCGAGGGGTCCGAGGAGATCGTGCAGGAAAAAGCTGAAGGCAAGCCTAAGGCGAAAAAGTCCACCACTGCCAAATCGACCAAGGCTAAACCCATATCATCAGCAAAGAAAACCGCTTCTAAAGAACCAGAAGAAACAAAAACAGAAAAGGTTGAAGAAGCAAAATCAGAATCAGAGTAAACGATGCGTGGCGACAAAACTTGTCGCCACGATAAATTTCATTGGCAAAGTTAACAAAAATCCAACAGTCATCAGGTATGATATCTCCAGACTTCAAGGAGAAACAAATGCTACCTAATATCAAAAACTTATATCCTGGCGTTACCGAATCCACACCTTATGGCGACCGCGAAGTAAGTGTGTTCAGCCGACTGATGAAAGAACGCATTATCTTCCTGGGCACGCCCATCGACGATCAGGTCGCCAATGTGATCGTGGCCCAATTATTGTTCCTGAACCACGATGATCCTGACAGAGAAATCCAGATGTACATTAACTCCCCAGGTGGTGTCATTTATGCCGGCCTGGCGATCTACGACACGATGCAGATGATTTCGAACCCAATCAGCACCGTGGCGGTGGGCGTCACTGCCTCTTTCGGAACCGTTTTGTTGACTGCCGGCACGCATGGCCGACGCTATGCTTTGCCGAACGCCACCATCCACCTGCACCAGCCGCTGGGCGGCGCACAGGGTCAGGCCACGGACATCGAAATCCAGGCCAAACAGATCCTACGCCTGAAAGCTCTGTTGACGGGTATCCTGGCCAAGCACACTGGCAAATCCGAAGAAGAGATCGAACGCGATTCCGACCGCGACTTCTATCTGGACGCACAGGGAGCGGTTGATTACGGTGTTGTGGATCAGGTTTTGGATATCCCCGAAAAAGAAGTTGAAAAAGAAAAATAATTTTACAGACAGTATGATAGCGCCCGGTTCCTTTGGAGAACCGGGCGTTTTTTATAGGATTCGTCGGTGGAGGTGTTCATAGAAGGACCAGCGCCCGATGATTTCTTCGGTCAGGGAGAACAGGAAGATCGAAGCCGCTCCCCACCTCCCCACCCACTCCGGGAGCAGGAACAGAATCACTGCTCCGATAAATGCCAGCACGATCAAACCCAGCCTGAGCCTGCTGGCCATTCGATGAACCGGATTCCGCTCTGAGAGAGATAGCAGCAAAGCCCCCACCTGCCCCACCCCACCGGCAAGCAAATAGCCTGTCATTAGAGTGTCGTTTGTAAGCAAATCTAAAGACAACAATCCCAGCCCACCCAGAAGAATGGCGCTTGTAGAAAAGGACAGCAGCGTACGCCATGTGTCCCAGGCCTGGATGCTGCGCAGTCGATAGACCTGCGCCATGTTGAAGAGCAGACCGATTCCGCAAAGCGCCAGCGACAGTTTGCCCATCCCTGGCATTAACAGGGCCAGGAGCCAACTGCCACCAAACAATCCGTACATCAGGATTTCGCGGCTCAACCAGGATTTCTTGAGATGAAAAGGCGCTCTCCACGCCTTTAGCGGTGTGCCTAAATGCAATATCGAAATTAAACCGCCAACGCCAAGCAAGCCTCCAATTGTAAGCAGCACTGGCAGAGAGAGCGGTCCAGAAAAGAGTGAAAATACTGCCATCCCCACTGCCATTTGGGTCGATAAGGTAAAAGCAATTAAGGGATTTTCGCTTTTAGCCATCCCGGTGTTGATCTCTTCCCAATTCGAGATCGCCTTATCCAGTTTATTATCCATCCCGGTGTGTGGTTGTATCGTCAGATGAGGCTCAGTACGCGAGCGTACAGGCAAAGGAAAAGGATGCGCTGTGCCCGGAAGATTCCAGAGTTGCTTTTCGCCGCCTTCAACCGTCCACGGTTTACTGTCCACGATCACGATATCTAAAACGCGCATAGGACAGGCAGCCACGCAAGCAGGCGGCAAATCCGCATCGAGGTTGTCGAAGCAAAAGTCACACTTAGTCATGTGACCCAGTTCGGGATTGTAGCGTGGCGCAGTATAGGGGCAGGCCCAGGCGCAGTATCCACAGCCCATACATTTGGTCTCGTCGATGTATACAATCCCATCTTCGCGCTGCACATATGCATCTGTCGGGCAGACCCCTGCACATTTGGGATGCACGCAATGATTGCAGGCGATCGACAGGTTGTAGGCAAAAACGTCGGTTTTCCAAACATCGTAGGGGCGAGGTCCTCTCACCCCGGTATCAGCGCCTATTTCCGGACGGGGGGATCCCGCCCCTATGTTGGTCCACGAGCCTCCTGAAATTTCATACACCCGCCGCCATAACACACCCTCAGGCAGGTTGTTCTTGTCTTTACAGGCGATCTGGCAGGCTTTGCAACCGGAACAGGCGGAGGCGTCGAAGGTGAAGGCGTAGGTCATTTCGCCTTCGCCTGACGATGGACGGTTGATCGTGGACCGTATTTTTCGGCCTTTCGTCCCCCGACTACGGTCTTTTCCACCTGAACCATAATAGTGTGCTGCGCTGTGCCAAACGCATATGGTGTGCAACGCTCAGATGTCAGCACATTGATGCAGCCGCCGAAGTCTACGCCGTTTTCGTTCGGGGACCACCAGGCGCCCTGCGGGATATCAACCACACCGGGTAAGATGCACGGAGTGACGCGCGCAGGGATGACCAGTTCGCCGCGGTCGTTCCACACGCGGACCAGGTCGCCGTCTTGGATGTTTCTTTCGTCAGCATCGATGGGATTGATGAAAACACGCTGCGGGAAGGCTTCGCTAAGCCAGTCGTTGTTGGCATGCGTGGAATGCACACGGGCCAGGGTGTGGTGGCCGAGGGCTTGTAATGGATACTCCGAGGGTTGAGTAGGACGAGTGCTTTTCTCGTCCATATCGAAACCCGGTGGCGTGATGGTATGCGCTTGGTCTCGACACCTGCCCTTGCGGGCGGCGCAAGGGTACATCTCTTCGCTTCGCTCAGAGCCACTCGACCGGCGCTTATCAAACGGACTCTCCCACTCTTGGATATATTTCGGAATGGGCGGGACTTCATTGGGATCCCCAAAGTCATAGAGTTTCTTCGAGAAGATTTCGATCTTGCCGCTGGGCGTATCCAGCGGGTGACTCTTCGGATTACGACGGAAGTCTTCGAAGGCGATGGCAGGTTTGGTGACTGGATTGCTCCAGGCACCTAAATTCTTTTCGATAAATTCATCTAACATTGGAAGTTCAGGGAATCGCTTAGCTCGCCAAACTCCAAGACAGTAATCCACCCACGCTTTTTCATCTCGTCCTTTAGTGTAGGCTTCGCCAATGCCAAGTCGCTCGGCGATGTCTGCGCAGATCTGGTAGTCGGATTTGCATTCGCCGGGTGGCTCGACCAGCTTGGGCTGCAGGATGACTTCGTCGGAGTATTTCCAGCCATCCTCCACACCCCAGGTTTCGAATTGGGTGCAAGCCGGCAGGACGATGTCGGCGAAGCGCGCGGTGGGGGTCAGGAAGTTATCCTGTACGATGAGAAACTCCACTTTGGATTCATCGCGCAGGATTTCAGCGGAGCGGTTGAGGTTGGCGTGCTGGTTGATCAGGCAGTTGGTGGCGACTGCATAGATCAGTTTGATGTCGCTCTCGAGGCGGGGGGCACCGATCACACCCTCAGCGGCGGTCATGTCTTTTCCACGAAGGACAGCTTCGGTCCAGAGAAAGACCGGGATGGCCGCTTTGACGGGATTCTCACCGGTCGGGAAAACAGTCCACAAACCGCCGCCATCCGGAGCCTGGAGTCCCAATCCGCTGGCCCAGCCACCAGAGATGCCAAAGTTGCCGGTGATGGCCGCCAGCGTACAACCGGCGCGGACTACCTGCTCGCCATAGGCGCGGCGCTGCATGCCGTAGCCCTGGTAGAGCACGGCTGGGGTAAGCGTGGCGTATTCACGGGCGATGCGGGCGATGGTGGCGGCGGGAACTGTGGTAATGGCTTCGGCCCATTCGGGTGTTTTGGGCGTGCCGTCGCGCGTACCAAGCAGATAGTCGCTGTAACTTTCGTCGCTTTCGTGGCCGGGGGGCATGGAAGCGGTGTCCCAGCCGAGGCAGTATTTGCGGATGAATTTGAAGTCAAGCAAACCCTCGGTCAGCATCACGTAAGCCATAGCGGTCATCATAGCCGCGTCTGTGCCGGGGCGGATGGGAATCCACTCGTCGGCCAGGGATACGGCGGAAAGCGAGTGGCGCGGGTCGATGCAGACGACTTTTGCTCCATTCTGACGGGCGAGCTTGATGAAATAGTCGGAGTTGGTGCCATCGCGCATTTCGGCGGGGTTCCAACCCCACATCAGGATGTAGCGGCTGTTAAGCCAGTCCTGGCGCTGGTTGCCGGTGACGAGGGTGCCCCAGATTGTGGGCGTGGCCGCATTGATGGCGGCCCACGAGTAGGAGTTGTAGATGCCGAGACAGCCGCCGTACAGGTTCATCAGGCGGCGAGCAACATGCGAGCCGTTGAGCTGGTTGTAAGAGCCAGTACCATAAGGGACAAACAACGCCGAATTGCCATATTTGGTTTTGATGCGTTCAAACTGTGCGGTAACGGTATCCAGGGCTTCATCCCAGGAAATACGTGCGAAGTGCGTGGTGCCACGTGCGCCGCTGCGCTTGAGCGGATAAAGGAGTCTATCGGGGTGATACTGGCGACGCAGGTAAGCCCGTCCCCTCGGGCAGGCACGCAGTTGCGGGGCGGCCAGCCCGTCGGGGCGGTCGTCGGCATCCAGGCGGGTAATGCGACCGTTTTCGACGCGGGCGATAAGCAGGCAGCGCCCACCGCAGTTGTGGGCCGGGCAGCCGACGCGGATTTTTTTAACGCCAGGAAGCTTTATCGCCATAATCTCAGTTTACAAAATTCAATGTAAAATGGATAGTGATGGAGGTCATGGCTTTTTGATAATTTTCACACCCCAGCTCCTCAGAAGCAATGTGCGCCATCGAGAGGTTGAAGTTTCGTTGGTTTTCATAAGAAGTCTGCTTTTGTCTCTAACGATTATTGGGTTCATATTCATACTTTCCGCATGTGTAATGGAACAAAACCTGGAGCTAACCTAAAATAGAGAAAAATGGGAAGAGAAACATATTACCAACTATCAGTACAAGATATCCATCATTAGCATTTGGGGATTAAATGATCTTATGCCCATGTCCGTTCTTGTAAAAGATAGGGAAACCGTTTTAATCTTGGATAAGAATGGGAATATTGTGACTTCAGGGTGGAAAGAACTTACCAGCTTTGAAGCCATGTTTGAGGAAATAGAAACAGCCTTACCCTTGAAAAGTCGCAAGGTGGAGGTTGCATATAACGAAATTTATAGAATCCCGATTGACCTGATCGTGTCTTACAATCTAACAAGTGTTGGAGGCGAGTACGATAGACATTACTCAATCAGGGATTTTGAAGTGTTATCAGTCCCTTAAATGAATGGGGGTGCATTGGTTGTATATTTTATGTTTGGGCATTGTACTGGGTGCTCAGAATTGCCGAGAGCACCGCTGCCACCGAAAAAGTTATTTCCTTAATCTTGAGTAACAATCCTGACATTTTCCATCAGCGCAGCCGTCATTTCGTTTTGTAAGCGTTCTGGGTTGGGGAACAGTTCCAGCGCCGGCCCGGGATTGTCCTCAAAAGCTGAGTATGGAATTCGCAGGCGTTCGACCAGTTCGATGCGCTCTTTGGGGGCAGGATGCGAATCATATTCTGAGGTGGCGCGCTTCATGGCTTCGTCAAATTTCTGATTAAGGTCACTTATCATTTTGTCCTGCATAGGTAAACCATAGATGTTATTGATATTCGAAAGTGGCTGCTTGGCATCCAGGTATGCACGGATTTGGATATCTGCCCGCAGTGGAAAGGCAATGCCCTGGCGGATCACGCTGCGCAAGCCTTCGATGAAATTTTGTCCCCCATAGGCGAGGGCGGCATACCGGTCGGCCAGCACCTCTTGAAGCCTGGATGCGCCCAGGCTCACGCGCAGGAAGATGCGCTGGTAGCCCATCAGGAACAGCCAGACCGGGTTATAGATCTGGGTCGCCCGCGCCTGGATCAATCCCTGGGCGATTTGATCGAGAGAGGTGTACACCAGACGAGCCAGGTCTCCACCGGCGGTATCCTGATGGGAGAAATGCCCGTATTCGTGCGCCAGGATAGCCGCCAACTGTCCCTGGGTCATTCCGGTTAAGACACCCATCCCAAGCATCAAATTCCTTGTGCCTCCGCCTCGCAATTTTCGCAGCATGCTGCCGCTCTCATTGACCGCGATGCCCGTGTACGGATTGAGATAGATCGCGTCTACGGGGCGTGTCTCGAGTTTACGGGCTACATTTTCGACCAGCCTCCACAACTCGGGTGCAGCTTCGCGAGACAACTTTTCTCCCGGTGGCGTGTATTTGATACGCGTGAAGAGCGACTTGACGATGGCATACAGCGACACAAACAACATAACGACCAGGACCAGCGCCAACTGGATTGGGATACTTCCGATCAAGAAGAACAGATAGAAGGCGCCTCCAACGACCAGGAAGAGCGTCAGGATCACGAAGGGGATCGAGATGTAAAAGTACAATGAAAGAAAAACGATTACCGCCCGGTAGATGGAACGAATTCTGCGTTCGCCAGATGAAACCTGTGTGACACTTCTGGGGTCTGCTTTATCGATTGCCCGCAGCGTGGCCCGGCTGAGAATTGTTCCGGTCACATACAACACTCCCAATCCCAGTAGCCAAACCGCCAGCGCGATGGCAGACCAACGCAACAACCTGAGCAGGAGAGCATTCCGGGCAATACCCTGGTTCAAAGCGGCCTGGACGTTTGCTGCTGGCATTCCCAGTTGTTGGGACAATTGCAATTCTTCTTCAGCCTGCTCCCATTTACTATCCAGGGCAGCCAACAAACCTGCGTAATAATGACCCACCGGGTTGGACGGCGCAATTTCAAGCAGGCGCTCATTCGCTTCTCTTGCAATCTCCAGGTTGTTCGTCGCGCCTGCAGAGACCATCAGAATTAAGTTTGCATATTCATCGTCAGGCAGTTCTGCCACAGCTGCCGATGATAAATCATAGGCTTCCTGCAAATCCCCTGGGGTGTCTTTGTCCAGAAGAACTGCGGCTAATGCGGATTGATTGAACGCAGTTGGTTCAAGCTCCACAGCCTTTCGGGCTAATTCTTCAGCAGCCTCCGGATTGCCCAATTGCGATTCAATCTGGCTCAGACGCCGGTAGGTGGTCGAAAACTCCGGGGCAAGGACGGCAACCTGTTCATAAAGATCTTTTGCCGTTTCGAAATCGCCGAGGTCCATTGCGTTTGTCGCTTTTTGATAGATTGGAACCGCTAACGGCTGCATTTTTTCGAGCTGACTCACCAATTCCCGTTCGATCTCCAAATCGCGCGTAGCTTGATATGGTTCTGGGGCCGCTGCAGGCTCTGGCGCACAGGCAGCCAGCAAAGAAAAAAATATGACGAATAGAAGTAAATACTTTGAGAATAGCGATCTGACCTTGTTCATTTTCCGCTCCTGGAGAAACAAGTCATTATTGGATGCTGGATATATATAAAACTATAGCGAAAACGACAGGGTTAAACAACAACTTTATATCCCCCATTGCGGTGATATTAATCCTTCTATGTATTACTCGATTAAAACCCTACGGGCCGACCAAGCGAATCGAGTTGCCCCGAGACACGAGAATCGGCCCGTATCAAAGATTATAACAAAAAAGTCCGTCCACCACAGATAACCGGCAAGCACAGAGAATTCTTCTTGATTCTCTATGGGCTCAGTATTCTCCGTGGTAAATATTCCTTTTATGTATGCATCAACCAAACTTAAGGGTTACTTCTGCGCTGCCCTGGCTTTAAGCATATCATCCAGCAAAACCATAAAATCCTGATCGTCCTGTTTTTGTGCGTGCAGCTCTTTATGCTTTTCATTCGCCCGTTCAAGGATGGCAAGGTCGATGTGTTCGAGCAACTGCTCCTTCGAACTGTAACCAACCGTTTTAAGCACCCAGTGGAAGTTCTTCTGCAAATCGACGATCATCGAGAACGGATGCTGGTCAACGCTTACGTCAATGATGGGAATGAAGGGAATTTTGAATTGTTTGACGGTAGCTTCCATTTCGAGCGGCGTGGATTTAGGGTTGGTCACATCCACAATGACAAACATACTCATCCCGGCCAGGGTCTGGACGGTTTCAGTGTAATCCTTGTTGGTGGGCCGGTCGAAATCGAACACGATCGGCAACAAATTGAATTCCCGCAATTTGTCACGCAACCCGTCCAGGACTTCTTTACGGTCCGGCGGCGAAAATCTGCCAAGGATGAGCACACCTTTGGATGTGATCGAGTTGACCACATTGCGAATCTTCTTGTTGTCGTACATCAGGTATATGAACTGCGCCACTTCGATATCATCTGTCGTGATGTCACCATCCTCTTTTTGAGAAATCAGCAGATCCCTTTGCGATACTGGTTCTCCGTAGATGTCCCAGACGGAGCAGCCGTATACCCGGCAACCGGTCAAATCTGCTTGATCCAGATTGACTCTAACCACTGAGGCCTGGCTTAAATCCGCAGCGACGATCTTCGCCTGGCGGAAGTTCACATCCTGTAAATCCGTCTCGCTCAAATCAGCTGAACTCAGATCGGCAGCCACGAAACTGGCGCGCGTCAACTCCGCCTCATGCATTTTCGCGCGAATCAAGATAGCCTTATCCAGGACTGCATCACCCAGCTCAACATTCCCGAGCGCCGAGTGACTGAGATCCGCGCCAGTGAAATTTGTTTTGCTGAGATTAGCCCTGACCAAACTTGCTCCACTGACCTTCGCATGCTGCAGCTTGCCCCCACGCAAATTGACTCGCTTGAGGTCGGCGCCACTCAAGTCCGCGCCCTGGAAATTTGCTTCGAATAAATTGGCATCGCGAAGTTTGGCCCCACGCAGGTTAGCGTTAGATAGATTGGCTCGATGTAAATCCGCTTTTTGCAAGTTGGCTCCCCGAAGATCTGCACCAGACAGATTGATTTCGCGAAGGTTGGCTTCTTGCAGGTCTGGTTTAACCTGGCGGTTTTCTTGCCGCCAGGTATTCCATGCATCTATGCCACCCAAAATGAGTGTGACATGTTCCTCGGTAGTCATAACTTCAGTCTTTTATCACTTCCCCAAAATAATGTCTATCAACTCGTCCACAAAGCTGCGATACTGTTTTACCCCCCGGCTGTTATCGCTTGGAAAGCCCTTAATGGCCATTTGATGCAAGGCTATATCAACTTCGATGACTGACTCGAACACCTTTGAGTTATAGGTAATTCTAAGTTCGTCCTTATAGCGATTGTGGATAGGGTTTTTCTTTTCGAAAAGTGTAATTAAAACTCGATAAGGTAAGGTCGTCTCTTTGGCCTGGCTGACCGTATCGATCAATCTCGTCATTTCCATGACTGCGCTGGCGGAAAAGAATTCTGCCAGAGAGGGGATAACCAGAAAATCCGAGGCGAACAAAGTGTTGGCCATGATCTTCCCCATCGAGGGCGGGCAATCGATGACTACATAATCATAGGGCAATGTTCTCAAGGCATCAAAATCCTGGCCCAGAAAGTACAAATCATCGGCAGTGTTGACTTGTATCTGATACTCACCATCAACGACCAGGGAGCGCGCAAAAATCAAATGGAGATTTTTATGATCGGTAGGGAAAGTGTCTTTGGCGAAAATGGTCTTGGATGTGGGCATTTTTACCGAAATTGAAGGCATCCTGTGAGGTTTGTATCCAAGTGAAAGGGTCAGGTTGCCCTGAGGATCAAGGTCTATAAGCAGAACCCTCAATCCCCGGCGCGCCAGAATCGTACCCATCGCCAATGCTGTGGTTGTTTTTCCTACACCACCCTTGCCATTGGCGATCGCGATCAAATAAGGTTTTTTTCTCTCAACGATATCCGACAAAATAATTCACCTTCAAATTGAAGTGTACACCCTGATTATATCCATCAAATGAATTTGGTCTCCCTCTAACTGTTGATCCGGAATTTTTGCCACACAGACACTGAAACGAACCGTGTGTCTCTGTGGCTAATAGCTATCATCATCTTATAAACACCGGACAGGGAGACTTCTGAGTTTGTTCCTTTCAGATTTTACGCGCTACCACGATCATTTCTCCACTTCCATCGTAGGGATTGCGGTCATAGTCCCGGAATACGTTCTTTACTTTGAAGCCTGCACGCTCAAGCAGATACTGCATTTCGTAGCGGAAAGTATAGCGTGTGTAAAGCGGTACGATCCGCTCTCGGACTAATTTTCCATTCTGGTCATATTCCTCGAATTTGAATTCAAATTGCCGAACCTGCCGGACGAAATCATGCTCGATCAGGCGTGATTTGCGCAGAACGTGATTGCCACCTGGTAAGTCAAACTCTTTTTGCAAGGCGAACAAAGTTGGTTTTTGAGACAATCTTTCGATGTCTGGGGCGATGGTATTGAGCGCAAGGATTCCACCGGGTTGCATATGTTTGTGTACGGATTGCAAGCAGGAAAGTTGATCCTGGGGTAATAGCAAGAGCATAAAGGAACGCAACGCGATAATGACCAGTTTGAATTCTTTGTGCTGAAGATCGAATTGTGACATGTCGGCTTGAATGAGATGAATCCTGCCTTCCAGCTCTTCTCTACGCACTTTCGTACGACACAAGTCAAGCATCTGTTCTGAAATATCAATCCCGTAGACCTCATATCCTGATTTGGCCAGTGGGATCGTTATACGCCCGGTTCCGCTGGCCAATTCCAGGATGGGTGAACCTGAACGGCGTGCAAGCTCAAGATAAAAATCTAAATCTAATGTAATATCATGGTCGAAATCGTAATACTCACTGTAATCCGAATTCATTGTGATTTCCGTCTTACCTTCAAAACCACAATCTTTGTAGGATGGTTGAACGGCGCGGGGTCGGTCACAAACTCGCCGATACGCGTTTCCGGGTAACCGGTAAAATCTTCTGGCACGGGGATTAAACCCTCCATATGCAGATATCCGTCAGTGCATAATTCTTCCAACATGGTCATATATTCCTGCCCGCTCAAAAATAACGCGTTGTTGACCGCCACCAGCCAGCCGCTATCTACCACCAGCGGGCGCACCTTGTTGATCAGGCGTTTCCCCTCCGCGACCTGGTCCACCCGGCCTTTGGATGTGGCGGAGAAAAATGGCGGGTCGAGAAAGACGCAATCGAATAGGTCTCCACTCCGTTTCAAGCGCGCAACCCCGGGAAAGAAATCGCTGCTGATAAAATCGGATTTAACGATGGGAAATCCGTTCAACGTGTAAGAAGTTTTGGCGACGTTCAGGAATTTTCGATTCAAATCCAGATGGACGACCCGCTTCGCACCGCCGCCCATGGCTGCTACCCCTAAACTGCCAGTGTACGCAAATGTGTTCAACACCGTTTTTCCTGCCAAATTATCGATTGCCCATTTGCGCAGGTTACGCGTGTCGAGATACAGTCCCGTATCGCGGTTCATGGTCAGGTCAATGGCATACCAGAGTCCTTGCTCACGGACTTTGCGATCAGGCTCTTCTCCTTTGATGACTCTTCCTCTTCGTTCATCAGGAGAAGGAGAATGTCGGGTTTTTAGAATCACCGTCCGCAGCCAGGGCAGGTTCGAGCTTAGAAAGTCGCGGGCTGTGTCAATAGCCGGAATCCCCCCTTCGGGAGGGTCGGCATAATTGTGGATGACCAGAGTCCGGGCGTAGACATCCAAAGCCAAATCAGGATACCCCTCGTAGAAGCCGTTAAACAGGCGAAAGGCAGACTCGTGACGCGCGTCAAATAAGTCGGCGCGCACGGATAACGCCAATTGTAATTTCGCTATGAACGACTCTCGATCCATTATGAGATGTTCAGATGTTCTGGATGTATTCCAGCAATTCGTCTACCAGTTTGTGGTATTGCTTTACCCCGCGGCCACTGATCATCGAGAAACCCAGGATGGCTGTTTTTCGCAGTGTTGTGTCGATTTCGATCATAGTCTCGAATATCCCGGAATCGAACGTGTGACTCAACTGCTTTTTTATACTGTGGTGAATCCGGTTCCTTCTGTCAAAGAGCGTGATCAAAATCCGGTAAGGGAGATCCGGGTTGCCTTCCTTGCGCACTACTCCAATCACTTCCATCATCTCTTTGAGCGCAAATGCAGAAAAGAATTCTGACTGGGTAGGGATGATGAGCAAATCTGAAACCAGGAGCGCGTTGATCGCAATCTTTGTCATGGAAGGCGGGCAGTCGATGATCACATAGTCATATGAAAGGCTCTTCAAGATCATCAAATCCTGACTTAGCAAGTAAGCTTCTTCGCCGGTGGTAGTCCGCATTTTGTAATTATCGTCGACGATCAAGGAACGCGCGAAAACCAAATCGAGATTGTCAGTTTCTGTCTGGAAGGAATCATTGACAAACATTGTCCCATGTGTTCCCAAATCCAGGTCTGGAACTGGCATATCGTGTGGCTTATATCCAAGCGCGAGGGTCAAATTCCCCTGTGGATCGAGGTCAATCACTAAAACCTTGTACCCTTGTTCCGCCAGGATTGTGCCAACGGCCAGCGTTGTGGTCGTTTTCCCGACACCACCTTTTTCATTGGCAATGGCAATGATATAGGGTTTCTTGCTTCCAGTTGGGTCAGACATTAAATTCCTCAATTCCAGCTCTTTACCCCTCCCGGTCACAAATTGTGCCTTTTATGTTGGTGTAAGAAGCGGATTTCCCTGGCACTGCCCGTCATGACACTTGTGTGACCGGGAGGGGTATATAAAGATTATATCGTTTTTCTACGAAATTACGTCCACCAAATGATCGTGATTTGTACTCGCAAGGTATAATCAACGCGGAGACGAATTATGCCAAGACCATCTACATTTTCGATTGTCGCTTGCGATCCGGACGAGAAAGCCTGGGGAGTGGCAGTGGCCTCCAAGTTCCCGGCTGTAGGCGCCGTAGTCCCCTGGGCGCAGGCGGACGCAGGCGCGGTTGCCACGCAAGCGTTTGCAAACACATCCTTCGGTCCGCGCGGACTGGAGTTAATGATCTCCGGTTTATCCGCTGAGGCAGCTTTGGCCGAATTGTTGAAAGACGACGAAGAACGCGAACAACGTCAGGTCGGGATGGTCGATGCGAGCGGTCAGGCTGCGACTTTTACCGGGTACGAATGTTTTGAATGGGCTGGCGGGCTGACAGGTCCCGGCTATGCTATTCAAGGCAATATTCTGGCGGGCGAGCAGGTGGTGCGTGCGATGCAAACGGCATTCCTGAAAACCAAAGGCATCCTGCCCGCACGGTTACACGCGGCACTGCTGGCCGGGGACCGCGCAGGCGGCGACCGGCGTGGGAGACAGTCGGCTGCGATTTACGTGGTCAAGCCTAAAGGCGGCTACGGAGGTACTATCGATCGTTGGATCGACTATCGCGTGGACGACCACGAAGATCCCGTTCCCAGGCTGGGTGAATTGCTGGAAATGCACGAACTGTATTTCGGCGAAAGTGAAAAGAAGGATCGTGTCTCTTTGAAAGGTGAGCCGCTCCAGCAGTTGCAGGAGCTCCTCATTCATCTGGATTACCTGGAAGGCAAAGCAGACGGTACCTATGATGAACTGACCAAATCTGCGCTAAGAGCATTCACCGGCAACGAGAACTTCGAAGAACGCATTGACCTGGAAGAAGGCTGGATCGATAAGCCCGTGCTGGAATATTTGTTGAAGAAATTTGGGAGTTAAGGGTCTGAGCAGAGCGTAGACCAAGGCTGGAGCAGATACGCCCTTCGATTGTACTCCCGTTGGTCGTTCCGCTCAGGGACACTGGAGATTTAGGTTGAAATTAACCAACATCAAAGCCCTCATCCTGGACATGGACGGCGTGCTGTGGCGCGAGAATACGCCGATTGGAGACCTGCCCGCCATTTTTGCCCGCATTCGTGAGCGCAGCCTCAAAGTTGCATGTGCAACCAACAACGCATCCAGAACCGTCGACGAGTTTTTGGAAAAGTTTATGAGCTTTGGGGTTAAGTTAGAACCCTGGCAAATCGTGACTTCTTCACTGGCAACCGCGCACAGGTTAGAGAAGGAATATCCTGAAGGCGGTACTGTCTTTGTGGTTGGTGAGAATGGCATTCAGCGTGCGTTGGAAGAAAAAGGCTTCCGCGTCATTATTGATCCCGAAGATGACACAGGCGTGGATGCGGTCGTAGCGGGCATTGACTGGCATCTCAATTACCCCAAGCTGCGGCGAGCCACCTTGCACATCCGTGCGAGAGCCGCGTTTTACGGCACCAATCCAGATAAGAGCTTCCCCACTCCGCAAGGGCTGGCGCCTGGCGCCGGTTCGATCCTGGCCGCTTTAGAAGCAGCCAGTGACGTAAAACCGCTGGTCATCGGCAAACCCGAACCTTTTATGATGCAATTGGCGCTCGAGAGATTGGGAGTACAACCTGAAGAGACTCTAGTGGTCGGCGACCGGCTGGAGACAGATATTGCAGCGGGTCAGGCAGCGGGTTGTAAGACCGCGCTGGTGTTGAGCGGAGTAACTACTCGTGAGCAGGCGGAGAGATGGAGCCCGGCACCTAATTATATACTTAATGAATTAAACGCTGTGCTAGATTGAATAAGTTTGGATATTATGATCAATTCACCTTTTATTTATGATTTAGAGCAAACCGAATTAGAGGAAATGTTTGCTGAACTTGGCGAACCCTCTTACCGCGCAAACCAGGTTTGGCAGGGACTCTACAAACAGTACTGGAACACTCCGGACGAGTTCACTACGCTATCAAAAAGCCTGCGCGGGCAACTGGATAAGATCCTGCGTTTCGAACCCCTCCGGCCAATCAAATATCTTGACTCTTCTGACGGACAAACACGCAAGACACTTTTCCAGCTTCACGATAAACGCCTGATCGAAGCGGTGCTGATGAAGTACGATCCTTCCACACACAAAGGACAGGGACGCCACACGCTGTGTATCTCCTCGCAGGCAGGCTGCGCCATGGGCTGTGTCTTCTGTGCCACCGGACAGATGGGCTTTATGCGCAACCTGACCAGCGGTGAGATCGTGGCCCAGGTCATGTACTATGCACGCATGCTCCATGAAAAGGATGAGAACGTAACCAACATCGTGCTGATGGGCATGGGCGAACCCTTCCATAATTATGATGAGGTAATGGCTGCCATCGACCGGCTCAATGACCCTGATGGCTACAACTTCGGCGCAAGACGCTTCACCATCTCGACTGTTGGCCTGATTCCAAAAATTCGACAATTCGCCGACGAAAAACGACAGGTCAACCTGGCCATCTCTCTGCACGCCGCGGAGGATGAAGAACGCAGCGCGATCTTGCCGATCAATAAGAAATACAATATCAGCAAACTGTTGGAAGCCTGCCGTTATTACGTTGACCAGACCAGCCGCCGGATCACGTTTGAGTGGGCGCTGATCGCCGGAGTCAACGACACGGAAGAAGTGGCACGCAAGCTGGCCTCCCGGCTTAAGGGGTTGATGTGTCATGTCAACGCAATCCCCCTCAACCCAACTGAAGGCTATCAGGGACAAGCCACAAACCGTCAGAGTGCTGCCAAGTTCAAAGAAACGCTGGAGCAGGCCGGAATTCCGTGCACGATCCGCCAGAGGCGGGGGATCGATATCCAAGCAGGTTGCGGTCAACTGGCTGTATCTGCTTCTTAATAGCAAACTTCCCAAAGATTTTTGATAATCTTTGGGAAGTTTTTACGATTATCGTTCTTTCAGCCACTCAGCAATCGCTGGGGGCAAATCCTTCTGCACTTTTCCGCTGACGTACATGCCGATATGGCCAACAGGATACGACAGCACAGAATAATCCTGTGCCCCAACATAATCCTTAAGCGCCAGCGAAGAAGCAGGTGGGACGAGGTGATCTTCCTCGGCAAAGATGTTCAGCACCGGCATATTGATGTTTTTCAGATCAATTTTCTCTCCGTCCAATTCGAACTCACCTTTGATCAGTTTGTTCTCCTGGTAGAAATCCTTGATAAACTGCCGGAAGGTCTCCCCGGCTTGATCGGGACTGTCGAAAATCCATTTTTCCATGCGCAAGAAATTGATCAGTTTGGCCTCGTCGTCCAGGATATCGGTCAGGCCAAGATATTTCTCCACGTTCAACTGGAAGGGTTTGAGCAGCAGGAAGCCGAAGTTCATGAAATCGCCAGGGATATTACCCTGCGCATCCACCATCGCGTCTACATCCATGCTCTCAGGTCCATAAGTACATCCCGACCAGGTATTCAGCAGACCCTCGGGGATTCGGAAATCGACCGGCGTAACCATGGTGATCAGGTTGCGCACTTTTTCAGGATGCAGCGCAGTGTAGCACAGGCTGAGCGTCCCGCCCTGGCAGATACTAAGTAGATTGATCTTATCCAACCCGTGGTGTTCACACAAGAAGTCCACACAATTGGCAATATAGCTGTTGACATGGTCGTCGATGGTGATCCAGCGGTCGTTGCGCCTGGGGTAGCCCCAGTCGATCAGGTAGACGTCCATGCCCAGCGCGAGCAAATTGCGCACCAGCGAGCGGTTCTCCTGCAGATCGACCATATATGGTCGGTTGACCAGCGCGTACACGATCAGCAGTGGGATTTTGAAGGGCTTTTTCACCACCGGGGTGTAGCGGTAGAGCACCACGTTGTCTTCCCGGTAAACTTCTTCCTTGGGAGCCGTGCCATATTCCACCTGACTTTCGCGCAACTGGCTCAAGTTCTGGGTGGCCTTGGCGGTCATCTCGACTACTTCTCGCACAGCATCAGTGTAGCGGATCTGGATCGGGAACATGCTCAGGCCTCCTTCTTCTTACGCGGAGTTGATGAACGTTTCCTGGAAGCGGGCTTCGCTTTCGCTTCGGACTCAGCCGGGGCCTGCATCCCCTTAATTTGCTTCTTCAACGCCTTGACCTCTTTCCGCAGCTCGTAGATACGGCGGTGTGCCTCGTCGACTTCACTACGGGTGGGTATGTCAAAGGCCTCCAGATATTTTTCCATGATACGGCGCTGGCTGATGCGGTATTCCATGTTTGCGTTCAGGAACTTGCCCTGTGCCAGTGTGTAACGTTCGGTACGAAATGCGTCCAGGAAAATGTTTTCCGCGCCGCGAGTCCACATGGTTACCAGGTCACGCACGTTGTCAATTTGTTCGCCACGTTCGGCAAGCCCAGCCAAATCTTCAGTAAACTGCTTGAAGGCCGCATCCCAGGTTTCTGCTACCACCGCCTGGTATTCAGCGCCCGCCACATTCAGGGCTGTGAAAGCATCAAAGCCTTCCAGCAAACGGGCGTTGAATTCGCGCGTCATTCCCAAGTTGGGACTGGTAGCCAGCCGCCCTAGCGTCTGCCTGTAAGCCGTATGATATGCATCCGCCAATTCGAACAGCGCAGCTGAATCTCCGGTCACAGCGCGACCCCACAACCCCGGACCCCGCGTCCAAACGGTTTCCCACGGTTGGCCAAAGGCACGCCATTGATCCATGTACAACTTCCACATGGCTTCCACGTCCTGACTCATGGCCTCGGCATCGGATGGAAGGTTAACCCAGCGCTGGCGGAATTCCTCCATCACATCTTCCATGGCTTTCTGCCAGTCTTCTCCGGATTTGATCTTCGGTGTGACCGTTTCCCAAGCCCGGGCTGAAAAATTTAAGAAGCGCAGCGCAACTCCCTGGGCCGCGATGAACTGCTCCGCGGTGCTTTGCGCAATGGGATCAGCCGCAGCGCCCCAGGCATCCACGGACTGCATGGCCAGTTTCTGCCATTCGTCTGCGATATCGGCAAAGGAGGGTGTTTCCTTGTTTGAGCTGGTTGCAGCCAAATCCATCCAGGCTTGCCACATGGTGCGTTGCGCATCCATCCAGGAACTCATCATCCCAGCAGCCTGTTCGCTCCAATCGCTCTTACTCATCCCCGGATTTCCTCGTCTGCTCCATCCAGGAATTCATCCACTTGGTCTGCGCGTCCATGATGCCTTGAGTAGTATCCTGCCAGGTCTTGAACATGGCCTGGGGCATCTCCATCCATGAATCGGCGGGGGTGGATGGGGCGAATTTCTTCATCATCCCGAACCAATTCTCGATCAATTCTGCCTGAGTCTTGTTCCAGCGACCAGCCATTTCCTGGAACTGGTTTGCAGATTCAACCATTTGGGGTGGAACACCTTCCATTTTGGACAGCCCCTCCACCCAGGCTTTTAATCCCTGCATCTGAGTCTTGAGCATATCCTTTAACATATCCTCACCCATATTCAATGTAGATTCCCACATACGCGTGCTTTGAGATTTATTCAATCCCTGCATAGTGTCGAAATAACTGTCCCATACTTTTTTCTGGGTATCGGTCCATGTCTTCATCATATCTTCAAATTGTGTATTCCAACTATTCATGGTTTGATCCTCCTTTTGGGAAACAAAGAATAGCAAATAATTTTAAGTTTTAGGTGGTGGCGCAATGACTACGGCTTCCCCTTCTAACACCAGCCTATTATCCTGATTGTAGACTTCGGTTTTTAACTTTGCAATACGCTTATCCGGATGATAGGCTGTTACTTCTAATTTGGCGGTAATCTCATCATCAATGTATACCGGCGCCTTGAAATTCAAAGTTTGGGAAAGGTAAATTGTCCCCGGCCCGGGCATGAGCATACCAAGTGCAGCAGAAATCAGTGCCCCACTCAATGCGCCATGGGCGATCCGTTTCTTGAAAGGCGTTTTTTCCGCAAACTCATCATCCAGATGAACAGGGTTGCGATCCCCACTGATATCTGCAAAAGTACGCACATCTTGATCGCTTATTTTCTTGTTTATTGAGGCCGTATTGCCGATTTGCAGCTCACGGGAAGGACTGTAGGTTGTTTTCATTTGGACCTATATTTGTTGGTTGTGTGAATGTTTTTTATTATAGCAAATTTGGGATGTTTAGGCGGTTTTTAACTTGTGATATAATGGTTACACGCAATAATAAGTTAATCATTAAAAAAGTCTTACAATGTAGCTTGCCAGAAATGTGACAATACAGTATAAGTCACGCATTCTGTATGAAGAGAGATTTATGAATATCGAAAAACAAAAATGGCTTGAACGCCCTATTCACCCAGCTCTGCCAGGTATCACAAATGAGATCATTTTATTTGCAGGCATCCTCTTGCTGACGATCTTCACACGTTTCTACGACTTGGAAACGCGCGTCATGAGCCATGATGAAAGCCTGCACACCTACTTCTCCTGGTTATTCTATCGCGGACAGGGCTATCAGCACAGCCCTATGATGCACGGGCCATTGCAGTTCCATCTGCTCGCCATCACTTACTTTCTCTTTGGGGTAAGCGACTTCACCGCGCGCATTCCGGCTGCGTTGTTCAGTTTTGCTTCTGTTTGGATGATATGGTACTGGCGGCGGTACCTGGGAAAAACCGGTGCTATCATCGCCGGTTTCCTGATGGTTATTTCCCCCTATATGTTGTACTATGGACGATACGTCCGAAACGAGGCGTTTGCCGGGCTGGCGGGAATCCTATTGCTGTATGCCATCCTGCGGTTTTTAGAAGATGGAAACAAACGCTATCTGTACTGGGTCTCGCTGGCATTGGTCATCCATTTCACAGCCAAAGAAACCGCCTTCATCTACGCAGCGCAGGCCTTGGCCTTCCTGGCAATTTACTTCATCGCTCAAATCACAAACAAGCCCTGGCGAGGAAACGAAACACAATACCGCGCTTTTATTATCTTATTGTCTGTAAGTATTCTTCTGGTTGGCGGTGCCCTTGGTTATGGATTGTACAAAGGTTCTGGGGGCACCTTGACCGGCACCGAAACCGCTGCGCCGGCAGACCCGACCATGCCGCAATCGCCACTGACAAGCCCGGAATACGCAATCTCACTAACGACCGTCCTTATTGTTCTTGGAATAGTCTTGATGGTTAGCGCACTGGTCGCGCTTATCCGGGGATTTGGATGGGAGAGACTTAAGAATGAGCGCTCATTCGGACTGATCATTTTGATCGGCACGCTGGTACTACCCATGCTAGCCCCCTTCCCGATCAAATTCATGGAAGGCTGGTTACACGTCACAATCCCGACCACGGCCCCAGAGATCGACGCGCTTTTAGCCAGTCAGGACCTTTTCCTGGGATTGCCACGCGAATTTGCTGTGATCGGTCTTTTTATCGCGATTCTGTTTGGGATCTCTATCGCAGTTGGACTGTTTTGGAGCCGCGACTGGTGGAAACCTGCCCTGCTTTTCTGGGGCATCTTCACCATTCTCTACACTTCCGTTTTCACAAACAGTGACGGCTTTTTCACAGGCTTGATCGGTTCGTTGGGATACTGGCTGGTGCAGCAAGGCGTAGAACGCGGCAGCCAACCCTGGTATTACTATGTGCTGATTCAAATCCCGGTTTATGAATTCCTGCCCGCACTGGGAACGTTACTGGCTGCTTATCTGGGAATCAAGAAATTGACAGCCGTTCCACAATCGGTACCTGACAGCGAATTCCAAGATGAAGAGATCGAAAACAAGGAAGAATCCGCTTCGTCCCTGGACATCGAGCCTGCCCCCGATTTTGAAGCGGACACTGATCCCGATCTTGAGAGTGACCCGGTCGAACGAAACTTTGCCAACACCTTCGGGCTGCTGTTGTGGTGGATCGTGACCAGCATCATTGCATTGAGCTACGCCGGAGAGCGCATGCCCTGGCTAACCTATCACATGGCCTGGCCGATGATATTATTCACGGGTTGGGGAATCGGTCATTTGATTGACAATATCCATTGGGAAAAGCTGCGGCCATCACGAACCGTACTCTCGTTAACGGTCACTATACTTTTCCTAATTGGTTTATTCCATAGCATTTCATCTCTGCTTGGAGATACGCCTCCATTTCAGGGCAAGGATCTGGCTCAATTACAAGCAACATCAGCTTTTCTGTTCCCGGCCATTCTAACGATTGCTGCTGCAGTCGGTCTGGTCTATATATTATGGGATGAATCCGATGACTTGATCAAAGTTGCCCTGGGCATACTTTTCTTCATGGGCGTGGCCGGTACGATGTTCTCTGCCTTTAGCATCCCCTCCGGGGCAACAGCCGATGTACCGACGATTGTGGGCAGCGTCATCAGGTTGGTTGTTATCATTTTACTCACGATAGCCAGCCTCCTCGGGATTTACTTGCTGCGCAACCGCGAGAGTGGTCCCTTCCCAGGTATGGTTACACTGACCTTTTTTGGCCTCTTGACTATCCTTACTATACGCGCATCCTTCCGGGCTGCTTATATCAAGTATGACAGTGCTGAGGAATATCTGGTCTATGCTCATGGTGCAACAGGAATCAAACAGGTTATGGCACAGGCTAGAGAAATCTCTCAACGCACCACAGGCGGCATGGACCTGGCACTCTCCTACGATGCCAGCGCACCGGATACAGGCGTTTCCTGGCCGTTCGTGTGGTACCTGCGGGATTACACTAATCAACGTTCTTTTGATCAACCGACACGCGGTTTGCGTGATTCTGTTTTCGTGGTGGTGGACGCTAAAAACTTTGACAAAATTGAACCTGCGCTTGGACCAAGTTATTACCGTTTTGACTATATTCGCATGTGGTGGCCAAACCAGGATTACTTCGGGTTGACAAAAGAGCGTATTGCAAACGCACTAAGTAACAAGCAAATCCGCAATGGTATCTGGGATATCTGGCTTGATCGAAACTACACCAAATACGCTTCCGCTACCGGCCACACCGATCTGACGCCAACGACCTGGCAGCCTTCCGACCAGATGCGCCTGTACATTCGCAAAGATATCGCTGCCCAGATCTGGAATTACGGCGCCGTGCCGGTAGAGACGGTTGACATCGTAGATCCGACCGAGGGGAAGAATGTTGTCCTTGCGGCGGACACAATTCTGGATATGGTCAATGCCGAACCCCCCACTTTTAACGGACCCCGCTCGTTAGCATTTGCCCCAGATGGAACGCTATATGTAGCCGATTCAAAGAATCATCGCATTGTGCATCTTGATACAGATGGTCGTACACTGCAAACTTGGGGATCCTTCGCTGATGGAGTAAGTGAGCCCGCGCCGGTAGGCAGTTTCAACGAACCCTGGGGGATCGCTGTAGGCCCAGATGGCTCTGTCTACGTAAGTGATACCTGGAACCACCGCATTCAAAAATTCACCGCAGATGGACGGCCGATCACAACCTGGGGCCAGTATGGCCAGGCCGATCAGCAGTACGGTTTCTGGGGTCCGCGTGGGTTAGCGGTAGATACCGAGGGCAATGTGTATGTGGCTGATACCGGAAACAAGCGTATCGTCGTGTTCGATGCGGATGGGAATTTTCTGTCCGAGTTTGGAAGCGCGGGACTCGATCCGGGTCAATTTGATGAACCTGTTGGTGTTGCCGTTGACGCGGATGGAATCGTGTATGTCACCGACACCTGGAATCAGCGCATTCAAACATTTGAACCGTCGGCTGATAAATCCTTTTTCACCCCACAACGCCAATGGGACGTTTTCGGCTGGTATGGGCAGTCGCTGGAGAACAAACCGTTCATCGCTGTGAACGAAGAAGGGCACGTTTTCATAACCGATCCAGAACTTTACCGCGTGATCGAATTCACGGCCGAGGGCGATGTGGTGCGCACCTGGGGTGACTTCGGCGAATCACCCACAACCTTTGGGCTGGCTTCCGGTATCGCTGTGGATGGGGAAGGCCATGTCTGGGTAACTGACGGCGAGTTCAATCGTGTGATGAGATTTACTTTGCCCAGCCAGTAAAGGTAATTATTTTACTTTGTAAGCCCGGTAGTTCCCGTCCTTGTCGACGGGCTAGACACTACCGGGCTGATTTTTTTAGCTACTTCCCAAAATGGTATAATCGCTCTGCTAATCTAAACTCAAGGGAGAGTTCATGAAACTCCACGAATATCAATCGAAACAGATATTTTCCAAGTATGGCGTCCCGATACCCAAGGGACGCGTTGCGTCTACCGCAAGCGAGGCGAGACAGATCGCCGACGAATTGGGAGGCCGCGTCGTTGTCAAATCGCAAGTGTTGGTAGGCGGACGCGGTAAGGCTGGTGGGATCAAGGTAGCAAACGGTGCCTCTGAAGCCGAGCAACTTGCGACCCAAATCCTGGCGATGGAAATCAAAGGTTTACCTGTACGCAAAGTTCTCATCGACGAAGCTGCCGCCATCGAGCAGGAAATTTATCTTGGTATCACCAATGACCGCTCCGCTAGGAAACCGGCCATGATAGCCTCTGCGGCAGGTGGTGTCGATATCGAAGAAGTGGCCGCAACGACACCCGAGAAAATCATCCGCGAGCACATCGATCCACTGCTGGGACTGCGTGACTACCAATCCCGAGACATCGCTGCCTTCATCGACTTGCCGCGCGATTACTGGCGCGAGTTCGGGAAAATCACCAACGGTCTGTGGCAAGCTTATAAAGCCTCAGATGCAACCCTAGCAGAAATCAATCCATTAGTTATTACCAAAGACAAACGCTTATTGGCACTGGATGGCAAGATGCTAGTCGACGACAACGCGCTCTTCCGCCACCCGGACCTGGCCGAAATGCGCGACATCGACGAGGAAGCCCCCTCCGAAACCGAGGCGCGAAAGTATGGCTTATCCTTCATCAAGCTGGATGGGAATATCGGCTGCATGGTCAATGGCGCCGGATTGGCAATGACCAGCATGGACGTCATCAAGCTGTTCGGCGGCGAACCGGCCAACTTCCTGGATATTGGCGGCGGCGCGGGCGCGGATAAAGTGGCCGCGGCCATGCGCATCATCTTGTCTGACCCGAATGTCAAAGCGGTACTGTACAACATCTTTGGCGGCATCACACGCTGTGATGAAGTTGCCAAAGGCATCCTAGCTGCGATGGAAGAAGTCAAGCCTGATGTGCCAATGGTTGTCCGCCTGGTAGGCACCAACGCAGAAGAGGGCCGCGCCTTGCTGACAGATGCGGACATGATCACGGCTGAAACATTAGCCGACGCCGCACAAAAAGCCGTTGCGGCAGCCAAAGGAGCCTAGCTATGAGCGTACTTATCAACAAAAACACCCGCCTATTAGTCCAAGGCATTACAGGCAACGAAGGGCTCTTCCACACCACCCAGATGGTCGAATACGGGACTAACATTGTTGCAGGCGTGACACCTGGTAAAGGTGGCGAGTGGGTGCTGGACGGTAAAGTACCGGTCTTCGATTCGGTCAAGATTGCAGTTGAAGCAACGGGAGCAAACACCTCGGTCATTTTCGTCCCGGCGCGTTTCGCAGCTGATGCCATGTTCGAAGCAGCAGATGCAGGCATTCCGCTGATCGTTTGTATCACCGAAGGTGTCCCCGTTCAGGATATGATGCGTGTGCGCAATTATCTGGACCAGAAAGGCGCGCGGCTAGTCGGACCCAACTGTCCTGGTATGCTGACTCCGGGCGAGTCGAAAGTGGGCATCATCCCCGGGAACATCGCTATTCCCGGCAACGTAGGCGTTGTCTCGCGTTCCGGCACCCTGACCTATGAAGTGTTATATGCGATGAAGAACCTGGATATGGGCGCTTCGACCTGTGTGGGCATCGGTGGCGACCCCGTCAACGGCACCAGTTTCATTGATGTATTGAAAATGTTCGAGCACGATCCGAGCACCGAAAAAGTCATCATGATCGGCGAGATCGGTGGCACAGATGAGGAAAAGGCTGCTGATTATATAAAGACCAAAATGACCAAGCCAGTAGCCAGCTTTATTGCCGGGCAAACCGCGCCTCCCGGAAAACGCATGGGGCACGCAGGCGCGATCATCGAAGGTGGGGCAGGCACGGCCGCAGACAAGATTGCTGCGCTTGAGGATGCCGGCGTACGCGTGGCAAAGCATCCAGAGGAAATCCCAACCCTTCTTAAGTAGATCACCAATTCCAAATGGTCTGACAAGTCCAACATGTCAGACTTGTCAGACTAAACAACCTGTAAGACTTTTAAACATATGAGCCGCCCTCTGCGAAAGAGAGCGGCTCTACGGTTATAATCACTTAATGATTATTTGTGATCGTCGATGTACTTGACCGCTCCACCGACAGTTGTGATAGACTGGGCGTCTTCGTCCGAGATCTCCGCGCCGAACTTGTCCTCGAAAGCCATGATCAACTCGACCAGGTCGAGCGAATCGGCTTCCAGATCATCGCGGAAACTGGCTTCCATGGTCACCTTGCTCTCATCGACACCGAGCAAATCTACAATAATTTCTTTCACATCAGCATACGTATCAGACATATGATCCTCCTGAATTGATTTCAACAGTTTTGGCTGGCTTATTGTAACCTTTCTGAGGCGCATGTCAAGCCAACCATTCCTCCTCTTGCGAGGACTCACAGACAGGAACACTACCCCATGACAAAAGTTTCGCCCGAACCGGCCCCAATTGACCAGCGAAAAGCAGACCACATCAAGATTAATCTCGAGCAGGATGTCCGTTCTGCGTTGACCACCGGCCTTGAACATTATCACTTCACCCACGAGGCGCTGCCGGAACTGGACCTGGAACGCATCGACACCAGCCTGAGCTTGTTCGGGGTACAACTGGCCGCTCCTATCCTGATCAGTTCCATGACTGGCGGGACGGAGGAAGCCGGCCAGATCAACCAGCGACTGGCCGAAGCTGCGCAGGAAGTCGGCGTAGCCATGGGAGTCGGCAGCCAGCGCGCTGCGCTTGAACACCCTGAACAAACTCCCACTTTCGCCATTGCCCGTAAAGCTGCGCTCAACATTTTGCTGTTCGCCAACCTGGGGGCCGTGCAACTTAATTATGGTTACAGCATCGACGAATGCCGCCGCGCCGTGGACATGATCCAGGCGGATGCGCTCATCCTGCACCTGAACCCTTTGCAGGAAGCTGTCCAGGATGCGGGCGATACCAATTTTGCAGGATTAGTCAAAAAGATAGAAGGGATATGTAAAAAGCTGGAGGTGCCAGTCATCGCCAAAGAAGTCGGGTGGGGTATCTCTGAGCGCACCGCAAAGCTTTTAGCTGATTGTGGCGTCTCCGCCATCGACGTGGCCGGCGCGGGCGGGACAAGTTGGTCGCAAGTCGAGATGCACCGCGCACCGGATGATTTCACACGTAAACTTGCCGCGACCTTTGTCGGCTGGGGCATCCCCACCGCGGAGTCAATCTTGAACGTAAAACGTATTCTCCCCGAGATGACGATCTTCGCCAGCGGCGGACTGAAAGATGGCCTCGACATCGCCAAGTGTGTGGCACTGGGCGCATCCATAGGTGGAATGGCTGGAAACTTTTTGAAGGCTGCTGCAGTTTCAACTGAAAAAGCGATTGAGGCATTAAGGTTAACGCAGAGACAAATTGAAGTAACAATGTTTTCCGCTGGAAGCGAAACATTAGAAGAATTGAGGACAGATAAATTGGTTGAACAATGAAAGTTCAAAAGGAGGAAAAATATGACCAAATACAAACAAGGTAACAAGGACACGCAATTGCCATATACAATAAGCTGGATTGACCGAATAGCCGCCGCGGTTGACAAGACACGAATTCCATTTGTGATCGTCTATCTTCTCGTGTGGTTTATATTTTTTATTGCATTAATTCTTCTCCGATGGCAGGATGGCACTTTCCCCGTTGGGCAAATCAACAAAACAGATGTGGTTATGTCACTCACAGGCATCTTTTTCGTTGCACTCGTTCATTACCTAGACAATTGGGCGATGAAAAAACTGCAAACTTTTCGAGAATCTATCCTTGTCAGCGAAGAGGAATTCGATAGACTGGCTTATCAACTCACAAATTTACCACCGCGTCCAGTTCTGATAGCGAGCCTTATTTCATTCGGTTTCGGGGCAATCACTTTCATACTTACTCCTTCTTCGTACGGGTTCATCCATATAGGATTTGGCTCCTCATCCAGCATATTGCAATTCGTTAATTTTCTTTTTAGTTGGTTTACCTTTGGAGCACTTAGTACAGCTTTTCGTTATAATGTTCCGAGTTTCGCTTCTAGCTTGGCAACGGTATAAGTCCAGCGGATCGGCTTTGGCGAAAGGTTTTCGCACCTTATAAACTCCATAATCGAATGTACCAACTCGTTGGTGCTGTGAAAGTGATTCGGGCTCAAGAGTTTGCGCTGCAAGACACTGAACCAGATCTCGATCTGATCGAGCCAGGACG